>JAWOHV010000124.1:0-13996 GCA_046484965.1 Prochlorococcaceae cyanobacterium
CTGCTGGCGATCGTGACGCCGCTGCTGGCGGGCGAGGCCGACATCGTGGTGGGAGCCCGGCCGATCAGCGACCACGACGAATTCGGGGCCGCCAAGAAACTGTTTCAGCGCCTCGGCAGCCATGTGGTGCGCCTGGCCAGCAAAACCTCCGTGGCCGATGCCCCCAGCGGCTTCCGGGCGATCAGCCGCCATGCGGCCCTGCGGATCAACATCTTCGATCCCTACACCTACACGCTCGAGAGCATCATCCAGGCCGGTCTGAGTGGGCTGCGCGTGGTTTCGGTGCCGGTGCGGGTCAATGCCAAAACCCGCGAGTCGCGGCTGGTGCGCAACAATCTCGATTACATCCTGCGCTCCCTGCGCACGATTGTGCGCACGTTGATGGTGTATCGGGCCGAGAAGCTGCTGCTCTGGCCCTCCGCCCTGCTGTTCACGGCTTCGGGCCTGCTCTTCGGCCGCTGGATCTGGCTCTGGGTTCATGGCACCACCCGCAGCCATGTGCCCAGCCTGGTGGCCGCCAGCCTGCTCTTTCTCACCGCCACCCAGCTGCTGGTAGTGAGTTACATCTCCTTCCTCAGCGGCATCAACCGCCGGCTGTCGGAACGGTTGCTCGCCCAGCAGCGGGAGCACCAGGCGTCGCTGCCCCGTCCATGAGCTCCTCCCTGGCTTCCTCCCTGCTGCGGCGCCTGCCGGCCTGGCTTCCTGCCCTTGTGTTCACGGCCCTGTTCCTGGCCCTGGCAGCACCCCGCTGGTTCGATCCGGCCAGCGTGCTCGACGACACCCGCCAGTTCGGGCCGCCGCTGCTCTGGCCGCCGGGCGCTCCGCCCACAAATGTGCCCCAGCTGGCCTATTTCGCCGCCGGCACGCCGCCGCTCTACCGCGGCCTGGCCCTGGCCCTGATCGGCGCCCTGGGCTGGCCCCCGGCCGCTGCCCTCAAGCTGCTGGCGGTGCTGCTGGTGCTGCCCACCGCGCTCGGGCTCTGGCTGCTGGCCGATGGGCTGGTGGGGGATGGGCCCCTGGCGGGGGGGCGCGGCGATGCGTCGCCGGAGAAGGCCGTGCTGGCCCTGTTCCTGGTGGGCAATGTGTTGGTGTCCACCCAGGTGCTCAGCGGCACCCCCCGCGATCTCGGCAGCCTGCTGTTGGTGCTCGCCCTGGTGGCTTTGCTGCACCGTCGCTGGCTGCTGCTGTTGCCGCTGCTCGGCCTGCTGGCGGGGGTCTACCCCACCTACGGCCTGCTGCTGCTGGCCACGCTGCTGATCGCCCTCCTGCTGGAGGGTGCTGCGGCCAGCGGCGCTGGTTGCCGCCGGCTGCTGCCGCTGCTGATCGCGGCCCCGCTGGTGGCGCTGCTGGGTGTGCACTGGGGCGGCCCGGCCGTTCAGGGGCAAAACTGGGGGCCCACCCTGCGCTTGTTCGTGGGCACCGCTCCGCAGGCCCAGCCCCCCTGGGCTGCGGTGCTCGCCGAGGCCGCCCGCAGCGGTGGCACGGGGCCGGCCACCCTGCTGGCTGTTCCGCCCCTGGAGCTATTGGCAACGGACCGGTTCCGGCCGCTGCCGGGTGCCAAGCACCTGCTCCCCTGGATCGGTTCGCTGGCCTTGCTGGCCCTGGCGGCACTCATGGCGGCACTCATGGCGGCACTCCCTGCGGCACTCCCTTTGGCCTGGCGCCAGCGGCCGTTCCCCCAGGGGCTGCCGCCCTGGCGGCGGCGGGTGCTGCTCGCCGTGCTGCTGGCGGGGGCCCTGCTCTACAGCCTGGCCTTCGCGCTGGCCTTTGCCCTGCACAACCCCGCCCGCTACGCCGATCTGCCGGCCCGGCTGCTGCTCTCGCTGGCCGAGCTGGCGATCCTGCAGCCGCTGTTGGCCTGGCCTGCTTTCCGGCCCTGGTCGCTGCTGGCGGCGCTGGGGCTGGGGCTGGCGCTGGCAATGGCCGTGCGGCCTTCCGGGCCGGTGACGCTGCCGCTGGCGGCGCTGCAGCCGCTTCAGGATCGGCTGGCGGCACCGCTGGCGGCGGGCGGAAGGGCCCGGGTGCTGGTGCTCAACCCAGGCGGCGACAGCCGCCTGGAGGCCCTCAACGATGCCCTGGCCCTGGTGAGCGGTGCCACCAGCTTCTATGCCCAGGAACTGGATCGGGGTTTCCACCTCGGGGCGATCGCCCAGAACCTGGCGCTGCGGCGCGATCGCGATTGGCTGGCCCGCCAGCGCCTTGATGCCGCCGCTGGCCTGCCCCACCCCTGGCTGGAGGCACGCGGCATCAGCCATCTGCTGCTGGTTAGCCCCCGCGCCCAGGCGGCGGGATGGACGCCCGCCTGCCGCACCGCCGGCCCCTGGCGCCGCCGCGGCCGCGAGCAGCTGCTGCTGGTGGATCTGGCCTGCGAACGCCGCCACACCAGCGAGGTCACCCGATGACCCCCCTGCTGACGGCCATCGAAGCCAGCGTGGTGGAGCGCTGCCGCCACCTGCTCACCCTCGTCGACCGGGATCCCACCTCCGTCAGCTACGGCTGCTTCGATCGCGCCTATTGGCAGTACAAGATCAAGGACTTCCCCAGCGGCATGTCCCAGGAGGCGCTCTACCCCCTGGCCCTGGCCCTCGAGGACGGCCTGTTGCCGGCTTCGGCCCAGGGTGAGCGCGATCTGCGGCAGCTGCTGGAGGCGGCGGTGCAGGAGTCGCTCGCCCGCCAGCACGGCAACGGCAGCGTGGACGACTACTTCCCCTTCGAGCAGGCCGCCGGCGCCACGGTGTTCTCCCTGTTCGCCATTCTGGAGGCCTTGCCGCTGCTCGGGATGCCGCTGCCTGCGGTGGCCGCTTCGCTGCAGCGGCGGCTGCACTGGCTGGCCCACCACCAGGAAAGCGGCCGTCTCTCCAACCACGAAGCCCTGATCGTGCTCTGCCTGCTGCGGGCCTCCCGGCTGGAGGGCCTGGGGGGCTGGGAGGGGGCCGCCCGCCAGCGCCTGGCGCGGCTGCTGAGCTGGCGCAGCCCGGAGGGCTGGTTTGAGGAATACGGCGGCTTCGATGTGGGCTACGAAACGCTCACCTTCGCCTGCCTGCTGGAGATCGCCCGGCTGCTCCCGGACGCCGGGGTGAACTGGGGGGAGCTGCTCGATCGATCCTTCACGGTGATCCTCAGCGCCGTGGAGCCCGATGGCGTGATCGGCGGTGAGCTGTTCTGCCGCGGCACCTGGAACTGCTTCGGCCATGGCCTGCTCGAGTACGCCCTGGAAACCCGGCCGGCGGATTTGCCCGTGGTGCTGGCGATCCTTGAGGCCCGCTGGCTGTACCAGCCGGTGCAGGTGCGCGACGACTACGTGATCCAGCACCACCTCTGGAGCGACCTGCTGCTGCTGCGCCGGTTGCGTGCTGCGGCGGCCGCCCAGAGCCTGCCGGCGGCGGTGCCAGTGCCGGCGGAGCTCGAGCGCAGCCTGCCCGAGGCCGGCCACCTCTGGATCCGCCATGGTTCCTGCCAGACCCACCTGGCGCTGGCCACCGGTGGCGGCTTCCGCCTCTATCGCCAGGGCCGTTTTGTGGACCAGGACACCCAGGTGGCCGTGCGCCTGCGGGGGCGCGGCGGCCGTGCAGGGCCGGTGCTGCTGGCCAATGCACCCGGCTCGCTGCTCAGCTGGAGCTGGCTCGACGGTCGCACCTTGCTGCTGGAGGGTCGGCTGTATCGGGCCAAGCGCCAGCGGCTCACCACCACCAAGCTGATCGTTCTGCGGCTGCTGATGCTGTTCGGCGGGCGTTGGTGTGCTGATCAGGTGCGTTGGCTGATGCAGCAGGTGCTGATCCACGCCGGTCCCACTGCCGGCGCCTTCTACACGCGCCGGATCCAGTTCCTCGACGATGGCCTCCTGGTGCACGATCGCTGCCGCCTGCCCCGAGGCGCTGCCGCCGGCGCCCAGCTGCAGCCCACGGCCTTCGCCAGCTTCCGCCATGTGGTGATGAGCCGCGTGCACCACCCCTACAACCTGCTGCGCCAGGGGCCGGTGCAGCTGCAGAGTGAAGAGCTGCTGCTGGAGCGGCAATGGTGATGGCTGGATCTCGTCGCCATTCCCGCTGGTCGTGGCAGGCCCTGGCTGCCCTGGGGCTCTCGATCGCCCTGCTGCTGGTGCTCTACCGCTCGGTGGACATCGCCCAGCTGCTGGCGGCCTGCCGCCAGGCTTCGGCGCCGCTGCTGCTGCTGGCCTTCGCCTGCGGTGGGCCGCTCAGCGCCCTGAGCAGCTGGCGCTACAGCGGTTTCGCGTCCCGCCTCGGCATCGATCCGGCCCCCGGCTTCGCCACGGCCCTGCGCAGTTACTTCATCGCCGCCACCTTCAACCTGGTGCTGCCCTCCAAGCTGGGGGACCTGGGCAAGGGGATGGTTTGCCAGCGCCTCGACCGCCGGCCCTACCCCCTCTCCCTGCATGCCTTCACCGTGTACGAGAAGGCGGCCGATCTGCTGGCGCTGGTGCTGCTCACCCTGCTGCTGGCGCTGGGCACGGCGCTGCTGCCCGCCTCCGGCCGCAGCGGCTTCGGGGCCCTGGTGGCTCTCTACCGCTCCGCGCCCCTGCCCCTGGTGTTGCTGGCGCTGCTGGCCGTGCTGGCGGTGGTGCTGCTGCCGCACCGGGTCGACGGCAGTCTCGGGCCACTGCTGCGGCGCCTGCCGGCCAAGCTCAGCGAGGCGGCCCGGCTGGCCTCCCACTTCCGCCGCTGGGACCTGGGCTGGTTCGTGCTCTTGTCCGTGCTGCTCTGGGCGCTGCACCTCTCCCAGCTGGCCCTCTTTGCCGCCGCGTTGGGCATCGGCCTCTGGAGCCTGCCCGGCTACCTCCTGATCGCCACCGTTCTGCTGGTGGGCCTGCTGCCGCTCTCCTTCGCCGGGGTGGGCACCCGCGATGCGGCCTTGGTGCTGCTGCTGGCGGGCCAGGCCAGCACCGCCAGTGCTCTGCTGCTGGGGGTGCTGTTCACCTCCCGGTACGTGATCCCGGCCCTGGTGGGCACCACCCTGCTACGACAACTGGCGGCCCCCAGCGAGCTGGGGCCACCGCTCCCTTCGCCACCGCTCAGGAAGCCACCGCTCAGGAAGTCGCCCGAATGATCCCCTGGGCCTCGAGGTAGGCGATCACCTGCTGCACGCAGGCTTCGAGGCTCTGGCTGCCGGTGTCGACACTGAGTTCCGGGGTTTCGGGCGCTTCATAGGGGCTGGAGATGCCCGTGAAGTCCTTGATCTCGCCGGCGCGGGCCTTGGCGTAGAGCCCCTTGGTGTCTCGCTGCTCGCACACGCCCAGATCGGCGGCGCAGTGGATCTCGATGAAGTCGCCCGGCTCCACCAGGGCGCGGGCGCGGTCGCGGTCGGCCTTGAACGGTGACACGAAGGCGGTGAGCACCACCACGCCGGCATCGAGAAACAGTTTGGCCACCTCGCCGATGCGGCGGATGTTCTCCTCGCGGTCGGCATCGGAGAAACCCAGGTCGTTGCAGAGGCCGTGGCGGATGTTGTCGCCATCGAGCACATAACAGGCCATTGCCTGCTCGAACAGGGCCGAGTTCACCGCATTGGCCAGGGTGCTCTTGCCGGCGCCGCTCAGGCCCGTGAACCAGAGGATGGCGCTGCGGTGTCCGCGCTGCTGGGCCCGGGCGGTCCGGTCCACCGAGGTGTGGTGCCAGGCGATGTTGGTGGAGGCTCCCTGGCTGGTCAGTTCGCCGTAGGTGGGGGTGGTGGGAGCGGCGGACATCGGCGCAGGGCGGCGGGGCGAACGGGGGCATTCTCTCCTGTGCCCCGTGCCAGGCACCCTGCAGGAGCTGCTGCTAGTTGCTCACTGCCGTGGTGTGCTCGAACCGATGCAGACGTTGCTGGATCTGATTGATCCTGATGTGGTGCCGGTTGATGGGGATCTGGCAGCGCGCGCTCTCGGCATCTTCAAGCGTTTTGGCAAGGGCCAGGGCCATCCGGCCCAGCTCAACTTCGGGGATTGTTTTGCGGTGGCACCGGCTGAGCGTGACCAATTGCCGCTTGGCTACATCGGCGACGATTTCACCAAGGCGGGCTTCTGAGCTTGATCCCCTGCCATGGCTGGATTGCTCCGCTATTCAGCTTCGAGTGCGGTCAGAGCCTCCGCCGGGCCCACATCACAGGCGCGAGGCGGCGGGCCTGCATCCCGTGCTGGCTGGCGCTCAGCTTTCCCTGGCCAGCAGCAGGCGCCAGCCCTCGATCAGCATCACGATCACCCAGGCCCCCATGCACACGCTCACGGCGGCAGCGGCGATGTCCTTGGTGGCCCCGATCTGGGGTGCGCGCTCCGGTTGCACGTAGTCGCAAAGCTCCTCGAGGGCGGTGTTGAGCAGTTCGGCTGAAAGCACCAGCGCCGTGGTCACCAGCACCAGACTGAAATCCAGCCAGGCCCGCTGGGCGAAGGCGATCGCCAGGAGCCCAGCTGCAAGCACCACCTTGTAGGCCACGGCCTTGTCGCGCATTGCCAGACGCAGGCCGTGGCAGATCACGCGCATTTTGCGCAGTGGCTCGTAGGGCCTTGGGGTGGTGGTTGGCATCAGCCCATCATCCACCCGCCTGCTTGGGCCGGAAGCCGGCCTGCTCCAGGGCGGCCAGGGCCGGCGCCACCTGGTCGCCCTGCAGCTCAATCACGCTGTCCTTGAGGGTGCCGCCAGTGCCGGCGGCGGCCTTGAGCTGCTTGAGCAGGGCCTTGAGCTCGGTTTCCGGTGCCTCCAGCCCGGTGATCGCCGTTACCAGCTTTCCGCCCTTGCCAGCCTTGCTGCGCTGCACCCGCACCCGCTGCTGGGTCTTGGGGGTGGGCCCGCCTGGCGGGCCGCTGGCCGTGCCGCGCGCGAGGCTCTCCGGCCTGCTGAATTCCTGCCAGCCGCCTTTGGCCATGTCGAAATCTGTGCCTCTGCAGCGCAGTCTGATCTTGGACAGGCGGCCGACACGAGTAGGCAGCACCAGCAAGGGCCAGGTCACGATCCCCCAGGCGATCCGTGAGCAGTGCGGGCTGTTGCCCCACACCGGTTTCGCTGTTCGGGATGGCTGTATGGCTGGTCTGACGCCGTTGAGTGGATTGTTGAGTGGATTGGTCCGGTGCAGGCCGGGAAAGCGACTGAAATCGCTGTCGTTGGAGTGCACGCTGGCCTGGTTTTCGATGGCCAGGGCGGCGATGTGGGCATCGGTCATCAGGACCGCAGGGAGCACACCGGCTTCGCCAAAGCTCGTCAGGATGGCGAGGTGGCGCGGGCCTGGCTGCAGCAGCAGCACCGTCGGTTGATCCAGCCAGGAGGCCACATGGCCAAGGGGATCTCCACGGCTTGGCCTGCTGATGGTGAGGGGTGTGGGAGTTGTAGGCAACCACCAGCAGAGTGACATCGGGAATGATCACGATGACGGCTGCCCCTGGGCCTCCTGGACAACTGTGAACTGCTCGATGTCGAGTTGATCCAGCAGTTGCTTGAGCCGCAACGGATCGATGCCTGGCTGCAGCCCGCAGGCCTGGGGCTGCATCACAAACGGGCGATGCTCTGCTGCAGAGGGCTGCCCTCCGGCCGACAGCCCTTGGCGGATCACCGCATTACCCCCCCCGTCTGCTTCGGCCGCAAGCCGGCCTTCTCCAGGGCCGCCCGTGCCAGCTCCAGCTCTTAAACCAGGGGTCTCGCCACATCTGGGAAGGCCGCGAGAACGGCCCGGTCCTCTGTGACCAGCGGTGCCCCCAGCTGCAGCGCAGCGGCCACAAACTCGCACTTGTAGGCACTGCAGCGGCTGCTGTTCGCCAGCTGCAAGACCTGATCGGACGCCACGGGTTCGTCCTGACCAGCGAGGAGCACCTCTGCGCGTTGCATCAGTGCCACGGCCTGGGGGAGCAGGAGCAGGTCACGCCGCAGGTAGGTGGTGAGCACATGGCGCCACTCACTGCGCCAGAGCGGCGGTGCCGCCCAGCGGGGTTGATCGAGCCACAGAGCTTCCGCCGAGGTTGTTTTGGGTCCCGGCAGCAGCAGATAGGCCAGCACGTTGGTGTCGACAACAATCAAGGCCGCCCCTCGCGCTTGAAGGCGTCGATCTCAGCAGGGTCAAAGCGGTGCGGAGCCAGGCTGTCGCGCAGCGCCCGGATCTCTGCCAGCTGCTGCTCTGCGGCCAAGGGGTCATGGCCCAGACCGGCCTCCAGGCACACGATCGCTTCATTGTTGAGGCTGCGCCGGTGCCGCTTGGCCGCCGCGGCGAGCCGGGCATGGAGCGCATCGGGCAGGTTCTTGAGCGTGATGGTTTTGGCCATGGCAGCCGGTGATGGCACGGCAGTGCAACCATTATGGAACCGTTCTGGTTCCTGGCGCTGGCTTCTTAGGCTCTGCACATCTGAATACCGCTCCGGTGACCAGCACCGTTCCCCCCCTGCACGCCGCCGGCAGCCCTGATCCGGCCTCCCTGGCCCTGGATGCCCGCCCCAATAGCCTGGGCCGCTACGGCCAGTTCGGCGGCCAGTACGTGCCGGAAACCCTGATCCCGGCGCTGGCGGAGCTGGAGCAGGCGGCATCCGAGGCCTGGGCCGATCCTGCCTTCACCGATCGGCTCAACCATTTGCTGCGCACCTATGTGGGGCGGCCCAATCCCCTCTATGAGGCCGAGCGGCTCACGGAGCACTACCGCCGGCCTGAGGGCGGCCCGCGCATCTGGCTGAAGCGCGAAGACCTCAACCACACCGGCGCCCACAAGATCAACAACGCCCTCGGTCAGGCGCTGCTGGCCCTGCGCATGGGCAAGAAGCGGATCATTGCTGAAACCGGCGCCGGCCAGCACGGCGTGGCCACCGCCACCGTGTGCGCCCGCTTCGGCCTGGAGTGCGTGGTGTACATGGGCGCCGAGGACATGCGCCGCCAGGCCCTCAATGTGTTCCGCATGCGCCTGCTCGGGGCCACGGTGCAGCCCGTCACCGCCGGAACCGCCACCCTCAAGGACGCCACCAGTGAGGCCATCCGCGACTGGGTGACCAACGTGGAGAGCACCCACTACATCCTCGGCTCGGTGGCCGGCCCCCACCCCTACCCGATGCTGGTGCGCGACTTCCATGCCGTGATCGGTGAGGAAACCAAGCGCCAGTGCCAGGAAGCCTTTGGTAGCCTGCCCGACGTGCTGGTGGCCTGCGTGGGCGGTGGCTCCAACGCCATGGGACTGTTCCATCCCTTCGTGCAGGACACGGACGTGCGGCTAGTGGGGGTGGAGGCCGCCGGCGATGGTGTGGCTACGGGCCGCCATGCCGCCACGATCACCGAGGGCCGCGTAGGCGTGCTGCATGGCGCCATGAGCCTGCTGCTCCAGGACGAGGAGGGTCAGGTGCAGGAGGCCCACTCGATCAGCGCCGGCCTCGATTACCCCGGCGTCGGCCCCGAGCACAGCTACCTCAAAACGATCGGCAGGGCCGAATACGGCGCCGTCACCGACACCGAGGCGCTCGATGCCCTGCAGTTGCTCTGCCGCCTGGAGGGCATCATCCCCGCCTTGGAAACGGCCCACGCCTTTGCCTGGCTGGAGAAGCTCTGCCCCACCCTGGCGCCTGGCACCGAAGTGGTGCTCAACCTCTCGGGCCGCGGCGACAAGGACGTGAACACCGTGGCTGAGAAACTCGGCAGCCTCTGAAGGCTCCCCTCGAGCGGGTTCTAGAGCGGATCCTGCTCCCAAGGGAAGCGCGGCAGGCGCTGCAGCCCCTCCTGCATGCTCTGGGACCACACCTCCATCGCCCGGCTGATCTCGGGGGCGTCCTTCTCGAGCTTCAGGCGCCGCGAAACGCGCAAGCTGTCCTTCGGCACCATCGCGATCTCGAAGGGCGGCCCCACGGTGAGGTTGGAGCGCCGCGTGATGATCTCCGAAATCAGGCAGAGGCGGGCTGCATCTTCGAGCTTGAGGTCTTTGTGGCCCACGTAATCAAGTGGTGGTTTGCCGTATTTGCTCTCGCCGATCTGCAGGAAGGGCGTTTCGGCCGTGGCCATCACCGCATTGCCCTGGGGATAGATCAGGTAGAGGCCGTGCTGGTCGCCGCGGATCTGGCCGCCGAGGATGAAGCTGGCTTCGCCGCTGCCCCCCGCCTGCCGCAGCGATGGGGCGAAGGCCTGCTGCGCCGCCAAACTCAGTCGACCCACATAGTCCACCGCTTCGAACAGGTAGCGGGCATTGAGTAGATCCACGCCGCGCTCCGCCCCTGGGCCAGCGGGGAGAATGCCTGGAGCTGAGTGCGCAGCAGCTTGGTCAGCAGAGTGGGCAGCGAGGTCGCGGCGAATGCGGTTGACCACCGCCTGGGTGGTGGCCAGGTTGCCGGCTGCCAGCAGCACGAACAGCCGGTCCTCGGACGGCTGGAATACATGCATCTTGCTGTAGCTGGAGATGTAATCCACGCCCGCATTGGTGCGCGAATCCGAAACCAACACCAAACCCGCTTCCAGCCGGAAGCCCACGCAATAGGTCATGCCCTGCCCCCTCAGCTCAGCAGCCGCTGCAGGATGGCCGCCACCGACTGCACGGCAACCCGCGCCGTGGCATAGGCCATCCGCATCGGCCCCACCAGCGCCACCTGGCCGAGGCCGCCGTCGCCGCTGCGGTAGGGGGCCTGCACCACTGAACACTGCTCCAGGGCGCTGTGGGGGTGCTCCGTGCCGATCCAGATGCTGCCTGGGCCTGGGCCCAGCACTTTCTGGGGGGATTCCTCCACCAGCTGCAGCAGCGGCCGCAGGCTGGCGGTGCGGTGGAATTCCGGTTGGCCCAGCAGCCCGCTCAGCCCGGCCGCCACCGCCGCACTCGTTTCCTGCTGGCGGAAGCGAGCGTGGCTTTCCAGCGCCTGCTGCAGCAGCGTGCCGCTGCGGCGCAGCTCCGCCGGCAGCTGGCCCCAGGCAATGCAGCCCTTGGTGCCGGCATCCAGTTGGTTGTTCAGCCAGCGCTCCAGGATCGGCAGGGCTTCGTTCTCTCCAGGCGGCAGGCGCAGGTTGAGGCTGGTGCTCAGGGCCTGGCCCTGCACCAGAAACACCAGCAGGCGGTCGCTGCTGCTCACCAGGCGGATCGCCTGCAGTTGCGGTTCGGGGCGCTGCGGCCTGGTGATCAGGCTGAACAGACCGGTGAGGTCCGAGAGGCGGCGGGCCAGGTGTTGCAGCAGGTCGTCGAGGGCGGCCCACTGCAGCCCCATGCCGCTGAGCTCGCGCTCCAGCTGCAGGGCGGCGGCGCTGGGGGCCGGCAGCAGCTCATCCACATAAAAGCGGTAGCCCTGCTGGCTGGGGATGCGGCCGGCGGAGGTGTGGGGCTGGGTGAGCAGGCCCCGCTGCTCGAGGGCGCCCATCGCCGAACGCACCGTGGCGGCGCTGGCGGGCAGCCCGAAGCGGCGTACCAGCATGTTGCTGCCCACCGGCTCCACGGTGTCCACGTAGTGCCGCACCGTGGCCCGGAGCACCTCCTGTTGGCGGCTGGGGAGGGAAGGCAAGGGCTGGCGGCGCCGCCGTCTGCAACTGGGGTGATGGTAAGGGCAGCGCTCCGGGGCCGGCTGGGGCGCCTTCAGTAGCGGGGTATGGCTGGATCCACTTCGACGCTCCAGGCGTCGATGCCGCCCTGCAGGTTCCAGACGTCGCGGTAGCCGTGCTGCTCGATCAGCCAGTGGCCCATCTGCAGGCTGCGGATGCCGGCATGGCAGAGCACCACAATCGGCCGGTCGCTGGCCAGGGTGGTGCTGATCGATGCTGCCCAGCGCTCGGATTGGCTCAGGGGCAGGTGCACGACGCCATAGGGCAGCCGGGCCAGCTCCAGTTCGGCCGCTTCGCGCACGTCCACCAGCTGCAGCGATTCGCCGGCGGCCAGGCGCTCCTGCAGCTCACGGGCGGAAATCGGTGCGGGTGAGTCCATGGGTCGGGCTGCCAAAGCGTGGCGCGGGCTGTCAAAGCGTGGCGCAATGGATAAAGATGAGGCCACTTCTCCGTAGGGCCCATGCAGGGGGTTGGCCGATGAGGGCCCGTCCGTTCCTGGCGGCGGTTTTGGCGGTGGCCCTGGTGCTGCTGAGCCTAGGGCTGGCCGGCTGGTGGCTGGTGTGGCAGCGCAGTCCGCTGCAGCTCGCTCACCAGCCGCTGCGCCAGCCACTGGCGGCCCGCTTCGTGCCCCGCCAGGCCCCCTTCAGCCTGCATCTGCTGGCAGCACCCGACACCCTGGTGGGCTACGCAAGGGCGGTGGCGCCGGCTCGCCAGCGGCGCCAGGCCGCTGAAAACCTCGATCGGCTGCGGGATGGGGCCTTCGCCGCCGCCGGTTTGGATTACGTCAATGAGCTGGCCCCCTGGCTTGGGGACGAAACCAGCCTGGCCCTCTTTGGCGCTGGCGATAGAGCTGCTGGTGCTGGTGCTGGTGCAGATGGGGCTGGCGGCTGGCTGCTGGCCCTGCGCAGCCGGGATCCGGAGGGGGCGCGGCGCTTCCTGCAGCGCTTCTGGCAGACCCGCAGCCTCGCCGGCACCGACCTGCAGATCAGCAGCTATCGGGGCATGGGCTTGATCAGCGGCCGTGGCGCCCTGGTGGGCCAGGAGTCGGTGCCCCTGGCCACGGCCCTGGTCAACGACGACCTGGTGCTGCTTGCCTCGGGCCGCGGCGTGCTCGAGCAGGCCCTGGATGTGTCCCAGATCGATGAGCTCAACCAGGCCGGCCAGCCCCGTTTCCGCCGCGCCATCGCCGAGCTGGAGCAGGGGACGGCCCTTATCTCCGCCCGCCCCGGGGCCCTGGCGGGCCGCTTAGGGCTTGCGGCTGCCGCGGCCGCCGATCCCCGGCTTCAGGAGCTGGTGGCGGTGATCCGGCCCGAGGGCCGCGCCCTGGCGGTGCAGGGCCTGCTTTCGCTGCGCCAGCCTCTGCCGGCGCTGCAGCTTTCCGGCGCTGAAGCGCTGCTGGATGCCCTGCGCGGCGATCCCGCCAGCCTGGCCCTGCTGGCCAATCCGGCCGCGATCCTTGGCCAGGCAGAGCCCCAGACGCCGGCTGCCGCAGAGGCCATGCCCCTGGCTTCCCTGCTCCGGGCGGCCCTGGCCGCGGAAGCGGGTCCCCTGCCTGCCCTGGTGGCCGCCGCCGATGGCGGGCCGCTGCTCTGGGCCCGCCAGGCCCAGGGCTGGTTGCTGGCCAGCCGCAGTGGCGATCCCCAGCCGGAGGCCGTGGCCAGCGCCCTTCAGGCCCAGGGCTTCGGGGCAGCGCCGCTGCAGGCCGAAGGCCAGACGCTGCAGGTGTGGACCCGGCTGCAGAGCGCCCCCCAGCGGGGTGACCCCGACCAACTGCAGGTGAGCCTGGCCGGGGCCCGCTTCGAGCAGGGTCCGCTGGCCTGGTGGGGTGAGGGGCTGGCGGTGCTGGAGCAGCAGCGTGAATCGCGCCAGCAGCCCCGCCAGCGCCGCGAGCAGCTGGCCGCCCTGAACTCCCCCACGGCCGCCTTCCAGTGGGCCATGGGCGCCAAGCCTGCCCGCAAGCTGCTGGCGGCTTGGCAGCCCTGGCGGCTGCTGGGTGCCTTGGCTGGTGGGCTGCCCAGCGAGGCAGTCGATGGGCTGGCCCTGAGTGTGGAGGTGGACCCCGCCGGCGCCCTGCGGCTGCGGGGCCGCCTGGAGCTGGCCTGATGGCGCCCCTGCGGGAGCTGGTGCTGCTGCGCCATGGCATCGCCCTCGATCGGGAGGTCGCGGCGGCCGAGGCCATGGCTGATGGTGATCGCCCCCTTACGGGCCGCGGCCGAGAGCGCACCCGGGCGGTGCTGGAGCGCCTGCGGCAGCTGGATCTGGTGGCCGATCGCCTGCTCACCAGCCCGCTGCGGCGCGCCCGCCAGACGGCCGACCTGGCCCTGGCGGCAGGCCTGGCGCCGGAGCTGGAGCAATCGGCTGCCCTGGCACCGGGCGGCGATCCCCTGCCCCTGCTGGAGCTCTGGGCCGCTGCGGCCGTTGCCCCGGGCGAGCGGGGGCGGTTGCTGCTGGTGGGCCACGAGCCCGACCTGGGCCTGCTGGCGGCCCGCTTGATCGGTGCCCCCGCCGGCAGCATCGCCCTGCGCAAGGCGGGTGTG
>JAWOHV010000029.1:0-3555 GCA_046484965.1 Prochlorococcaceae cyanobacterium
TGTGGGACCTGCCCTGGGAGACCATCACCGGCGCGATCCTGTGGATATTCTTGTGGTTTAATAAGGGCAAAGATGATGATCAGCTCAGCCAGGGCTTGCCGGAGCAGGTTCCGGTGCGCTGTCTGAACTGAGACTGGCTGAACTGAGCCTGTCTGAACTGAGCCGGCCGCGCAGTTCCCAGATCTGCAGCGGTTCCTGCCGCCCTTTCACCTGCATCTCCCCCCAGCGTTGCCAGCTGAGGGGATCGGAGCTGCTCAGCAGGTCGCGCGTGCTCGACGACACCAGCACCCGGCAGATGTTGTCCTGGCGGCTTTTCTCCAGGCTCTCGAGCCGGGAGGCGCAGTTCACGGTGTCGCCGATCACCGCATACTCCAGCCGTTCGCTGCTGCCGAGCGAGCCCGCCACCACCTCGCCGGAATGGATGCCGATCCGCATCCGGATCGTGGGGGCCCCCTCCGCCTCCAGCTCGCGGTTGAGACGAACGATCTCCTCCTGAATCTTGAGCGCCGTTTCGATCGCGGCAATGGCATCGATCTCCGGCCCCAGGCTCAGGGGTGCTCCGAACACGGCCAGCAGCCCATCACCGGTGAACTTGTTCACCATGCCGCCTCGCTCGGTGACCGCCGGCACGAAGCTGGCCATGCCCCGGTTCAGCCAGGCGAGCAGCACCTCCGGCGAAAGGCGTTCCGAAACGCTGGTGAAGCCGCAGATGTCGGTCATCAGCACCGTTACCGGCAGCTGCCGCCCCTCGAAGCGGCCGTCGGCGAGCAGGGTGTCGCGCTCGTTCCAGAGCTGCTTGGCCACAGCCGGCGAGGTGGTTTGGCCGAGCAGCTTCTCGATCTGCTGGCGCTGCTGCTGGCTGGCGGCGCCCCGCCGCACCCAGCCCGATCCCGCCATCAGGCTGAGCGATGCCAGCGGCATGCTCAAGCCCACCCAGATGTGCTGCCACTGCAGAGCCCCGCTGCCGGCCACCAGCAGCACCATCGCCACCACCCCCATCAGCACGCTGCGTCGCAGGGTGCCGAACCCCTCCCCCAGGGCGATGCCCAGCACCGCACAGGTGAGGATCAGGGCCTGCCGGCTCCAGCCGGGGATGGTCTGGATCTGCAACCGCTGATCGCCGCGGCGACGGTCGTGCAGGGCCAGCAGCCGATGGGCATGGATCTCAACTCCCGGCACCAACAGCTGGCTGATTCCTGCGCTCATCCGGGTGTGGGGCACGGGAAACAGGTCGCGAAGCGAGGGGGCCGAGCTGCCGATCAGCACGATGCGGCCCTTCAGCTTCTCGGCCGGGATGCCAGGGGTAGCCAGCAGTTGCTCCAGGGTCCAGCTCGGCATGCTGCCCAGTTCGCGGAAGCGCAGCATCTCCTGATAGCCGGCCGCATCGAGTTGTGCGTAGCCCCCGGAGTTTGGCTCCAGCCAAGGCCCCCCGGCGCCGTTGCGCTCGATCCCGCCGCGCAGCTCCGCGCTGCCTGTGGCCACCTCTAGCAGCCTCATCGGCAAGGTCACGGTTGCCTCGTCCTGGCCGGCCACGTGCACCAGGTCGCGGCGCATCACCCCGTCGGGGTCCACCACCAGATCGTTGTAGCTCTGGCGGGAGGCGGGTGTGCCGGGGACGGCCGGGATCCCCTCGGCCGCGTTGAAGATCGACACCAGCTTCGGCTCTCGCCGGAAGCGCTCCTGCAGGCAGGCCTGGTTGGGGCCCACGCCCTTGTCGCGGTAGAGATCGAGGCCCACGGCCGTCACGCCGCTGGCCAGCAGGCGGTCGATCGCCCGGCAGAGCAGGCCATCATCGATCGGCCAGCCGTAGGCCTTGATGTCGCTTTCAGCCAGGGTGATGATCGCCACCGGCTCGTCGGCGGCCGAAGGGGCGCGGCGCGCGGCGGTGAGCACGTCGTAGAAGAGCAGGTTGAGCGTTTCCGGCACGGGCGTTGCCTTCAGCCCCAGCAGCCCCAAGGCGGCGATGCCGTAGGGCGCCGCCGACTTGAGGCCATCGCGCAGCGGCCGCGACAGCGGCTGCAGCCAGCGCCGCTTCACGGTTTTGCCCAGTGCGCTTTTGCCCAGTTCGCTTTTGCCCAGTGCGATCATGCCCCCTGCAGATAGGTGGTTTGCCGCAGGCTTGCCTCCAGGTGGGCCATCAGCAGGCGCGCCTCGCTGATCTTGAGGCCGCCTCGGCCGATCGCCTGCTCGCTGGCCAGCCGCAGCCGCTCCAGCAGCAGCTCCGGGTCGTGCTCCATTGCCTCCAGCACCTCGCTGTTGGTGTTGCCGCGCACCACGTGGTCGAGCCGGTAGCCGCCGCCGCCGCTGAGGCGGATGTGCACGGCATTGGTGCTGCCGAACAGGTTGTGCAGGTTGCCCATCACCTCCTGGTAGGCGCCGCCGAGGAAGAGGCCGATCCAGTAGGGCTCGCCGGGCCGCAGGGCGTGGAGCTCGAGCAGGCTTTTGGCCTGGCCGCGGTCGATGAAGCGGGCCAGCTTGCCGTCGGAGTCGCAGGTGAGATCGGCGAAGTGCCCCAGCGCCAGGGGGCGTTCATCCAGTCGCTGGATCGGCAGCACCGGAAACAGCTGCTCGATCGCCCAGGTGTCGGGCGCCGAGCGGAACACCGAGAGGTTGGCGTAGTAGGTGGCGGCCAGGGCGGCCGGCAGCTGGCGCAGTTGCTCGGGCACCGCCGCCTGCTCCGGCAGGCTGGCCAGCCGAGCGGCGATCGCCTGGCAGCAGGCCCAGGTGAGCTGCTCGGCCACGCCCCGCTGGGGCAGGTTCAGGTAGCCGAGCCGGAAGGCGGCCAGGGCGTCGTCCTTGAACTTGAGCGCATCGTTCCAGGCCTCCTGGAGTTGCTCCGGTTCGCCGGCCGCCGTCACGGCAGCCAGGGTGTCGCGCAGGTTGCGCAGGATCAGGGGTTCGTCGTCGCTGGCTGGCGGCTCGGCGCCGGGGGGGGCGCCGGCACCGAGCACGTCGAACACCAGCACCGAGAAGTGGCTGGCCAGGGCGCGGCCGCTCTCGCTCACCAGGGTGGGCACCGCGATGCCGTGGGGCTGGCAGCACTCGCGCACCGTGGCCACCACGTCGTTGGCGTAGTTCTGCAGCGAGTAGTTGGTGGAGGCGGCGCTGGCGGTGCGGCTGCCGTCGTAGTCGATGCCCAGGCCGCCGCCCACATCCAGATAGCCCATCGGCGCCCCCAGCCGGGTGAGCTCCACGTAGATCTGGCTGGCCTCCTGCAGGGCGTCCTTGAGCACGGCGATGTCGTTGATCTGGCTGCCGATGTGGAAGTGCAGCAGCCGCAGCTCACCGAGCAGATCGGCAGCGCGCAGGGCCTCCACGCTGGCCAGCAGATCCGGCACCGAAAGGCCGAACTTGGCTCGCTCGCCCACCGAGCTGCCCCAGCGGCCGGTGCTGCGGGCCGAGAGCTTGGCGCGCACGCCGATCAAGGGCGCCGCCCCCAGCTCGCGGCTGGCGGCAATGATCCGCCCCACCTCATCGGCCTGCTCGATCACCACCACCGGCTGGCGGCCCAGGCGCCGCGCCAGGATCGCCGTTTCGATGTAGCGCTGGTCTTTG
>JAWOHV010000058.1:0-5283 GCA_046484965.1 Prochlorococcaceae cyanobacterium
CCAACCAGTGGTAACACCGGCATCGCGCTGGCTTTTGTCGCTGCCGCACGGGGGATTCCCATCACCTTGACCATGCCGGAAACCATGAGCATGGAACGGCGCAAGGGCCGCCACGGTGACGCCGGAGCTGGGCCGGATCCTGGCCAAGCGGGGCAGCAAGTCGCTCACGATCGCGATCGAGAGCGGCAGCGAACGCATGCGCCAGGTGGTGAACAAGAAGCTCACCACCGAGGAGATCTACGCCGCCGCCCGCTACGCCAAGGAAGGCGGCCTCACGGGCCTGAAGCTCTACGGCATGGTGGGCCTGCCCACCGAAGAAGACGCGGATGTGGAGGCCACCGCCGAGCTGCTGCTGGCCCTCAAAAAGGCCACACCTGGCCTGCGGCTCTCGTTAGGGGTGAGCACCTTCGTGCCCAAGGCCCACACCCCCTTCCAGTGGCAGGGGGTGCGGCCGGAAGCGGATAAGCGCCTGAAGCTGCTGGCCAAACGGCTCAAGCCCAAGGGCATCGAGCTGCGTCCCGAGAGCTATGGCTGGAGCGTGATCCAGGCCCTGCTGTCGCGCAGCGACCGGCGCCTGGCCCCGGTGATCGCCGCAGCCCGCGGCCGCCACGAAAGCCTGGGGGGTTGGAAGCAGGCCTACAGGGCGGTGCTGGAGCAAAGCTCCGGCCCCGAAACGCCGCCCCCCTGGCAGGAGGTGATCCATGCCAGCTGGAGCCCGGAGCGCCTGTTGCCCTGGGAGCACCTGGAGGGGCCGCTGCCCAAGCAAACCCTGAGGCAGCACCAAGGGCAGTCGCTCGGATGACGCCTTGCTGGCAACCCCTCAGGCCTACGGCGGCTGGGCCACGTAGCAGAGCGGGGTGAGCCCGCCGAACCAGACCAGACCGCCCCTACGGTTGCGCTTAACGCTCACCCCCGAGGCAATCGACAGATCACCTTGATTGTTTAGGGCCACGCTGGCAGCGGGCAGGCGGTACTTGCCACCCTTGCTGCGATAGATCCCCTCAAAATGGGTGATTAGATCAGTCTTTTGGCGATTGCGATAAGAAAAAGTGGTGTAGTTGGAGAAGCTACCGCTGATGCTGCCGTAATCGATCAGGCAGGCCGCACCCAGCTCCAACTTGCCGCTGGCAGAATCCAGAACTTCACCTGAACCACCTGCAATCGTGTAAGAGCCATTGCCATTGGCCCAGATGCCATAGGCAGCGTCGGTCACCAGGGGATCACGATCATCCGGGTAACGAATGTCGATCTGGCGTCCGCTCGCCAGCTCCACGATCAAGGCCGTAGACCTCAGGCTGAAGTAACCGGTGATGCCATCCACATCAGCGATATCAGCGTTGCCACCCGCAAGCCCGCCATCAACCGAGTGTACAAAAGAGTAGGTGCCAGGTAGGCCCAGCTGGGTTGTACCCTGCAGCAGGCGCCAGCCAGCTGCCGTGCTTCCGTCGAGGGAGTCTGGCCGCCGAGATCGCGGGTATCGGCCCCCACCAGATTGCCGAGGCCAGCACCGAGATTGCCCACTCCATACACACTTGTGCCCGCAGCCCCGAAGGCCTCAAACAGCGCCCAGCATTAATAGCCTAAAAAGGCAACTCTTCAGCTAACGCTTAGGGCAAAAGGCGTGTCTTAAAATAGGTAGCAAGGCGCCAACCAACCCCAAAGCACTGGACCATGCATCATCATGCTCGCAAGCCAGCGCCAAGCTCAAAAACTCAGAGAAAGCACCCTGCTGGACCCATAGGAAAGGTGATTGATCCAATATTTAGGGCTTTTTCATCCTAATTTTTCCGAATTGATCAAGGTTTCTTGTAGAGATCCAAAAACCCGGCGGAATTAACGCCGGCCGTTTCTACGGTCCGGGGGTTCTCCTTTCTGGCTCCCCATGCGCTTCCCTCCCCTGCGCTGGCCATCGCTGGCCTCCCTGCGCCGTCTGGCGATGGTGGCTCTGGCCGGCCTGCTCGCCCTGAACCTGGCCGCCTGCTCCGGCGCCAGCCTCAGCCAGGCCAAGGATGCGGCCCGCACCGCCGCCAACGTGGCCAAAACCGCCGCCGACCTTACCGGCAACGAGCAGCTCAAGGCTGCGATCAGCCCGGTGCTCAAGGTGCTCAATACCACCGAGAAGCAGGTGGAAGCCGGCAACATCAGCGCCGCCTCCTCCACGATGAAAACCTTCCGCGGTCTCTGGGACACGGCCCAACCCGTGGTGAAACTGGCCGCTGGCCCCAACTACGGCCTGATCGACAAGGGCGTGAAGCTCGTGCTCAACACCTTCGGCGGTGAAGCAGCTCCCAGCCAGGACACCGCCCTCGCCGCCGTCAAGGGCTTGGTCGGCCCCCTCAGCGCCCTGCTGGGCTGATCCGCGCCTGCGGGGCGACGCCCGTTCGGTAGCGGTTTTTACAAATCACCACCGCTTCGGGCCCGCCCCCAATCCCTCCCTACTGTCCCCAAGTTCCCCCTTCTTTGCCATGACTCGTTTTGACCCCCTGATGCGCGCGGGCTTTGCCATCGCCGCCGCCGGGGCCTTGGCCCTCTCCGGCTGCAACCAGGCCGAGCAGTCCGTCAAGGATGCAGCCACCGGCGTGGGTGATGCCGCCAAAACCGCCGCTAACGACGCGGCCCAGACGGCCCTCGCACCTGCCGTGAACCCCGTACTCGACCTGCTCAAGAAGAGCGAGGGCGAGGTGAAGGGCGGCAACCTGGCCGGCGCCGTGGCCACCATGGGCGGCTTCAAGGCCCTCTGGGACAAGGCCGCGCCGGTGATCCGTCCGCTGGCCGGCGACAAGTGGCCTGCCATCGAAACCGCCGCCAACCTGGTGCTCACCACCTTCAGTACTGGCGCCGGCCCCAATGCCGCCGCCGCCGGCTCGGCGATCAGCGGCCTGATCGGCCCCCTCAGCGCCCTGATGGCCAAATAGGCGCCATCGCCTGGGCGTGACGCTGGGGGGAAACATCCCCCAGCGTCTGCCTGGCTCACTCACTGGCAGGAGCCAGGCCCATTGCAGGTGGAACCGATAAGAACTTGATGCGTCAACACAAAGGTAGTGAGAAGGTCAATGTCGCCGCCTGAAGGGGGCGCGATGCAGAACCTTGCCTTAAAAGTGCCTAGGCTGAACCGCTAACGCAGCCTCAAGAGAGCGGCAATGGCTAAGGGCATCGATCTGCTGGCAAATTCGTCCGAGCGGGGTTCGAGCAGCTCCAGAAGCGGCTACAACGACCTGCTGCTCAGCCAGGGCAGCACTGTTGTTCCCAGCGGCGAGGCCGCCAACACCGAAGACTTCAGCCCGACCCTGCTGACCGCAGATGGGGGGAAGACCCTGGTAGAGGAATCAGCGCCAGACGGAACCAGCTTCAGCAACGGGACCCAGGCCACAGCAAGCACTTCTGCCGACAGCGATCTCTCAGCGGGGCCAACCCTGAGCCAACCGGATCCTGTCACCGGTGTCCCGACACTCCGGTTGCCGCCACCAACCTCCCAGGAAGCCTCGGGCCTTTACCTGATTGGCATCACCGACAACCTGCTGGAAACCGATGGTCTGCCCCAGGCGCGGGCCCTGCAGCGCCTGGCCGAGCTCAACATCCAGCCGCTCAACGTCTATCGCCACGTCGGCATTGCGGTGGCCCGTCTCACGCCCCAGCAAGCGCAAGACCTGAAGGCCAACTCTGGTGTGTCGTTTGTGGAGGCCAACCAGCAAGTGTTCCTGCTGGATGCACGAGCTGGCCAGGCCCAACCCACGGCCAGGCCCACCAAACCAGGGGATGGGGGCAGCACTACAAGCCAGGTCCTCGATTGGGGGGTGAAAGAAGTCTGGAATGGCAATGGATTAACAAACTGGGATCCAGCCGCAGCAAAGGCCTGGGTGATCGACAGTGGGGTTTCAACGAACACCAAAGACTTAGTGATAGACAGTCGGAGCACTGGCTTCTACTCTTCAGGCTCGTCTGGCGCCTCCTTTCAGGATGCCGATGGCCATGGCACCCACGTGGCTGGCATCATTGCAGCACAGAATAATACTGTGGGCACAGTCGGGGTGGCCGCAGGAGCTGCCGTGGTGGCGCTGCGCGTCTTCTTCCCAGGCGAGGCCACCTATGACGATCGGATCATCGCAGCGATTAACTACGCCGTTGCCAACAAAAACGTCAATCAAACCAACGTCAATCAAACCAACGTCATCAACATGAGCCTGGGCAGAGCTGGCGGGCTCGGAACTGCATACACCAATGCAATCAGCGCCGCAGTATCCGTTGGATTTCAGTTTGCTATTGCGGCCGGCAATGAGGACAGCGACGTCGACAACTACTCACCAGCCAGCGCCGGCGACCTGCCCGGGGTTTTCACCGTGAGCGCTGCCGGTCGCTACGCGCCCCATCCCAAGCGTCCCGGAACATACACAGCCACCACCGATGAGCGCTATCCGCTCGTGATGGCCCATTTCTCCAACTACGACAACCTTGGCGACCCAACCGACGACGTTGCCTACGCCGCACCGGGGCTGCTGATCACCTCCCTGGGCCTCAACGGTGAATTGGTGCAGATGAGCGGCACCTCGATGGCATCCCCCCACATGGCCGGCGCTCTCCTACGAGGCAACTATGGGACTATGCCGGAGGAGTCCATCGCGCCCTTCTTCACGTCTTACAACGGGGACGCAGCCCCGGATCCCTTGGTGAATCTGATCTGAAGCATGGGCACCGCGGCGAGCCGAGTTTCGCAGGCAGGCATCACAAACTGATGTCCTCCTTTCTGCTTGCTCACAATGTTGCTGCGCTTGGAAGACAGCCAAAAGCAAAAAACAATCTAATGCACCTTCCAGCCAGCAGAACCACTGGAGTTGTGATGGTTCGCAGGCTGCCGAAACAAGAAAACCCTGCTGTTTGAGCCCGCAGCGCCCAGATGGCACTCTGAAGGTATTCGCCTGAAGTAGCGGTGCAGATCAACATGGGCCTCGGCGATTGCGCCAACAGCTCGAAGGAAACGGCCATCCGCAATGCCGCCGACCAGGATGAGTGCTTCGCGATGACCAGCTCAACACCCTGGTGGGAGGCGCCGGGCCGACACCTCCCTGCTGACTGGCCGCAAGGCCGACTGGCCGCAAGGCCGACCGGCTGAAGGGCGCACCCATGGCCCGAGCCCAGGCACCTTGATCGCCCTTTCCCGGGGACCCCTATTCCCATAAATCACTCAGGAGAGACCTATGACTCTCCCCTGAGACCCATGCTAGGAATGGGCTGGCGCAGCATGAGACTCGATGAGATCGATTGGCGGGCCCAGCACCTTCCCGCCAT
>JAWOHV010000089.1:0-31973 GCA_046484965.1 Prochlorococcaceae cyanobacterium
TTTGGCTGGAAGAACTCCTGGAACTCCTCCCAAAAGAATACCTCGTCCTTTCAAAGGTTTTTCTAGGTAATTGGCGCCTTTTTGAACAGCCATTCTACCAGCAACTTCAGACATAGGCACGAGCAAAGGAAGACTTCTGCCAGGGCATCCGCGAGCGCAACCTGCAGGTGTGGGTGATCAACGGCTACCGGGTGGCGCGCCAAGCCGGCATGGGGCCGCACATCAACACGGTGATGCAGGTGTGCTTCTTCGCCGTGAGCAACGTGTTGCCCCGCGATCAGGCGATCGCAGGGATCCGCGAGGCGATCCGCCGCAACTACGCCCGCAAGGGGGAAGCGGTGGTGGCGATGAACCTGCGGGCGGTGGAGGCCACGCTCGATCAGCTGCAGCCCCTGGCCTGGCCCCAGCTCGCCGGCGAGGAAAGCAGCGCGGCCGGCTCAGAAGCGGCCAGCTCGGAGCCATCCCTGGGCGAACGGCTCGCCGGCGCGCCGGCCTTCGTGCGCGAGGTGATCGCCCCGATGCTTGAGCGGCGCGGCGACAGCCTGCCGGTGAGCGCCCTGCCCTGCGATGGCACCTGGCCGGTGGGCACCGCCCGCTGGGAGAAGCGCAACATCGCCGAGGCGGTGCCGGTGTGGGAGAGCGATCTCTGCGTGCAGTGCGGCAAGTGCGTGCTGGTGTGCCCCCACGCCGTGATCCGGGCCAAGGTGGTGCCCCCCGAGGCCCTCGCCGCAGCCCCAGAAGGGTTCCGCCAGGCCCCCGCCCGCGACCATGCCTTCAGCGGCGAGGCCTTCACGATCCAGGTGGCCGCGGAAGACTGCACCGGCTGCGCCCTGTGCGTGGAGGTGTGCCCCGCCCGCGACCGGCTGGAGCCGCGCCGCAAGGCAATCAACATGGCGCCGCAGCGGCCGCTGCGGCAGCAGGCCCGCCGGCACTGGGACTTCTTCCTCAACCTGCCGGAGCGGCCCCGCTCCGAACTCAACCTGCACAAGATCGGCCAGCAGCAGCTGCAGCAGCCCCTGTTCGAATTCTCGGGCGCCTGCGGCGGCTGCGGCGAAACGCCTTACCTCAAGCTGGCCAGCCAGCTCTTCGGCGACCGCATGCTGGTGGCCAATGCCACCGGCTGCAGCTCGATCTACGGCGGCAACCTGCCCACCACGCCCTGGAGCGCCAATGGCGAGGGGCGCGGTCCGGCCTGGAGCAACTCCCTTTTTGAAGACAATGCCGAGTTCGGCTTCGGCATGCGCGTGGCCCTCGACCAGCAGCGTCAGATGGCCCTCGAGCTGCTTGAGGCGTTGGCCGCCCCGGCCCCGCAAGGCGGCGAGCCAGCGCTGCCGCCCCCCCTGGCCGCGGCGATCAGCAGCGCCATCGCCAGCACCGACCAGGCCGATGAGGCGGGGATCGTGGCCCAACGGGAGCGGGTGGCCGCGCTCAAGCAGCGGCTGCGGGATCTGCTGGAGCCCCTGCCGCAGGAGCAGGCGGCGGCCAGCCCCGCCGGCCGGCTGCTGGCGCTGGCCGATGCCCTGGTGCGCAAGAGCGTCTGGCTGGTGGGCGGCGATGGCTGGGCCTACGACATCGGCTTCGGCGGCCTCGACCACGTGCTGGCCAGTGGCCGCGACGTGAATGCCCTGGTGCTCGACACCGAGGTGTATTCCAACACCGGCGGCCAGGCCTCCAAGGCCACACCGCTGGGGGCGGTGGCCAAATTCGCCGCCGCTGGCAAGCCATCGGCCAAAAAAGACCTGGGCCTGATGGCGATGACCTACGGCAGCGTCTATGTGGCCTGCGTGGCCATGGGCGCCCGCGACGAGCACACCATCCGCGCCTTCCTCGAGGCCGAAAGCTACCCAGGCCCATCGCTGATCCTGGCCTACTCCCACTGCATCGCCCACGGCATCGACATGGCCAAGGGAATGGCGCACCAGCAGGCGGCGGTCGACTCGGGGCGCTGGCTGCTCTACCGCTACGACCCGCGCCGGCTGGCCCAGGGGAAGAACCCGCTGCAGCTCGATAGCCCGCCGCCGCGGCGCCCCCTGGCCGAGGTGATGGCCGAGGAGAACCGCTTCCGCATGCTCTCCTTCAGCCAGCCGGAGCGGGCCCGGGAGCTGGCGCGGCGGGCCCAGGCCGATCTGGATCGGCGCTGGTCGATGCTGCGCGCCCTGGCGGAGCCCAAACCATGACCCCAGCCACTGCCGCCAGCCCCGATCTCGCCACCAGCTGGCTGGGCCTGGAGTTGCGCAGCCCCCTGGTGGTGGGGGCAGCCGCACCCCTCAGCGACGACATCGAGCAGCTGCTGGCCCTGGAGCAGGCCGGTGCCGCCGCCGTGGTGCTCCACTCGCTGTTCGAGGAGCAGATCGAGCAGGAGCAGCTGCAGTTGCACCGGCTGGCGATGCAGGGCGCCGACAGCTACGGCGAGGCCCTCAGCTACGTGCCGGAAACCCCGCTGCTGCATGGCGGCAACGACCTCTACCTGCGCCAGATCGAGCAGGCCCGGCGGCGGCTCTCGGTGCCGGTGATCGCCAGCCTCAACGGCAGCCAACCCGGCACCTGGGTGCGCACGGCCCGCGCCATCGAAGCCGCCGGCGCCAGCGCCCTCGAGCTCAACATCTACGCCGTGCCCACCGATCCAAACCTCTCCAGCGCCGCCATCGAAGCCCAGGTGGAGGAGATCGTGGCGGAGGTGCGCGCCGAGGTGCAGCTGCCGCTGGCGGTGAAGCTCAGCCCCTTTTTCACCAACCTCAGTGCAATGGTGCGGCGGCTGACTGCCGCAGGTGCCGATGGGCTGGTGCTGTTCAACCGCTTCTACCAGCCCGATATCGACATCGAAACCCTCACGGTGCGCCCCAACCTGCTGCTCAGCACCCCCCACGACCTGCGCCTTCCCCTGCGCTGGATCGCCCTGCTGCACGGCCGCCACCCCCTGGAGTTTGCCGCCAGCAGCGGTGTGCAGCGCGGCACCGATGTGGTGCGGCTGCTGATGGCCGGCGCCCGCATCACCCAGCTGGTGGGCACCCTTCTGCGCCATGGCCCCGGGCGGCTGAGCCAGATCGAGCAGGAACTGCGCCACTGGCTGGCCGAGCACGACCACGCCACGGCCCGCGAGCTGATCGGCTGCATGAGCCAGCAGCGCTGCCCCGACCCCTCCGCCTACGAGCGGGCCCAGTACGTGCGGATGATCCAGAGCTGGCAGCCGGATCCTGAAGATGGCTGAGGACGTCGCAGCCCTGGCACGCGAATTGGCCGCCAGCGTCAGTCGCCCCTGGACCCTGATGGAGGTGTGCGGCGGCCAGACCCACGCCATCGTGCGCTGGGGCCTCGACCAACTGCTGCCGGAGGGGCTGCGACTGATCCACGGACCCGGCTGCCCGGTGTGCGTCACGCCGGCAGCCACGATCGATGCCGCCCTGGAGCTGGCCCGCCAGCCGGGGCTGATTCTCTGCTCCTACGGCGACATGCTGCGGGTGCCAGGCAGCCCGAGCGAGCAGGGCCCGGCCGACCTGCTCGGCGTGCGGGCCGCCGGCGGCGATGTGCGCCTGCTCACCTCACCGGTGCAGGCCCTGGCCTTGGCGCGGCAGAACCCTCAGAGCCAGGTGGTGTTCCTGGCGGTGGGCTTCGAAACCACGGCCCCGGCCACGGCCCTGCTGGCCCGCCAGACCCTGGAGCTGGGGATAGCCAACCTGAGCATCCTCAATGCCCATGTGCGGGTGCCGCCGGCGATGGCGGCGATCCTGAACGACCCGGCCAACCAGGTGCAGGGCTTCCTGGCCGCAGGCCATGTGGCGGCGGTGATGGGCACCGGCGAGCTCGAGCAGCTGGTGGCGCAGCAGCGGCTGCCGGTGGTGGTCACGGGCTTCGAGCCCCTTGACCTGCTGCGGGGTCTGCTGCGTTGCGTGCAATTGCTGGAGGCCGGCACGCCCCAGCTGGCCAATGCCTACGGCCGCGTCGTGCGGCAGGGGGGCAACCCGGTGGCCCGCGCCCTGGTGGAAGCGGTGTTCGAGCCGGCCGACCAGCCCTGGCGCGGCTTCGGCATGGTGCCGGCCGGGGGCCTGGCCCTGCGCCCCCCCTACGACAGCCTCGACGCACGGCGCCGCTGGCCGGCCCTGTTCAGCGGCGAACCCGGCGGCTTCGCTGATCCCGGCGGCCCCAGCGAAGCCGGCCCCTGCATCAGCGGCCTGATCCTGCAGGGACGCAGCAGCCCCAGCGACTGCGCCGCCTTCGGCGGCGCCTGCACGCCGGAGCATCCGCTCGGCGCTCCGATGGTGTCGAGCGAAGGGGCCTGCGCCGCCTACCACCGCTACCGCCGCCAGGCCCACGTGGCCCATGCATGAGCTCAGTGGATGAACGGATCCGGCTGGGCCACGGCGGCGGCGGCACCCTGATGCAGCAGCTGATCGATCAGGAGCTGCGCTGCCTCTATGCCGATCCCCAGCAGGTGCTGCACGATGCGGCGCGGCTGCAGCTGGCCCACGGCCGGCTGGCCTTCAGCACCGACGGCTACGTGGTGCAGCCGCTGGAATTCGCCGGCGGTGACATCGGCAGCCTGGCGGTCACCGGCACCGCCAACGACCTGGCCATGGCAGGCGCCCGGCCGCTGCATCTCAGCGTGGCCCTGATCCTGGAGGAGGGCCTGCCGCTGGCGCTGCTGCGGCGAATCGTCAGCTCGATGGCGGCGGCGGCCGAGCGCTGCGGCGTTGCCATCCGCACCGGCGACACCAAGGTGGTGGAGCGGGGCAAAGGGGATGGGGTGTTCATCACCACCAGCGGCATCGGCCTGGTCGAAACGCCCCTGGCGATCGAGCCGGGTTCGATCAAAGCGGGCGATCAGCTCGTGGTGAGCGGCGATCTGGGCCGCCACGGCGTGGCGATTCTGGCCGCCCGCCACGGCCTGCAGCTGCAGCCGCCGGTAGAAACCGACTGCGCGCCGCTCTGGCCGGCGGTGGAGCAGCTGCTGCAGGCGGGCGTTGAGCTCCACTGCCTGCGCGACCTCACCCGCGGCGGGCTGGCCAGTGCCCTGCAGGAACTGGCCAGCGGCGCCGGAGTGGAGCTGGCGATCAACGAAGCGCAGCTACCGGTGATCGAACCGGTGGCGCGCACCTGCGAGCTGCTGGGCTTCGATCCGCTGCACCTGGCCAACGAGGGGCGCTTCGTGGCCGTGCTGCCGCAGGCCCAGCTGGCCGCGGCCCTGGCGGTGCTCGAGCCCGCCGGCGGCCGCGCCATCGGCGAGGTGCGCAGCGGCAGGCCGGCAGGGGCCAGCGGGCGGGTTCTGCTGCAGACCCCCTACGGCACCGAAAGGCTGCTGCTGCCGCTCAGCGGCGAGCTGCTGCCCCGCATCTGCTGAGGCCCGTGTCGACTTCAGCCGCCACCCGTAGGCTGCCCGATACCATCGCGTCGAAGCCCCAGGAGGCGATCCATGGTTCTGCGCATCGGCATCAACGGCTTCGGCCGCATCGGCCGCCTGGTGTTCCGGCGCGCCTGTGAGCTCGAAAACATCGAGGTGGTGGGCATCAACGACCTGATCGAGGTCGACTACATCGCCTACCTGCTGCGCCACGACTCCACCCACGGGCGCTTCAGCGGCGAGGTGAGCGTGCGCGACGGCGCCCTGGTGGTGAACGGCAAAACGATCCGGATCAGCGCCGAGCGGGATCCCTCCCAGCTGCGCTGGGATGCGGTGGGCGTCGACACCGTGCTCGAGTCCACGGGCTTTTTCCTCAGCGACGCCAAGGCCCGCGCCCACATCGAAGCAGGGGCACGGCGCGTGGTGATGTCGGCCCCCTCCCAGGACGCCACGCCGATGTTCGTGATGGGGGTGAACCACACCACCTACGCCGGCCAGGACATTGTTTCCAATGCCTCCTGCACCACCAACTGCCTGGCACCGCTGGCCAAGGTGCTGCACGACAACTTCGGCATCGCCAGCGGCCTGATGACCACGGTGCATGCGATGACCGCCACCCAGAAAACGGTGGACAGCCCCTCGATCAAGGACTGGCGCGGCGGCCGCGGCGCCTCCCAGAACATCATTCCCTCCTCCACCGGCGCCGCCAAGGCCGTGGGCCGGGTGATCCCGGAGCTGAACGGCAAGCTCACCGGCATGGCCTTCCGGGTGCCCACGGCGAACGTGTCTGTGGTCGACCTCACCGCCAACCTGGAGCGCCCCGCCAGCTATGGGGCGATCAAGGCGGCGATGAAGGCAGCCTCAGAAGGCCCCCTGGCCGGCATCCTCGGCTACACCGAGGACGAGGTGGTATCGAGCGATTTCATCGGCGAATCCTGCACCTCGGTGTTTGATTCCAGTGCCGGCATCGCCCTCACCGACACGTTCGTGAAGCTGGTGAGCTGGTATGACAACGAGTGGGGTTACTCCTGCAAGTGCCTCGATCTGATGCGCCATATGGCCAGCCACGGCTGATCGTCAGGGCCCCTTTCAAAAGCTGCGGCCAACAAAAAACCCCGGGCAAGCCCGGGGTTTCGAGTGGGATGGGGAATGGTCTTTGTGAGGCGGGTTTTCAGCCCAGGCCGATCTGGGAAAGAATGCCTTGGCCGGTGAGAAGTTCGGTTGCCAGACCGATCACGAAACCGAGCATGGCCAGGCGGCCATTCCAGGTTTCGGCAAAGGCCACGAAGCCGAAGCGAGCGGTGGAGTCAGCCATGGTTCGAAAGTGTTTCGAAACGTGCAACTAACATAACGGCTTGTGAAAGTTGTTTGACCACTGGAGCGGGTCGGGTTACCGCACCCACACAATCCGCCAGCCGCAACGGCGCCTGGCCCGAGGCTCAGGCATCAACGAGCAGGTCGGCATGGAGCAGATCCATCACGGCCAGCACAGGCGCAGTGGTGGCGGCGTCGAGGCCAAGGGTGATGGCCAGGTTCGTGAGGATGTTGCGCTCATCGGCCTGTAGCGGGCCATCGGAGCGCATGATCTCGGCGGCCACGGCAAAGGCCGTGCTGCGCTGTTGAGGATTGAGCACCTCCGCGGCCTCCACCATCAGGTGCTGGGCACCCTTGCTGCGCAGCTGAGCCAGCAGGGAATCCATCAGCGCCACCATCGCCGCATCCCCTTGATCCCGGTAGGGCCGCCTGTAATCCAGCGAGTGGCGCAAGCTCCTGGAGCCCGCCTTCGAGAGGATCCCGTCCCAGGAAACGGCGGCCAAGGCGATGGCCGCAAAGGCGGTGGCGGAATCCATCGATACCGAAACGGTGGAGGTCATGGCGGAACAGGGCAAAACAGTGATCTGCTTTCAGCCAACTGGCGCCAGGGGGCCAGTAGCCGTAGCCGTTCCAACCAATGATCAGGAATGGGAATCCCTACCTATTGCCTCCCTGGCCGGCTCAGCAACTCCGTATCAAAAAGAAGGCTCAGCGCTGAAGAGGCTCAGCGCTGACCGAGCAGCTCCTCCCAACTGAGCCTCTGATGCTGGCTGCGGCTTGGACGGGCCGACAGGGGACAGGCGGGATAGCCGCTCGCTGCACCTGCACTGGATGCGGTGCCACCGGGAGCGCTGGTGGGATGGGAATGAATGGTGTGAATTGAGGCCATGGTTGAACTGGGATATGGGTCGCGCACCGGGCTGCAGCCGCCTCCCAGCCGGGAGACACAGTTGCAGCCTGCTTCGAGGTTTGGTTCGACGTTTCGGACCGTCGCTGCCCTCTTTTGCCGCCTCCAAGAAGCGCAGGGGCGGCGCGGTGCTGGATTCGACATCGCGGGCACACGGCCCGCCGGCTTCTGCCGAACTGGACCACCCTACAACCAGATTCGCAATCGTGCACGCCAACCCCGATCGACGGACGGGTGTCCCGCGATACCGCTGCGCCCCAGCAGAATTGTGCCCATGACTTCAGCACCCTCCCCGGCGTCTCCGGCCCGCCTGCTGGTGGTGGAGGACGATGACACGATCCGCGAGACCGTGAGTGAAGCGATGGCCCTCGAGGGCTTCGCGGTTACCACCAGCGCCAACGGCAAGAACGCCTGGGAGCTGCTGCAGCGCGAACGCTTTGATCTGTTGGTGCTCGATCTGATGCTGCCGGGGATAACGGGGCTCGACCTCTGCCGCCAGCTGCGCCAAAACTCGCCCACGCCCCTGATTTTGGTGGTGAGCGCCCGCGACTCCGAAACAGACCGTGTGCTCGGCCTGGAGGTGGGTGCAGACGACTACCTCGTCAAACCCTTCGGCATGCGCGAACTGGTGGCCCGCTGCCGGGCCCTGCTGCGCCGCCAGCACAGCCAGGAGCAGGCCCGCGCCCAGGCCGAAGCCCAACAGCTGCAGGTGCTGCAGCACAGGGAGCTGAGCCTGATTCCTGGCGAATGCCGCGCCCTCAAGGCGGGGCAGGAACTGCGGCTCTCCCCCAAGGAGTTCCGGCTGCTGGAACTGTTCATGCAGCATCCCAGGCGGGTGTGGAGCCGCGACCAGCTGATCGAGCAGGTGTGGGGGATCGACTACATCGGCGACACCAAAACCGTGGATGTGCACATCCGCTGGCTGCGCGAAAAGATCGAAGCTGATCCTTCCAATCCTGAGTACCTGGTGACGGTGCGGGGCTTCGGCTATCGCTTCGGCTAGGACGGCCTCGATGGAGGTTCTGCCACTTCTTCTGCCCCAGCTGCTAGCCCTGCTGCTGGCCTTTCTGGTGGCCTTGCTGGTGGGCGGAGCCTGCGGCTGGCAGCTGCGGGGGCGCAGACGCAGGGGGCGCGGCAGGAAACGGGCCAGGCCACACCGGCTGGCCATGGGCACGAATGCCACGAATGCCCCCCCTGCTGAGCAGCTGCAGCGCTGGATCGAGGCCGCTCCCCAGGGCTGGCTGCTGCTCGCTCCAAACCACTCGATTGCGGCGCTAAACCCCAGGGCCAAGCAGCTGCTTGATCTGGAGCCGGGCCTGGGGCAGCCGGGCCAGGACTTCAACACGCTTGGGCCATGCGATGAGCTGCGACACCTGATTGAGCTCAGCGGCGACTCCGGCCTGGCCCAGCGGGGCAGCTGGTCGCGCTCCAGCCACAACCTGGAGGTTTGGGTACTCCCTGGGGATGCCGGCTGGCTGGCCCTGATCCTGGAGGGCCGCCATCGGCTCGAGGCCCAGATCGAGCAACAGGAGCGCTGGGTCAGCGACGTGGCCCATGAGCTGAAAACACCGATCACCGCCCTGATGCTCGTGGGCGACAGCCTGGCCAGCCAGACCCAGGGCCAGCATGCGGTGCTGGTGGCTCGCCTGCAAAGGGAGTTGCGACGACTGCAGCTGCTCGTGAGCGATCTGCTTGACCTCTCGCGCCTCGAGAACACACCGGCGGAGCTTGAGTCGCCAGGGGAGCTTGTCGATCCCGCCCTGGTGCTGCATCGGGTCTGGGCAACCCTCGAACCCCTGGCGCAGGATCGCCAGATCAGCCTGCAGCTGAGCTTGAGCCAGCCGCTGCTGGCGGCCGTCGATGCTGCGCGCTTGCATCAGGCCCTGCTCAATCTGCTCGACAACGCCCTGCGCTACAGCCCCGATGGTGCCAGCATCGAAGTGAGCATCAGCAAGCGCCAACGCTGGTGTCTGATCAGCGTTCGTGATGCAGGCCCCGGCCTCAGCAACAACGACCTCAGACACCTGTTTGATCGCTTTTACCGCGGCGATCCCTCCCGCTACAAGGGTCCACGCACCGGCAGTGGGCTGGGGCTGGCGATCGTTCAGCAGATCGCCCTGGCCCACGGGGGCCTGGTAAGGGCCCGCAACCATCCCTGCGGCGGTGCCGTGCTGGAACTGCTGTTGCCGCGGGGATAGCGGCTCAGCTGATCGGTCAGCCGGGAGGTCAGTTGCGGGGCAGGTGGCTGACCACCAGATTCCTCTGGCCATCGAGCTGCAGCCAACCCTCCTCACGCAGAACCCCCAGCACCCTTGTGACCGTGACGCGGGTTGTGCTGAGGGCACTGGCCAGATCCTGGTGGGTGAGCCGAAGATTCAGGGCCAGCCCCGAATCGCAAGGCTGGCCGTAATCGGTGGCCAGCAGCTCAAGAAAGCCGCGAACGCGATCCTCCACCCGCCGCAGGCCAAGCAGGGCGAGTATGGCCTCTGCCTGCCGCAGGCGACTCCCCAAGGTGCGCAGCATCGCCATCGCCAGGCCGGGCTTTGATTCCACTTCTTCCATGGACAGGCAGAGCAGGTCCACATCACTGAGGGTGGTGGCATCAATCAGCTCAACGTTGGAGAACGGCTCGCCGAACGGCTCATTGGGGCCCGCCAAGCCAAGCAGCAGGTCGTCTCCGTGGATGGTGATCGAACTCAGCTTCACAACTCCCCGCACCACCATCCAGATGTGGTTGCGCAGCAGTGGAACGGGCGAGCCGGCAGGGAGATGCACCAGGTGGCGCTTCTGAAAAGTTTCCTCAAGAAGATCACGAAAGCCTGCGTCACGCGATGGTGTGAACACCATGGAAACCCTGCTGCACGAACACAAGCGGAGTGTATGGAGCATCACCGACAGCAAGGCAAACGAAAGGTGTGGCCCTGGTTAAGGGCGGGTTAGGGCTAGCTGCCATGGCGGACGCGGCCCAGCTAGCTAAGCAGCGGGGGATTCACTCAAAAGGGTGGTGAAACAGGTACAGATGGGCCCGATCGCGCCAGGCCAGCACCAGGCCCTCCGGCCGCAGCAAAGACACGCCATGGGGCTGGGCCAGACCAAAACCCTCCAGGGCGCTAGCGGCGACCCGACGCACCTCAACCCCATCGGGGAGGTCGCTGAAGGGAGAGGGCAGCTCCGCCGCTCCCTGCAGAATTCGTTGCAGCTGCTGGCCTTGAGCAGCCGACAGGGCTAGCTGGCGGCGACGCAGTTCAATCCCCGGCTCACTGAAGGGCTGGCTGACACTCTCTCCGCTGGCCTCGGGCGCCGGCCGCCCCGGGAACCAGGCGAGGGCCAGTCGCAAAGCGGCCGCAGGCTGGGCGGGCAGCAGACGATCGTCCCGCGAGCCGGTCCAGCGATCCGAGCGACTGGTGGCGCCTCCCGCGGGGGGAGGCGCAGGAGCCCCGGCCTGCCGCCGCAGCGGACTGCGCTGCGGAGGGCTGCGCTGCGGCGGCGGGGGAGGAGGCAAAGCCGCCAGCGCTGCCGGGGCGGGGAGGCTGAGGGCCAGGGGACGCCGCTGGGCGGCCAACTCGGCCTGCAGACGGCCCTGCAGCGCCGAACTCAGGCGCAGCAGCACCGGGCCGTCGTCGGCCGCCGGCGGGCTGGAAACACGGTTGCCAGGCCGGCGGGGCTCGCGCACCAGCAATGGCAACAACAGCAGATGCAGGAGCAGGGCCGCGAACAAGGCCGCAGGCAGGGGGCCGCTGCGCAGACGCTCAACCGGAGGGAAGTTCCACATCGATCGTTAGGGGGTGGGCATCAAGGCGCTGGAGCAGCTGGAGCACCTTGCTCCAGGGGGTCTGGGGGGCGGGGCGCAGCAGCAGTGCGCGCCAGGCGGGCTGACTTCGGGCCCGCTGCAGCACGGCCTGCAACTCGGCAGCCGAGAGCGGCTGGTTCCAGAGCCAGAGCCTGCCATCGGCAGCTAAGTGCACCTCCAGGATGCCGGCGCTTCGCGAGCGCTGGGCGAGGCGCTGGGGCAGCAGGATCAGGGCAAGGGCCAGGCAGCAGCTGAGCGCCGCCAGCGCCGACACGGCCAGAGATGCGGGAATGGTCGCCTTCATCAGCCTAAGGGCAGGGCCAGCCCCACCGCGCCGCCACTGCTCTGCGCCAGCCAGAGCCACCAGCGCCGCACTTCGGCGGTGGAGAGCGCCGGCGAAGGCAGGAAACGGATCGCCAGCCGCGGGCCACCGGCGCGCAGTTGCCGCTCTAGTGCCAGGGCTGTCAAGGGGGTGCCATTAATCAGCCAGCGCCCCTGGGCGGTGCGGATGACCACCACGGGGGTAGTGGCCGCCGCCGAGGTGGTGTTCAAGAGCCGGGCGGAAGGGCGGCGCACCAACAGCACGGGCAATACAGCCACGGCGGTGGTGAGCAGCAACGTCAGAGCGCTGAAAGGCACCAACGCGGCCTGGAAACCTCTCATGGGCTTGTTAGAGCAGAATTCCAAGCCGGATCGTTGGCCAGCGGCCCGGCCAGAAGTGGTTCGAGCCCCCGCCGCTGCCAGCGGCGCAGGGCGCGATTGGCCAGCAGCAGGCTCATCGACAGGAATGCCAGCTGCAGGCCGATCAGGGAGCTCATCAACACATCGGCATACCCCAGCAGGGGGTTGCTGGCCGGGAGCAGCAACTGCGGACCCAGCGCCCGCAGCACCCGCATCAAACCCATCACCGTGCCCACCAGCCCGGCCATCGGTGCGAGCAACACCACCGCCTGCAACAAAGATTCCCCGAAGGCCATCGAGCCCAGCAGGCGCGCGAGCAGGCGCTGACGCTCGGAGGGATCGCCACAGGCGGCCAGCTGCTCACGAACCCGCTTCATGCCCCGCTGCGGCGAGCGCCACCACTGCCACCAAAACAGAGCGCGCTCGAAGGCGATTGTGCACAACCCGAAGGAGAACAGCAGCAGCGGCACGGCAACGGGGCCACAGGCCCTCCAAGTAGCCATATCCAGTTCGATTCCGGGGCTCGTCAAACGTATCGAGACCACACCGGATTCGATGGTGTCGCCATTGCTTGACAGCTCCACCCTGATCCACAGGCTCAGAACGGTTGGCCGGCCAGCATCATCCGGTAGAGAGATCGGCGGCCCTCAAGACTGCGGAAGAAGGCAGCTTCGGAATGCCAACGCAGCCAGGCCTGCGAGCGATCTGCCGCGATCAAGGCGCAGAGCTCAGGCAACCGTTCAGCCGGGTCGCCGTCGAGGAGGTTGACGATTGCCTTCTCGAGCACATCGAAATCGTTCAGATCGCCAAGGTGCTCCTGCAGTGTCTTGAAGCGAGCGATCCAGGGAGCCACCTCGGAGCCAGGCACGCCCTGAAGGTTGGTGAGGCCGTAACGGCAACGCTTGATCACCTTGCGAAGGTCATGCAACTCAGTGGCAGCGTCTGGTTCGACAAGACTGCCCACCCGCCAGCCCGGATGTACCAGTACTCCGGTGAGCACACCAGCGCTCCACTCCGGCAGCCACAGTTGCACCGGCTCGTAAGCCAGCGCATTGCAGTGTGGAGAACGCAACCACAGGCGCAAATGGGAAAGCAGCCGCAGATAGCGGGAGCTGTGCAGGGTCTCGCGCAGATCGTCAAAAGCCAGCCGGCGCTCCCGGCGCAACTGCTTCATCACTGGCTTGAGGCGTTGCTGCTCCTGTTTGGCAATGCGAGGCAGGAAGCCATGTTCAAGCCGCTGGCGCAGCACGTCCAAATCGCGTGGCATGCCGAGCCGGCGGCCGATCTTGGCCATCGCAACCGGGCTTACAGCGGGCGGGAGTATGAGCACGGCCTCGAACTGCTCCGCGGTACTGCGCAAGCGCCGGAAGCACACGCGCATCCGGTGCAGAGGCTCAGGATCCTGGTCCGCCAACACCTCAGCGTGAAGGTGGGCCATCTCCTTGAGCACGCGGCTGATCAGGTCAACCGCCAAGGCCCCGTTGGTGTCGTCAGAGAAAGGGTCGGCCACAGTGAAGCGAAACGAGGACAGCAGCGGCTCGGCCGCAAAAATCGGGGAGCGATCGGAGCATTGCCTTCTCCAGCAGAAGGAGAGCCGGATCAATCAGGAGAGCAGGCGACCCTTGCTGTTCTTGATCGTGGACCAAAGTTTCTTGATCTGGGAATAGGCCTGCTCCTGGCTGATCTTGCCATTGGCCTGCAGCCCAACGATCAAACCGACCCGATCGGCGAAGGCCTCGAGGTTCTGGTGAAAAGCCAGCCGCTCTGGACTCCAGTTTTCGCCTCGATAGGCGCTGAACGACTCAAGAGGGGACTGGATACCAGCATCGGAATCCCGGCGCGGGGGTTCTGCAGACGAAGTCAAGACATTCAGGACACGGATAAAATTAATTTAAGCCCTGGAAGACGCAACATGGCGGACGGGGCGATCAGGGAAGCCGATCAACCGAAGCGACCCGATACATAATCCTGAGTGCTCTGCTGCAACGGGGCGTTAAAAATCATCTCGGTAGGGGCAAACTCCTCAAGACACCCCACCTTGGCACTACCATCCTGCGCAGTGTTCACATTAAAGAAACCGGTCAGATCGCTGACGCGCACAGCCTGCTGCATGTTGTGGGTCACGATCACGATCGTATAGCTCTTTTTGAGTTCATGCATCATTTCTTCAATTTTAAGTGTGGAGATCGGATCAAGCGCTGAGCATGGCTCATCCATCAACACAACCTCCGGTTCGATCGCGATGGCACGGGCAATGCAGAGACGCTGCTGCTGACCGCCCGAAAGGGCGCAGCCGCTCTCCTTCAGCTTATCCTTGGTTTCATCCCAGATCGCCGCCTTGCGAAGAGCTGTTTCCACCAGCTCATCCATGTCCCCCTTATAGCCATTGACACGAGCTCCAAAAGCAATATTTTCATAAATACTCTTAGGGAAGGGATTCGGCTTCTGAAAAACCATGCCAATGCGGCGGCGCACCTCCACCGGATCCACGCCTCGGGCGTAGATATCGTGACCGTCAAAGACGACACGACCGGTCAACGAACAACCCTCGATCAGGTCATTCATACGGTTTAAGGCCCTCAGAACGGTGCTTTTTCCACATCCGGAAGGGCCGATGAATGCAGTGACCTGGCCGCGGGGAATCTCCATATGGACACCTTTCACAGCAACGGAATCACCGTAACTGATACTCACATTTTCGAGGCTGAGGCAGGTAGCAGGAGCGGTCATAACAGGAAAGCGAATGAATAGAGAAGAGGCAAATCAGGAGCGGGCAAAACGGCCAAGCCAACGGGCAAACAAATTGGCCGCAAGGATCATGAGCACGAGGATGAACGAGGCCGCCCAAGCCAAAGAGATTTGAGCCTCGTAAGGCATAATGGCAAAATTATAGATTAACACAGCCATCGAAGCGATAGGGTTAAAAATACCTTCAGGCCAGAACGGTGAAAACAGTGCCGTAAAAATCAAGGGCGCGGTTTCACCGGCGGCCCTGGCAATGGCCAGCACCACGCCCGTTGCAATTGGCGAGAAAGCCGATGGAAGGGTAATCTGGGTGATCACCACAAACCTGGAAGCTCCAATGCCAAGGGCACCCCAACGCAGCTCGTTGGGTACCAGCTTGAGAGCCTCGTCGGTTGTTTTGATCACCGTAGGAAGCATCAACACCGCTAGGGCAACACCACCCGCAAAGGCACTGTAGCTCTGTCCAAAGAAAAAGCGTGTGCTCACAATCAACCCATAGATGAATACACCACAAATGATCGAGGGCACACCGGCGAGGATGTCTGTTCCGAAGCGTACGAAGTGAGCAAAGGGGCTACCCCCGGAATACTCAGCCAGATAGATTCCTGCCCCCACACCACAAGGAATGGCAATCATGCTGGCCACCAGCGTTACCACGATGGTACCCAAAATGGCATTTCCGATTCCACCACCCTCGAGGCCTGGGGCCGGTGGCAGGCTGCTGAGCAACTGCCAGCTGATCAATGAACCTCCCTTGAGCAATACGTAGCCAAGCACTAGAGCAAGAGGCAGAATGCAGATCAGAGAGAAGAAACCTGCAATCGCCGTGAGCACGGCATTCCAGCGGTTGCGGGGCAACATGGCTTGAAAATGGAGAGACTCTCGAGGGAAGAGTGAATCTCGGTAGAACGGAGTGGAATCGGCGGTGGGAAAAGTCATAGCACGCGAAGGCAAGATAAAATTAACTCAGCTATATTTGAGGCTCAATCTGCGCACAACCCACTGCGCCATGATGTTCACAATCAAAGTGAGGACCATGAGAATGAACGCGGCATACATTAAAGCCGAAACCTGAATTCCATCAGCTTCGCCGAACTGACTTGCAAGCATGGCCGAGATCGTATTGCCTGGGGCAAGAAGACTAAAGCTGAAATTATTAGAATTACCGATGATCATCGTGACAGCCATAGTTTCCCCCATCGCCCGGCCAAGCGCTAACATCACTCCTCCAGTGATTCCAGAAATTGCTGCTGGCAAAATCACTTGAAGAATCGAACCCCAGCGGGTTGTACCAATGCCATAGGCGGCCTGGCGAAGTTCAAGTGGAACTTGCTGAAGACTGTCCCTGGAAATAGCCGTAATGATCGGCAGGATCATCACCACTAAAATCAAAATGGCTGGTGCCATGCCAGGGCCTTGGGCCGTAGTGGAAAACAGAGGAATCCAAGCAAGGGCGAAGTGTAGAAAATCGAGGCCGGGGCGCAAAAAGGGTTCCATCACGAAGATTGCCCAGAGCCCAAGCACCACCGATGGAATAGCGGCAAGCAGTTCAACCATCGTGCCGATGATCTGCCGAGCCCAGAGTGGAATCAGGTTTTCGGTGAGGAAGATGGCGGTCCCCACCCCTAGTGGAACCGCCAGCAGCAAGGCGAGCAAAGAGCTAACCAGAGTTCCATAAATCGCTGTGAAGGCACCGTACTCATCGGCGACTGGATCCCAAGACGATGTGGCGAGGAAGTTCAGCCCAAACTGGCCCATGGCCAAGCGTGACCCATTGAAGACGGTTAAAATTATTCCTACAAGGATTAAAAAGATTGTTGAAGCCAATGCTAGCGATACAGTAAAAAAGCCCTTATCCACAAGCTTGTCTTGCTGAGATCTTCTGCGCTCCGCAAATAATTCCTGCCTGGGCACTTGCATACAGGTCAACTGAAAAACCAGCTGGTAACTGAACTCCCAATAATCTCCCACGACCAGGAGAGATTAGAATTAAGATTCGGTTAAGAGTTTTGCAATAGGCGGCTAGCGTGGCAGCCGCCACATCAGCAACAGCCTGCAATCCGACACAAACCCAAAAACAGGAAACTATTAATCATCGCTTAACCCCAAAACTGCCTTTTGCCTACAAAATGGTGTGGCACAGCATTCAACAAGACGTGAGTCCAGATACAGATTGCCGCCAAACCGACGAAGAATAAAACCTTCTCCCCTTAAAGCCTGTGCGATTCATGCTTCGTCAATCAGCACAAATGACCAACCAAGATCAAACGACTCACGAGTCGAAAATCCAAGAACTCAATCACGAATTAGATATGATTCAAGCTTCCAGCCAGCGTAGACGCTACCTCGAATCAATCCAATTAACATCCGAAGATCCTGGGAGCGAATAGTAAAAAGGGGAGCTGCTACGCAGCTCCCCTTGATTGCTAGGCCAAGTTTAAAAATTCAAGTGCCGATCTTGGCAACTGCAGCCTTGGCAGAGTTGAGAATGCTGCCCTTGAGGGGCACATAGCCAAGGCCGCCTGCCAAGTTTTGAGCGGGTCCCAAAAGATGGAGCATTGCCTTACGGATTGCTGGGGCCTTTGCCCCGTTCCCTGTTTTATAAGCAAGGATCCATGTGAGTGTAGAAATGGGATAGCTTGTTGCGCCAGCGGGATTGGGATCCTCGCCTGCAAGGCTGGCATCGAGCTTGATGTTATTAAGCGCAGCCGCACCACTAGTCAAATTAGGCATCACAAACTTGCCAGCCCTGTTCTGGAGGGCGGCAGCCTTGATGTTGCCACGCACATAACTCTGATTGAGGTAACCAATGGCACCAGGAGTGTTCTGAACAACGCCTGCAACACCCTCATTGCCCTTGCCACCAACGCCCACTGGCCACTTGACACTCTTGCCTTCACCAACCTTGCTCTTCCATTCCGGTGAGAAGCTAGAAAGTGAGTTAGTAAAAGCAAAAGTGGTACCAGAACCATCAGAGCGATGGGCAACGGTAATTTTACCTTTGCCACAGTTTAAACCCTCCCAGGTATTAATCTTACCAAGGAATATATCTACGGCTTGCTTCTGAGTGAGCTTCAACCCTTTGCAATCAGACTTGTTGTAGGCAATGGCAATTGTGCCGCCAACAGCTGGGAATTGCACGACCCCACGCTTCACCGCAGCAGCTTCAGCGGCTTTGATCGGCTCATCTGTGGCTCCAAAGTCGACGGTTCCGGCCACAAACTGACGTACCCCTGCACCGGAGCCAACCGATTGATAATTCACTTTCACGCCCTGGCTAGCAAGGCCTGAGAATGCGCGTTGGTAGAAAGGCGCTGGAAAGGTGGCCCCGGCTCCGTTCAGAGCGCTCTGGGCTGACGCTGTGGCACCGGCGCCAACAGCGGCAAGGGTGGAAAGGATCAGGGCCTTCTTCGCGAAGGTCATTGTTGAGCCTGAAAGGAACTATCTATATCTACGAAACCAAGCCGCTCAGATCCTTATCGAAAGGTTAAGGTGGGGTGAACATCCGGTTGGGCAACACGTGGTACCGTAGCCGCAGATACGTGAGCCAGCTGCTTTATTGGCAAACGGCCCACCAGGCAGAGGGGGCTTAAGGGGCAGTGCAGGTGCTGCCAAGGCTTTACTGATCTGCAGGCGACTGGGCAGAGTAGTCGCTGTGGAGACGCGGACGAGAGTAATGCTATCTAACAGAATTTAACAATCTATTGCCGCACTCGATGCCAAAAAACCAGGCCGCATAGTGCAGCCTGGCAGTGGCCTCAAAAGGCAAATAGAACCGAATCTTACCTCTAGGTTAAAATCTATAAGATGCTATTGGGCGGGCTGCTCGATCAGCACGATCTGCCCCCCTTCCACCAGGTAGCCTGAGCCGTGGAGATTGCCACCGCCCAGGTTGTGGGCCTGCACGTTGGCCAGGAAGAAGGAGCCGGGCAGGCCGCCATAGAGCGCCGACACATCGATGATCCCGGAGGATTCCCAGTTGCCCACGCCGTTGCTGTCCAGCCCCGTGAAGGCCGCCTGGCCGCTGACCGCATCGAAGCGGCGCGGATCGAGTTTCCAGATCGAGGCCTCCTCGGCACTTAAGCGCTGGCGCAGCCTGCCCGGAAGGCCGCGGCATTGAGAAAATCCGGGGCTGTACCGGCGAAGCGCCTCGCACCCCGACAGGAAGTTCAGCTCTTTGATGATTGTCAAGAAGGTGACAGCATTGAGAGATGCCCAGGGCCCTCTCTACTTGCGCCGATTCTCTGCATGACGCAGCTATCGCGTTGACCATTCGCCCCAAAGCCCTGGCCGATCCCGTGCGGCTGCAGCTGCTGGAGGCCATCAGCGCCATCGCCCAGGTGTTGGATGTCGTCTGAAGCCCAAGATCAGCGGCGAATGACCAGTGGTTCGGCGGCGTTCCGTTGGAGTGTTCTGCTCAACGCTGCGCTGGTGGGGGTGCAGCTGGTGATCGGCTTTGGCTTTGGGTCGTTGGCCCTGATCGGCGATGCCCTCCACAACCTCGGCGATGTGGTGGGCTTACTTCTGGGCTGGGGGGCGGAGCGTCTGACGGCCCGGTCTGCCAATCGGCGTTTCACCTATGGCTACGGCCGCAGCACCCAACTGGCCTCCATGGCCAATGCGGCGCTCGTGATGGTGGCCGGGGGCATCGTCGTGGTGGAGGGTCTGCAGCGTCTCGGGCGGCCCGTTGAACTCGGCACCACTCCGGTGGCTTTGGCCGCTCTTGCCGGTCTGGCGGTGAACCTGCTCTCGGCGCGGATGTTCGGCCTAGGGCACCAGCACGACCTCAACCGCCGTGCAGCGGTGCTGCATCTGCTCAGCGACGCGGCCCTCTCGGCGGCTGTACTGCTGAGCACCGTGCTGATTGCGCTCACCGGTTGGTCGTGGCTGGATTCGCTGCTGGCCATCGGTGTCGGAGTTGTAGTGGGCTGGAGTGGCTGGCGGTTCCTGCTGGAAGCCGGCGCGCTTTCCCTCGATGCGGTGCCCGGCGCCGTGGATCTGGATGCCGTTGAAGCGTCCCTGCTGGACATCGAAGGGGTCTGCGGTGTTCACCACATCCATGTCTGGAGCATCAGCAGCTCGCGTGTGGCGCTCACGGCCCACCTCTGCCGCCGCCAAGGCGTGATCGATGACAAAACAGTGCTCCTACAGGCGCAGGAGAGCTTGCGAAAACTGGGGATCCACCATGCAACCCTGCAGCTGGAACCAGAAACTGGCATTGGCTGTGATCAGGTGGCCCGATAGGGGAACAGCCAGCGGCTGCGGTTGGCAATCGCCACCAGGGCCAGCATCACCGGTACCTCCACCAGCACCCCAACGACGGTGGCGAGGGCGGCACCGGAGCGCACCCCGAACAGGCTGATCGCCACCGCCACCGCCAGTTCGAAAAAGTTGGAAGCTCCCACCAGGGCACCGGGGGCGGCCAGATCGTGGGGCTGGCGCCACTGGCGCATCCACAGAGCGGTGAGCAAGAAGATCAGCAGCGTCTGCAGGATCAGCGGGATCGCCACCAGCACAATCAGGGCCGGGCTCGCCAGGATCGTGCCGGACTGGAAGCCAAACAGCAGCACCACGGTGGCCAGAAGCCCCACGATCGACCAGGGTTTGAGACGCGCTTCGAGCCGCTCAAGCGTCCGTTCGCTGCCGATCGAACGGCGCGTCAGCCAGCCGGCGACCAACGGAATCACCACGAACAGGGCCACTGACAACTGCAGGGTGTCCCAAGGGACTCTTATTCGGCTGACACCGAGCAGCAGAGCCGCGATCGGGGCATAGGCGAGCATCATCACCAGATCGTTGGCCGCCACCTGCACCACGGTGTAGGTGGGGTTGCCGCGGCAGAGCTGGCTCCAGACAAACACCATGGCTGTGCACGGTGCCACCCCCAGCAAGATCATGCCGGCCACCAGCTGGTCTCCCAGTTCGGCGGGAATCCAGGCCCCGTAGAGGCCACGGATGAACCACCAGGCCAGCAGCGCCATGGTGAAGGGTTTCACCAACCAGTTCATCGCCAGGGTGACGATCAGCGCCTGGGGTTGTCCGCGGATGCGGCGAACAGCTGAGAAATCGACAGCCAGCATCATCGGGTAGATCATCAACCAGATCAGCACCGCGATCACGAGATTGATGTTGGCCAGCTCCAGGCCGGCCAGGGTGGTGAAAACCCCGGGCAACAGTTGCCCCAGCACAATGCCGGCAGTGATGGCCAGTGCAACCCAGAGGCTCAGCCAGCGTTCAAAGATGCCCATCGATCAGCTACAGGGGGAGGCCGGGGTTTGGCAGAGGTTTGATAGCTTGGCGAGCCATTGTTGGAGTGCCTGGAGGGGTTCGGGCTGAAGGCTGTAGTAGATCCAGCGGCCCTCGTGGCGATCGGCGAGCAGCCCTGCCTCCTTGAGCACCTTGAGGTGAAAGGAGAGCTTGGATTGGGCCAGGCCGAGATCAGAGGTGAGATCGCACACACAGCGCTCGCCGCCCCCGAGCGCCTCGATCACCTGCAAGCGCAGGGGATCGGCCAGGGCCTTGAGCAGCGCTCGAGCCTGCCCTTCCTGCAGCGACGGACTGGCCACGACCATGTGATCTGCGACACGCTTTCCATCAAGCCTAGTTGATCTATGGTCGGCGTCGATCGCGCGCTTGCCCCATGAAGATCGGCATCAACGGCTTCGGCCGCATCGGCCGCCTGGTGTTCCGAGCCCTCTGGGGGCGTCCTGGCATTGAGCTGGTGCACGTCAACGACAACGGCGGCGATGCCGCCACCGCTGCCCACCTGCTGGCGTTTGATTCGGTGCATGGCCGCTGGCAGCAGGCGGTGCTGGCCAACACCGAGATGCCAAGCAACAGCGAGATGCCAGGCAACAGCCCCGGCTTCTTCGTAGACAGCCAGGCAGTGAGTTACAGCCAGGAGAGCGACCCCACCGCCGTGCCCTGGCGGCAAGCCGGGGTGGAGATGGTGCTCGAGTGCAGCGGCAAATTCAAAACGCCCGAAACGCTGCAGCCCTATTTCGATGCGGTGGGGCTCAAGCGGGTGATTGTGGCCTGCCCGGTGAAGGGCGAGATCGCCGGCGCCGAAGCGCTGAACGTGGTGTTCGGCATCAACCATCAGCTGTATGCCCCCGAACAGCACCGCCTGATCACGGCCGCCTCCTGCACCACCAACTGCCTCGCTCCCGTGGTGAAGGTGGTGCACGAGAGCTTCGGCATCGAACACGGCGCGATCACCACCCTGCACGATGTGACCAACACCCAACGGGTGGTGGATGGCTTCAAGAGCGACCTGCGCCGGGCTCGCTCCTGCAGCCAGAGCCTGATCCCCACCACCACGGGCTCAGCCAAGGCGATCGGGCTGATCTTCCCGGAGCTGCAGGGCAAGCTCAACGGCCACGCCGTGCGGGTGCCGCTGCTGAATGCCTCGCTCACCGATGCGGTGTTTGAGCTCAAGCGCAGCGTCACGGTGGAGGAGGTCAACGGCGCCTTCGAGGCCGCCGCCAATGGCGCGCTGCGCGGCATCCTCGGCTACGAAACCCGGCCGCTGGTGTCGGTCGACTACGTCAACGACGACCGCAGCACCATCGTCGATGGCCTCTCAACGATGGTGGTGAACGGCACCCAACTCAAGGTGTACGCCTGGTACGACAACGAGTGGGGCTACAGCTCGCGGATGGCGGATCTGGTGAGCCATGTGGCTCTGGCCGAGCCTGCCGAACAGCAAACCGAGCGCTGAGCCAACGCCATGGCCCGCGCACTTTCAGCCCTGCAGCAATACGCAATCGTGACGGCCAACTACTGGGCCTTCACCCTCACCGACGGCGCCCTGCGCATGCTCGTGGTGTTCCACTTCCACGAGCTGGGCTACAGCACGCTCGAGATCGCCTTCCTCTTTCTCTTCTACGAGTTCTTCGGGATCGTCACCAACCTCTACGGCGGCTGGCTCGGGGCCCGCTTCGGGCTGCGGCTCACCCTCTGGAGCGGCACCTTGATGCAGGTGGCGGCGCTGCTGATGCTGATCCCGGTGGCAGGCACCTGGCCCAAGTGGTGGAGCGTGGCCTACGTGATGGTGGCCCAGGCGATCAGCGGCATCGCCAAGGACCTCAACAAGATGAGCGCCAAAAGCGCCATCAAAACCGTGGTGCCGGAAACCCCAGAGGATCACAGCCAGGGGGAGCGACAACTGTTCAAGTGGGTGGCGATTCTCACCGGCTCCAAGAACGCCCTCAAGGGCGTGGGCTTTTTTCTGGGGGGTCTGCTGCTCACCAGCATCGGTTTCAACGCCGCGGTGGGAGCGATGGCCGCCGGCCTGTTTGTCGCCTTTCTGCTCACCCTGGTGCTCCCCGGCGACATCGGCCGCATGAAGGACAAACCGAAATTCACGGCCCTGTTCTCCAAATCGCGCGGCATCAATGTGCTGTCGCTGGCCCGCTTCTTTCTGTTTGGCGCCCGAGATGTGTGGTTTGTGGTGGCGCTGCCGGTGTTTCTGCAGAGCGCGCTGGGCTGGCGCTTCTGGGAGGTGGGCGGCTTCATGGGCCTGTGGGTGATCGGCTACGGCATCGTGCAAGGCGCCGCCCCGGCCCTGCGGCGCAGCTGGGGCCAGAGCGCACCGCCTGGCGTGAGTGCGGTGGAGTTCTGGAGCGGCGTGCTCACCGCGATCCCGGCCTTGATCGCCATCGCCCTCTGGCGCGAGGTGGGCCAGCCGGGAGTAGCCGTGGTGGTGGGCCTGGCGGCCTTTGGGGTGGTATTTGCCATGAATTCCTCGATCCACAGCTACATGGTGCTGGCCTACACCGATGCCGAGTCGGTGAGCCTCAACGTGGGCTTCTATTACATGGCCAATGCGGCAGGCCGGCTGCTGGGCACCGTGCTCTCCGGCGCCCTGTTTTTGGTGGGGGGATTGCAGGCCTGCCTGTGGAGCTCGGCCCTGCTGGTGGCCCTGGCAGCCGTGGTGAGCACCCGGCTGCCCACGCCGCCACGGCAGTTGAGCCCGGCGAGCTGAGCAGCCGGAGCAGGCACTCAGCGGAATTCAGGCTTGCGGGTGTTGTCGAAGCTGCGCCGCAGCGCTTCGCCGACACCCAGGCCCACCGGTAGATCCCCACCAAAGGAGGTGCCAATCAGATGGCGGTAGAGCTTGGATTCCACGATCCGGTAGGTGTCGGCGGGGAGGGGGATGTAACCAGCCTCCTCAGCAAAACGCAGACCATTGCCCACCGCGTAGCCCACGAAGCTGCGAATCTCATCGTTAGCGCGCATCTGCTGGTCGTTCACATACACAAACAGCGGCCGCGACAGCGGTTTGTAAGTGCCCAGCTGGGCCGATTGAAGCGATGGCAACACCGCCATCCCGTTGGCACCAGCCACGGCAAGGGCCTTGAGCCGCGAGGCGTTGGCCTGGTAGTAGGCGAAGCCGAAGTAGGCCATCGCATTCACATCCCCGGCTGCGCAGGCCACCAGCACGTTGTCGTCTTCGCTGCTCTCCACGTCGGCGCGGGCGTTGGCCTTATTTCCATTGATCGCCTCATTAAAGTAGTCAAATGTGCCCGAATCGCCTCCTGGACCGCATAGGCGAAGGGGCCGCTCAGGCCAGGCGCTGTTGATCTGGTTCCAGCGGCTGATCTTGCCCTGGGCGTCCTTGCCCCAGGCGCGGGCCAGCTCCGCAGTGCTGATCGCGTCGGCCCAGGTGTTGCTGCTGTTCACCACCACGGTTAAGGCATCAAAGGCCAGCGGCAGCTCGATGAAGGTGATGCCGTTGCCGTCACAGGCCTTGAGCTCCTTGCTGCTGATCGGCCGGGAGGCGTTGGCAATCGGGATCTCGCCAGTGCAGAACTGGCGCAGGCCGGCGCTGGTGCCCACCTCGCTCAGCTCCACCTTCACGCCCTTGCCCCGCTCGGTGCTGCTGTAGGCCGCCACCGCCCTCTCGATCACCGGAAACACGGTGCTCGAGCCGCTGATCCGAATCGCGGAGGTGGCCTTTGGGCCCCCCGAGCCGCAGGCGGAGAGCAGGGCCGCCAGGGCTGGCAGCAGCAGCAGGCGCTGCGACACTGAATCTTGATGCTTGGCGCCCATGACCGCAGAAGCGTGCCCCGCCAGCCTGACCAATCAACGTCAGTTGTTGGTTAAGGGTTGGTGCTGAACCGATGGGCTGAAACAGGTCGTTGCGCAGCGGGGATGGGCGGGCAGGCTGGTGATACCGGAGAGCCGCGATGAGCTGGTTTGGCCTGGCCGAGCTGCTGATCCTGGGACTGCTGGCCGATGGCCTGTTTCGCCGCCTTGGGGTGCCGGGGCTGATCGGCATGCTGGCAGTGGGCCTGCTCTTGGGCCAATCGGGGCTGGGGCTGATCGATCCCCGGCTGCTGGCCTTCAGCGGCGACCTGCGCCAGATGGCGCTGGTGGTGATCCTGCTGCGGGTGGGCTTCGGGCTCAACCTGCAAACCCTCCGGCAGGTGGGCAGGCGCGTGCTGCTGCTGGCCTGGATTCCAGCGGCGCTGGAGGGGGGCACGATCTCCCTGGTGGCCCGGCCGCTGCTGGGCCTGAGCTGGCTGGAGGCGGGGCTGCTGGGCTCGGTGATTGCGGCGGTGTCGCCGGCGGTGGTGGTGCCGCTGATGCTGCGGCTGATCGAGCAGCGGCGCGGCACAGCCAAGGCCATCCCCCAGATGGTGATGGCGGCCGCCTCCCTCGACGACATCGCCGTGATCGTGGTGAATGGCCTGCTGCTGGGGCTGCTGGCGGCCCAGGGCAGCGATCTGCCCCAGCAGCTGCTGCGCCTGCCGCTGGGACTGCTGCTGGGCGCGGCTGCCGGCGCCGGGCTGGGCTGGCTGCTGATCCGCTGGATCGAGCGCTTCCGGCCCCAGGCCAACCGCCAGGTGCTGCTGATCCTGGCCCTGTCGCTGCTGCTGCTGCGGCTGCAGAGCAGCATCAACACCCTGGTGCCGTTCACCGGCCTGGTGGCGGCGATGGCCCTGGGGGTGCTGCTGCTGGAACTGCGCCCCAGGCTGGCCGAGCCCATCGCCGCCAAGCTCGCCTCGATCTGGGTGTTTGCCGAGCTGGTGCTGTTCACCCTGGTGGGCGCCCAGGTGGATCTGAACGTGGCCTGGCGCAGCGGCCTGGCCGGGCTGGCGGTGCTGGCGATCGGCCTGGTTGCCCGCAGCATCGGCACGCTGCTGTGCCTGCAGGGCAGCCAGCTCAGTGCCGGCGAGCGGCTGTTCGTCACCGTGGCCTACATCCCCAAGGCCACGGTGCAGGCAGCTATCGGCGCCGTGCCGCTGATGGCCATGCAGGCTGCAGGCCTGCCCACCGGTCCGGGCGAGATCATCCTGGCGGTGGCCGTGCTCAGCATCGTGACCACCGCGCCGCTGGGGGCCTGGCTCAGCGGCCTGGTGGCCGATCGGGTGCTGCTGCCGGAGTGCACCCCGGCAGCCCCCCTGGAGGCCCCATGAGAAATCCCTCCACCACCCTGCTGGCCCTCAGGCTTGCTGGCCCGCAAGTGAGGCAGGCGAAGCTCTCCGGATCGCGATCAGCAGCCTCTGCGGCCGAGGAGGCTTGAGCAAGCCTTAATCGCCTCGCTGCCAAGCATTAAGCCGAGCTGAGCCTGGCGAACGGAATGTATGCCAGTTGTGCCCAGCTGCCGGGATGGTTCTCGCAAGGCTCAAGCGTTTACCAATCCCCCACCTGCTGCTGCTGCTCTGGCTCTCCGCTCTGGTGCTCACCCTGGTGGGCCTGGGTGGCGTGCCCCTGCGTGACTGGGATGAGGGCATCGTGGCCAGGGTGGCTCTGGAAACCAGCCTGCGGCCTTGGCCCGACAAGCTGATGCCCACCTACTGGTGGGAGGCCTACCGCAACAAGCCACCGGGGCTTCACCTGCTGATCGCCGCCTGCATCGGCCTGTGGCGCCAGTTCAGTCAGGCCCCTGCCCAGGCCCTACCGCCGGAATGGGTGCTGCGGATCGCTCCGGCATTTGTGTCTACGGCCCTGGTTCCGCTGCTGGGCTTGATTCAGTGGCGCCTCCGACCTGGCGATCGGGGCTCAGCCCTGGCGACAGCCGCAGTGGCTCTGACCCTGCTGCCCTTGGCGCGCCATGGCCGCCTGGTGATGCTGGATGGCTGCCAGCTGGTGGCGATGGCCGGCCTGTGGCTGACGCTGCTGCAGGCTCGAGGGCGCAGCTGGAGCCTGGTGGCCTGGGGTGTGGGTGCAGGCCTTGCCAGCAGCGGCATGCTGCTTCTGAAGGCTCCGGTGGCCGTACCGGTTCTGCTTGGCTCGCTGCTGCTGCGCAGCCTGGATCGGGATCTGCGAGGCCGCCAGCTGATTCTGCTGCTGATCGGGGTGCTGCTGGGCCTGCTGCCGGGCCTGGGCTGGCACGTGGCCCACTGGCTGCTGCGGGGGCCCGAAGCCCTGCAAATGTGGTGGGGGCAGGGCTTCTCCCGGATCCAGAACTCCATGGAGGGCCACCAGGGCGGGCCCCTCGAACCGCTGCTGGAAATGGTTGAAGGCGGTGGCCCGTGGCTGTTGCTTTGGCCCTTAGGAATCGCCATGGCCTGGCGTCAGCGGAGGGGGCGGTGGGGCCGCTGGAGCCTTGGGCTCTCGTTGCTCACAGCGGCGATGGTGCTCCCCCTGCAAACGCAGTTGCCCTGGTACAGCCTCCTGCTCTGGCCGCCCTTCTGCCTGGTCTGCGGACCAGTGCTGGCGGCTCTGGTGGAGCGGCCAGTTCGCCAGTCGTTCCCCTTGATCGCCATCGCCAGGAAGGTGCCGGTTGCCTGGCGCTGGATCGGGGTGCTGCTGTTGCTATGTGCCCTGCTCACTGGCCTGGGCGGGCCGCCTGAGCTTTTTTTCTACGGCAACCTGGCCGCAGTGCTGGGCCTGGCCCTCGTTGTGGGATCGAGCCTGCTGCTGCGTGAAGGAACCTCCCCTCGCCTCGGCGGGGCCATCACGCTGGTGGCCGGATGCTGGCTCAGCCTGCTGCTGCTGATGGCCAGCCCCTTCTGGCTCTGGGAGCTCAACGAAACCTGGTCGGCTCCGGCCGCCGCCCGGATGCTCACAAATCAGGAAACAGCCACCGTTGTGGCAGTACCAGAAGGCGAGCGCCCCAGCCTCAGCTGGTACGCCGGCCGCAGAATCATGGGCGGCCCCCGGGCGATACGCAAGGCTTTGAATCGCGACGAAGCTGTGGCTCTGATCAGCCCCACCCCGCTCGAATCAGCGCAGCTCGCCTGTGAACGCCTGAACGCAAGTGGTGAGCTCAGGATCTACCACTGCATCCGGCGCAGCTGAGCCGGGAGCTGATCCTGGAGTTGAAGCGTGGATTTGGCCTGCTGGCCAACTTGACGGCCTGGCCCCTCCACGATTGCGCGGCTGCAGCCTGGGGTGAACTGACTCGATCCAGCCTGGAAGCAGCGGCGCCACCGCAGGGCTCACGAAACGAGAGCTAATGCAGGTGCTGCTCGAACCAATCACAGGCGAGCTGGGCAGCCACGGCAAGGGTGCCCGCTTCCTCGAACAGATGGCTGGCACCCGGCACAAGCGCCAGGGCATGGGGAGCACGCATCAGGGCGGCGGCCTGGCGATTCAGCTGCAGCACCTCCTGGTCGCACTGGCCCACGATCAAGAGCGTGGGGCAGTGCAGCTGCGGCAGGGCCTCCGGCGCCAGATCGGGGCGGCCACCTCGTGAGACAACCGCCCGCACGGCAGCAGGACGCTCCACGGCCGCATTGAGGGCCGCGGCCGCCCCGGTGCTGGCACCGAACAGTCCCAACGCCAGCCCCTGCAGCGCGGGTTGCTCGCTGGCCCAGTCGATGGCCTCGACCAGGCGGCGGCTGAGCAGGGGAATATTGAAACGCAGGCTGGCATCGAGGCGGTCGCGGCGCTCCTCAGCCGCCGTGAGCAGATCGAAGAGCAGGGTTCCAAAACCGTCCCGCTGCAACACCTCGGCCACGAAGCGATTGCGGGAGCTGAAGCGGCTGCTGCCGCTGCCATGGGCAAAGATCACCAGAGCCCTGGCCGCCGCTGGCAGCACGAGCTCGCCAGCGGCGGCCAGGGGAGGGGAGTTCGCCATGCCAGTGGATCAGGCCGGCACGATGCCCAGGGCCTGGGCGCCATAGCGCTGGCTGAATTCAGACTGCAGATGCCAGGCCTTGAGCAGGGTCTGGGCCACACGACGCAGCTCCTCGATGTCGCCGCAGCTTTCGATGGCCCGGGACTGGGATTCCAGGCTGAACTGGCGACTGAGGGACAAGGAATCGGACATCACAACAAACCTGAAGTAGCGAAATGCTACGAGCACTTGACTGAAAGCGGGGCGACGGTTCCCCGCACCCCCAAAAACGAGCAAACGCCCTGTCCCCGGATGGGGACTGGCCAGGCGAAAGCAGGTCAGCGGAGACTCACCTTGCGTTGAACCAGCGACGGCACCGCATCTCCCCCTGCGGCAACCTGCTCGCGACGCCATGGCCCCTGACATTTCCCCTGCCCAGGGGCCAACCCTTGGGGCACACCTACGGCACCCTTCTAGCTTTTGCTACAGGCCAGAGCTTGCTGCACAGCCTGCGGATTGAGCAGCGGCGGAGAAAGCTGCCGCAGCAGGCGAGCATCCAAGCCCTGCAGCTCGGCCGCCAGCGCTGCCAGGCGGGAGCGGGAGGCGGCCATGGCCGTCACCTGACTGCGTTCCCAGGCACGTCTGCGGCTCTCTTCCTTGCTGCGCCAGGCCTGCAACTCGGCGTCGTAACGCTCATCGAGCAGCTCCTGGTCGTATTGGGGCAGGCTGCGTCGCTCATCGGGCGAGAGGGGCCTGGGGCCTGGCAGGGGGCTGTAGCGCTCGGCCTGCAGCCTGTTGCTCTCTGCCTCCTCGGCCCGGAAGGCCGGCAGCAGGCGCTGAACGGCGGCGCGCTTCTGCTCACAGAGCTTTTGCTGGGCCGCAACCTGCTGCTGCTGGCGCTTCTGGTCAGCGAGGCTTTCCTGAGCCAGCACCTCCTCGATCGTGGCCAGGCAGCGGCGATAGGAGAATGGTCGCAGCAGCAGGTTGGTCTGCTGGCTTTGCAGGCGGCAACGCCGCTGAGCCTCGGCGCTCAGCGAACCCTCTGAACTGCAGCCGGCCAGTAGCAGCAGCAGCAGAGCAGAGCTGAACGTTGCCGAGGCGAGAATCGTCGAACGCGTGTTCCTCAAAGGGACCCTGGTCCGGAACTTGCATTCAGGACCGCATCGGGCCGCCCCGTCAAGCCCATGGGCTCCCTACGCCTGCGTGATCACCTGGAAATCCAGCAACTGGTGGGGGCCGAAGGAGCGCAGAAAGGGCACCTCAGCAGCATCCCGGCCCCGGGCGATCAGCACGCGGCCGATGCGGGGAGTGTTGTAGCGGGCGTCGAACACATACCAGCGCCCCCCTAGAAACACCTCAAACCAGGCGGAGAAGTCCACAGGGTCCTGGGCAGGCACCACCCCGGTGTAGCCCAGATAGCCCGTGCAGTAACGGGCCGGGATGTTCAGGCAGCGGCAGAGAGTGATCGCCAGGTGGGCAAAGTCGCGGCAGACGCCGGCCTGCTCCGCCAGCGTTTCTGAGGCGCATTTGCTGGCACGGGCAGCATCGTGGTCGAAGCGGATCCTGGTGTGCACCCAGTCGCACACCGCCTGCACCCGGGTCCAGCCCGGAGGCAGGGAGCCGAATTCGCTCCAGGCCAGATCCAGGAGGCGATCGGTGTCACAGAAACGGCTGGGGTTCAAGTAGCGGTAGGTGTCGATCGGTAGCGAGCTGAGCGGGCCTTCCATCGCACTCGGCACCACCGGATCAGCCAGCCCGTGATTGGCAATGGTGGCTGCGTAGTGGAACTGGAAGCTGCCGGCAGGCGCCAGGAAGCGGCTCCAGCGGTTACCGGCCCGATCACAGAGAACCTCCACTGGGATCGCTGCGGGGGTAGCGGAGGTGAGTGCTGCGCCTGAAACCAGCCCCACCGGCTGCGATCCTGCCGGCTGCAGCTCCAGGCTTTCCAGATCGACGAGATCAGCGTGGCGGCTGCCGTGGGGATGGACCAGGGCCAACATCACTGTTGGCTCCTCGCAGGCGATCAGCAGCTGGCATCCCACACGGATCAACATGGCGGCGCGATCGCCTCAACGACTTCGGTGTCGAGTCTGGCGAGGGGCTGCCGGCGGCCATTGTGGCCAAGCTGAGGTTGTCAGCGGATCAGCAAGAGCCAGGCGGGGCCGCAGCCAAGCTGCTGGGAGCCCCGGCCATCGGTCTGATTAGCCAGCCTGATCAGGGCAACAAGCAAGCCTGAACAGTCCAGGCCCCGCCTGGCGCCAAAGCCTCGTAAGGTTTTCTTCAAGTTCTTCAACTTCATTTCCATGGCTGAAACCACCCCCCGCTTTGGCTTCGTGGCCTTCGCCGAAACCTGGAACGGCCGCCTGGCCATGCTCGGTTTTGTGATCGGCCTCTCCACCGAACTGCTCACCGGCCAGGGCATCCTCGGCCAGCTCGGCCTCGGCTGATTCGGCCTCGGCTGATCCAGCGAGTTTGTGTCTGGCAAATCAGCGCCATGGCCCGGGGGGGGGTTCTCCCCCCGGGCCTTTTTCGTGGCGTACAGCTCGCGGGTCCTTGAACTCAGCGGTTCAGACGCTGCATCTGCCAGGTCACGAACGTGCCCACCGGGCTCCAAAGCAGATACGGGATCAGCAACAACCAGGCAGGGCCGGATTGCTGGGCCAGCACCAACGTGAGGGCAATGCCCCAGACCCAGCCCGCAAAAGCCACGATCGTGCCGTTGCGCAGGGAGCGGCTGCGGCAGATCAGCAGGGTGTAGCTCTGCACCAGCAGCAGCAGGCCCAGGTAAGCGGCCATCAGCAGCCAGTTGCGGCTGGCGTTCCAGCTCAGCAGGGCCGAGACGTAAAAGCAGACATAGATGCCAACCCAGATGGCCGGGATCAGGCCCTCAAAGGTGAGCCAGGCCGGCCGCCGCAGGCGGATGAACCAGGCGAACTACTCGCGGCTTGGGCTTAGCGCCATTGCTACCGCGACCATCACCAACAGGATCAGCAGCGCGGCAGCCATGGATTCCGTGGTTGGTGCCCCCAGCCTGGCCAGGGGGATGGGTCAGCGCAGCGATTCGCAGGCTTCCCCATCGCTATTGCTATCCAGGTAGCTGTGACCCTGACGCAGCAACTCCTGGGCACGGGCATAGGAGCCGATCTCCTTGCAGCGGTAGCGGCGACCTCCTGGTGTGGTGCCATCGGGG
>JAWOHV010000121.1:0-8930 GCA_046484965.1 Prochlorococcaceae cyanobacterium
TCTTGACGTACTGCATGGTGTCGTAGATCGCCAGGCCGGCGGTCACCGATCCCCCCGGCGAGTTGATGTAGAGGTAGATCGGCTTGGAGCTGTCCTCCGAATCCAGGTAGAGCATCTGGGCCACCAGGGCGTTGGCGACGCCATCGTTCACCTCCGAGCCCAGGAACAGAATTCGCTCCACGCCCAGGCGCGTGTAGATGTCGACCCAGCGCTCGTACTGGCTGCCGGGGAGGCGGTAGGGAACGCTGGGGGTGCCGATGGGCATGGCTCGAGGCGGAAGCGGGGGTGGTTGTTTGGCTGTGGGGGCGTTGCTGGCGCTGGCGGCTGCCGGCGCTGGGCTCAGCTGAGGCTGGCGGCCGCGGCAACGGGTGTGGGCAGGTCCTTGCGGCTGCTCAGCACCCGGTCGATCAGGCCGTAGTCCTTGGCCTCCTCGGCGGTGAGGTAGGTCATGCGGTCGGAATCGCGGGAAAGCTGCTCCACGCTCCTGCCGGTGTTCAAGGCCAGCATCTCGAGCATGGTCTGCTTGTTTTGCAGCACCTCCTTGGCCCGGATCTGGATGTCGGTGGCCTGGCCGCGGGCACCGCTGCGGGGCTGGTGCAGCACGATTGAGGCGTGGGGCAGGGCGGCCCGCTGGCCCTTGGTGCCGGCGCTGAGGATCATCGCGGCGGTGCCCATCGCCTGGCCGATGCAGATGGTGTGCACCGGCGGCTTCACGTAGCGGATCGTGTCGGCGATGGCGAAGGCCTCGGTTTCGAAGCCGATCGCATCGCCGGAATACCAGCTGGTGCCGGTGGAGTTGATGTAGAAGAAGATCGGCTTCTCGGCATTGTCGAACTCCAGATAGAGGAGCTGGGCAATGATCAGTTCGGTCACGTCGATGCCCATCTGCCGCTTGGCATCGTCGTCGCTGAACAGGGGCAGCCCCAGATACACGATCCGCTCCTTGAGCAGCAGGCTCGGCAGGTCTGGCGGCGGGGTGCGCATCACGGCGGAATCGCCGTAGTAGGGGGCCGACACCGTCATCCGTTCAGGTCCGCAGGCGGAAGATGGGAGCCTAGCGGGGGCTCGTGGCGTCCTGATTCCCGCCAGCCCGGCCCGGTGCCGTTCCCTTGGCTTCGCTGCGGCTGCTTTCGCTGCGACCAGCTTCGCTGCGGCTGTTGCTGGGACGGGCGAACACCATTCGGCCGGTGGGGGTCTGCAGGGCGCCGGTGATGGTCACTGGCAGCCGCTCGCCAATGCGCCCGCGCGCCCCCTCCACCACCACCATCGTGCCGTCCTCCAGGTAGCCCACGCCCTGGTCGGCCTCCTTGCCCTCGCGCACGATCTTCAGCTGCAGCCCGTCGCCTGGCTGCACCTCGGGGCGCAGGGCGATCACCAGTTCGCTGAGGTTGAGCACCTTCAATTCCTGCACCTGGGCCACCTGGGCCAGGTTGAAGTCGGCCGTCAACAGGGTGCCGCCGGTGTCGGAGGTCAGCCGCAGCAGCTTGTCGTCAACGCCGTTGCCTTCATAGCGGGTGCTGTTGACCACCAGCCGGCGGCCGTATTGCTCGCGCAGCTCGGTGAGCAACTTGAGGCCGCGGCGACCCTTGCCCCGCTTCTCGCTGTTGCTGGAATCGGCCAGGGCCTGCAGCTCATCGATCACGCTCTGGGCCACGATCACCTGGCCCTCCAGCAGGCCGGAATCGAGCAGGCCGCGGATGCGGCCGTCGATGATCACGCTGGTGTCGAGGATCTTGGCGCTGGCCGGCTGCAGCACCCCCTCGGCCACCAGCAGGGCCTCGGCGGAGCTGGGATTGAACAGGCGAAGCAGCGTGCGGCCGTGCACCTCGGCCAGGTTGTAGCCCGACACCCCGAAGAACACATTGCTGAGCACCGCCGCCAGCGGTTTAACGAACACCACCTCCCAGGGCAGCGGCAGCAGCAGGATCGGGGCGAGCAGCAGGTTGGCCACCAGCAACCCCAGGATCAGCCCCACGGCGCGGCTGATCAGCAGGTCGGTGGGCATGCTCCGCACCTGCTTCATCAAGCGCTGGCGCAGTTGCCGGAAGAAGAAGCCCGCCAGCAGGCCGAAGAAGGCCCCGAAGCCAGCCAGCACCGTGCGCAGGCCCTCCGGATTATTGACCTGCAGCAGCAGCTGCTCTGGCAGCAGGTCAACGCCTAGCCAGCCCGCAGCCGCGCCGGAGACCAGGAACAGAACCAGGATGAGGGTGTCCACCATCTGCGGAGAGCCATGTGCGGGGGGCCATGGGTGGGTGGAAGGCCCAGGGGGGTGAATGGGGCAGCATGCCCGATTCCGGCGCCGATAGCCGCAGGGGGTTACCGCACTTGATGCAGTTTCCAGCCGCCGGCGGGCCGTTTCCGCCCCGCAGCGCCTACCTGCACCTTCCCTTCTGCCACCGGCGCTGCTTCTACTGCGATTTCCCGGTGGTGCCCCTGGGGGACCGGGCCGATGGCCAGGCCGGCGCCCCTGGGGCCGCCTCGATCGCCGCCTATCTGGAGCTGCTGCAGCAGGAGATCGCCAGCAGTCCAGCGGGGCCGCCCCTGGCCAGCGTGTATCTGGGTGGGGGCACGCCGTCGCTGCTGACCCCCGGCCAGGTGGCGGCGCTGCTGGCGGCGCTGGCCGCCCGCTTCGGCCTCGCCCCGGGCGCGGAGATCAGCCTGGAGCTCGATCCGGCCAGCTTTGATCAGGCGCGCCTGGCCGGCTACCTGGCGGCCGGCATCAACCGCGTGAGCCTGGGGGGGCAGAGCTTCGATGATGCGGTGCTGGCGGGCCTCGGGCGCCGGCATCGCAGCGCCGATCTGACGGCGGCGGCCGGTTGGCTGGCAGCGGCTCGACAGGCCGGGGAGCTGCGCAGCTGGAGCCTTGATCTGATCCAGGGGCTGCCGGGGCAGGACCTGGCGGCCTGGCAGCGGCAGCTGGCCGCGGCGATCGCCCTGGCGCCGCCGCACCTCTCGGTGTACGACCTGATCGTGGAGCCTGGCACCGTGTTTGCCTGGCGGCAGCAGCGCGGCGAGCTGGCGCTGCCCTGCGAAGACCTGGCGGCCGACCTGATGGAGCTCACTTCGGAGCGGCTGGGCCAGGCGGGTTACGGCCACTACGAGATTTCCAACTACGCCCGCCCGGGCCATGCCTCGCGCCACAACCGCGTGTATTGGAGTGGGGCCGGCTGGTGGGGCTTCGGCCTGGGGGCCACCTCGGCGCCGTGGGGCGAACGGCTGGCACGGCCGCGCACGCGGGCGGGATACCAGGCCTGGCTGGCGCAGAGGCCCGCCGAGCCCGGGCTGGGCATGCCCCTCGATGAGCGTTGGCTGGTGGGCTTGCGGCGCCGCGAGGGGATCGACCTGGCGCCGCTGCAGGCGGTTCCGGCCCTGGCCGGGGCGCTGGCGGCGCTGCAGCAGCGGCTGGAGCCCTTCTCTGCCCAGGGATTGTTGCGGATCGAGGGCTGCCGCTGGCGGCTGAGCGATCCGGCCGGGCTGGCCCTCAGCAATCGGGTGTTGCGGGAGCTGCTGCTGTGGTGGCAGGAGCTCCCGGAGCCCAGTCGGGCTTTGGCCGACCGGGCTGGCCGGCCACCCAGCGGCGCAGGGCCTCGATCGCCAGGCCGCGGCCATCCAGCAGCGGCGGGCTGAAGGGGGGCTGGCGGGAGGTGAGGCCGAGCAGGTCGGCGGTGACCCGCACCTGGCCGTCGCAGCCAGCGCCGGCACCGATGCCGATCACCGGAATCAGCAGTTCGGCGCTGATGCGGGCGGCCAGTTCATCGGGCACATGCTCGAGCACCAGGGCGAAGCAGCCGGCGGCCTGCAGGGCCAGCGCCTGGCGCTGCAGGCGCGCCTGGGCGGCCGGCTCGGTGCCCTGGCGCCGGTAGCCGAGCTGGTGCACCGACTGGGGCGTCAGACCCAGGTGGCCCATCACCGGGATGCCGCTGCGCACCAGCCGGTCGACCACCGCCAGGGTTTCCTGCTCGGCTCCCTCCAGCTTCACCGCAGCCGCCGCCGCCTCCTTGAGCACCCGGCCGGCGGCGGCCACGGCCTGGTCGGTGCCGCACTGGTAGCTGAGGAAGGGCAGATCGCAGATCAGCAGCGGCTGCTGGCCCGGTGGGCGGCTGAAGCCGCGGGCCACCGCCCTGCAGTGGTGCAGCATCTCCTCGAGGGTCACCGGCAGGGTGGTGGCATGGCCGAGCACCACCATCGCCAGGGAGTCGCCCACCAGCACCGCATCGGCGCCGGCCTCCTCCACCAGGGCGGCGGAGAGGGCATCCCAGGCTGTGAGCACTGAGATGGGCAGCCCCGCCTGCTTGCGGCTGAGGAGATCGGCGGGGCGCAGGGGCACAGGCGGCGGAGCCCAGGGGGGCCATTGCTAGCATCTGATCGACTCGGACCCACGCGGCTCCGACGCCCAAATCTGGTCAGGACCGGAAGGGAGCAGCCACATGGGATGCTCAGGGCAGGCGTGGACTCCGGGTCACCCCATTGATCTACCGCTGCAGCACCAGCGGATCAGGCCGGTGCGGGCCAGGCCGCGGGGCTCAGGAGGCCCCGCTGTCGCGCTGCTGGCGGTTGAGCAGGAAGGGGGGGATGCTGGCGCCGCGCTGATCGTCTTCGCTGCTGGTACTGGTGGTGAAGCTGGCGATCGACCGCTCTGGTCGGTAGGGACCACCGCTCTCGAAGCCGGTGGCGATCACGGTGACGTGGATCTCACCTTCGAGCCGCTCATCGACCACGGCGCCGACGATGATGTTGGCCTCCGGATCGACCACGTCGTAGATCACCTCCGAGGCGGTGGTCATGTCCTCGAGGGTCATGTCCTTGCCGCCGCTGATGTTGATCACACAGCCCTTGGCACCTTCGATGCTGGCCGCCTCCAGCAGCGGGCTGCTGATCGCAGCCTGGGCGGCCTCGCTGGCCCGGGAGCGACCGGAGCCCACCCCGAGGCCGAGCAGGGCGGTGCCGGCATCGGCCATCACCGAGCGCACATCGGCGAAGTCGACGTTGACAAGCCCGGGCTTGGTGATGATGTCGCTGATCCCCTTGACGCCCATACGCAGCACGTCGTCGGCGGCCCGGAAGGCTTCCTGCAGGGGGGCCCCGGCGATCGCCTCGCGCAGGCGGTCGTTGGGGATGATGATCAATGTGTCGACATGCTCAGCCAGGCGGGCGATGCCCTCCTCGGCCTGACGCATGCGCTTGCGGCCCTCGAAGTTGAACGGTTTGGTGACGATGCCCACGGTGAGGGCGCCGCATTCCTTGGCCACCTCGGCCACGATCGGCGCCGCGCCCGTGCCGGTGCCGCCCCCCATGCCGGCGGCGATGAACACCAGGTCGGTGCCCTGGAGGGATTGCTGCAGTTCAGCCCGCGATTCTTCCGCGGCCTTCTGGCCGATCATCGGGTTGCCGCCGGCCCCGAGACCGCGGGTGAGCATCTGGCCGAGTTGGATACGCTGCTGGGCGGCCGACTGCAGCAGGGCCTGGGCGTCGGTGTTGAGAACCCGGTAGCCCACTCCCTGCAGATCGGAGGCGATCATCCGGTTGACGGCATTGCTGCCGCCTCCCCCAACCCCGATAACCTCGATACGGGCGGATTGGCTAGGCACGATGCCGTTGCTGGAGGCTGGGTTCTGGGTCATCGCGCCGCTTTCGGAAAGGTTCGCTTGTGGGCCATCGGGAGCTGCCTGCAGGGATGGAGCCGAACCGTTGGTCTGAGGCTGCATTATGTCGGCGGCGGTGACCGGGTAATGGGGATTGGGTGATACACCATCGCCCCTAAGACCCGTTTTGCGCAACGGCCTGTGAGGGATCTCTGTTGTGGCCCTTGGCAGTTTGCTGCCGCAGCCTCAGTCGGGCCTGGTTGGGCTGCCTGCAGCCGGGCTCTGCCCCTTGGTGGCGATCGGGGGCTTGGCCAGGCCCAGCTCGGGCTGGTCGGGGTTGCTGAGGTCGATCGACTGGGGCGGCCGGCCGGCCAGGTGGGGTGGCAACTCCTTGGAGAGGTGGGCTATCACCTCCAGGCGCCGTTGCAGCTGCTGGTCGACTGGACCGAGGCGGATGCGGCCCAGTTTTTCGGTGCTCAGCCAGAGGTTGCCGCCCGGATCGAAACTGATTTCGCGCAGTTGGCTGCCCAGTTGCTCCCGCTGGGCCAGCACCTCGGCCAGGGCGCCGCGATGGCGTTCCTGCCAGCCCCGCACCTGGATCGTGAGGTTGCCGGCCTGGCGGCGGGCACCCTGTTGCTGGCGATCACTGATCCAGCTGCCGAGCCGGTCGACATAGCCCCGCTCGAGGCCGCCGGCGGAGCGGCGTTCGGCCCGGGCGACGGCCTGCCGATCGGCCAGTTCGATCCGCAGCCGCGGCGGCAGCATCAGCCGCTGCACCTGCACCTTTTCCACCGGCAGCTCGGCCATCAGCCGGTTGCCCAGCCGCCGTGGCTGCAGGCTCAGCAGGGGGGTGGGGAAGCGCAGCTCGGCGGCGCTGATCACCTGCTCGCGGCTCACCTGGGAACTGCCCAGCACCTGCACCTGGCTGGGGTCACGCAGCAGCCAGCCCTGGGTGAGCAGCGCGTAACCCAGCCCGCTGGCGCTGCCGCAGAGCAGCAGCAGCTGCCATGCCTGGCGAAGCCGCTGGTTGCGCCGCTGCTGGCGCAGCTGCTTCCGCCGTTCAGCACCCGGGGAACGGGGGGCGGCGGAGCGCTTCACAGTTCGCAGCGGGAGCGCGCCATCAATTCATCGATCCAGCGCCTGGCCCGTTCGGCATCGGCGAAGGGGAGGTCGAGCTGCTTGCCGCCCCCCACCAGCCGCAGCCGGCACGCACCCTGGCTCTCCTCGGTGAGTGGCGCCTCTCCGGATCCCAGGGCCAGCAGTTCCACCAGCTCAAGTTGCTTGATCTCGAAGCTCCCCTGGGGCTGCAGCTGGCCGGCTTCAAAGCTGCTCCAGTTGAGCGTGCCATCACGCAGCCGGGCGGCACCGCAGGAATCGAGTTTGGCCAGTTCCGAACCTTCGGCCCAGTCGCGAAACAGCTGCTGGCGGCGACGTTCCAGCCAGCCCAGGGAGGTGAGCAGCGCGAACACCAGCAACAGGGGCAGCCAGAGCAGTCCTTGGGTCATGGCGACTCCGCTTTCTGGGCTGTTGTAGGGCCAGATTCTCGCGCCCCGGCGATCAGGTTGTGCACCAGATCCTCCAGCGGCAGCCCTGAGGCCTCCCAGAGCATCGGGTACATGCTCTGGCTGGTGAAGCCAGGCAGGGTGTTGATCTCGTTGAGCCAGAGCTCGCCGCCGGCTTCATAGAAGAAATCCACCCGGGCCAGGCCCTCGGCTCCCACCGCGCGGCAGGCCGCCAGGGCCATCAGCCGTGCCCGTTCGGCGACCGGGCCCGGCACTGCGGCGGGAATCACGGTGTGGCTGGTGCCCTCGCTGTATTTGGTGTCGTAGTCGTACCAGTCGGCATCGAAGCAGATCTCGCCGAGCACCGAGGCCTGCAGCGGCTGGTGGCCGCCACCGCGCACGGCGCATTCCAGCTCCCGCGCGCTCACCCCCTGCTCCACCACCAGGCGCGGATCGAGGGCGGCGGCGGCCCGCAGGCCCGCCAGCAGCTCGGCGCGGTTCGTGGCCTTGCTGATGCCCACCGAGGAGCCGAGGTTGGCGGGCTTAACGAAGCAGGGATAGCCCAGCTGCTGCTCCAGCTGCTGCAGCAGGGGTTCCGGATCAGCCGCAAGCTGGCTGGCCTGCACGCAGGCATAGGGCACCTGGGGCAGGCCGGCGGCGGCGAAGGCGGCCTTCATCGCCTGCTTGTCCATGCCCACGGCCGAGCCCAGCACGCCCGAGCCCACGAAGGGCACCTGCATCAGGGTGAACAGGCCCTGGATCGTGCCGTCCTCGCCATTGGGGCCGTGCAGCATCGGGACCCATACCTCGATCTCCAGGGCGCCGGCCGGAAAGCCCCTGAAGCCTTTGGCGGCCAGCGAGCTGCCGCCGCGGGCGGCGGCCTCGGCCAGCTGGGCCTCGCTGGCCGGCGTGCCCTGGGCCAGCACGGCATCGGCCAGTTCGGGGCCCCACCAGCGGCCCTGCGGGTCGATGTAGAAACAGCGCAGGCTGTAGCGCTCGGCGTTGGCGCCGCCGCGCAGGCCCCGGGCCACCGTGGCCGCCGAGCGGATCGATACGGCGTGCTCGCCGGAGGCTCCCCCGAAGATCAGGCCTACGAGGGTGGCGGAGCTGCGCATGGGGGGCCGGAAGGGCCGGGGTTCAGGCGCCAAACGGTATCAGTGCCACGGCAGGACGCCAGTCACCGGCTCGGGAGGGGTCGCTGGGTTCAGGGTGCGGCCGTGCCGCTCAGGGAGAAGGCGCGCACCGCCTCGATGCGCACGTCCACCAGGTCACCGGGTTGCCAGGCTCCGCCGCCGGCCCGGGCTGCCGGGAAAAAGGTGAGCCTGTTGCTGCGGGTGCGGCCCATCACCTGCTGCGGATCCTTGGGGTTGGTGCCCTCCACCAGGATCTGCTCGATCCGGCCGCCGTAGCGGGCGCTGCGCTGGCTGGCGACGCGCTCCACCAGGGCGTTGAGCTCCCGCAGGCGCTCCACCTTCACCTCTTCGCTCAGCTGGCCCGGCCAGGTGGCGGCGGGGGTGTTGGGGCGGGGGGAGTAGGCGGCGGTGTTCACCGCATCGAAGCCGATCTCCTCGATCAGATCCAAGGTGCGGCGGTACTGGGCGTCGGTTTCACCCGGGAAGGCCACGATCACATCGGCGCTGATCGCGGCATCGGGCATGCGCTGGCGGATGCGCTCGAGGATGCGGCGGTAGCGATCCACCGTGTAGCCGCGGGCCATCGCCTTGAGCACGGCGTCGTCGCCGCTCTGGAAGGGGATGTGGAAGTGCTCGCACAGCTTGGGCAGCTCGGCGCAGGCGTCGATCAGCCGCTCGGTGAAGTAGCGCGGGTGGCTGGTGGCGAAGCGGAT
>JAWOHV010000152.1:0-2930 GCA_046484965.1 Prochlorococcaceae cyanobacterium
CACGGATCATGCGGCCGCATATCCTGAGCCTGACTGAGAAGCAGGTGGAGCCGGTACTCAGAGTTGGCTGACGTTCACGACAAGGCGACCCGCAGCCGCAACATGGCGGCGATTCGGGGCGGAGACACAAAGCCAGAGATGCTGATCCGCCGCGGGCTCCACGCCCGCGGTTTCCGTTTCCGGCTGCACGATCGCAAACTGCCAGGACGCCCGGACCTGATCTTCCCGAAGTACCGGGCAGTTCTCTTTGTGCACGGCTGTTTCTGGCACGGTCATGACTGCCATCTCTTCAAATGGCCGGGAACGCGGGAAGAGTTCTGGCGCGCAAAGATCAGCGCCAACGTGGCCCGCGACAAGGCCAGTATCCCGGCCCTGCACAAGGCCGGCTTGCGCGTCGGCATCATCTGGGAATGCGCCCTCGTCGCCCCACAATGCCATTCTCTCTACGCCTCAGCCGTCTGCTGCCCCTGCTGCTGCTGGCCGGCAGCAGCCTCGCCGGAGCCGGCCTTGCACTCACCGCCCTCGAGGCCGTCGCGCCCCAGGCGGCGATCGCCCAGAAAAAACCCAGCCCCCCCAAGACCTCCAAACCCAAGGCTGGCCAGAATTCCGGCAACACCGGCACCAGCACCGGCACCAGCACAGAGATCCAGTCGATTGACACAGGTAATACGGACGGTGGCGTGTTCCCCTGAGGCCAGCCGCCTGAGCACAGCAGCCTGAACCGCCGCCAAGCCCAATCCAGGGGGGAGTTCCTCAACTCCCCCGCTTTTTTATGGCAGCTCGCCCCTGCTGCTGGCGCTGCGCCTCAGCGGTCGAGCCAGCCCCAGAGCTTCTGCCAGCGGCTTTTCAGGCGCGGGCCGGCGGCCTTACTGCCGGGATCTTCGCCGTAATGGGCGTAGGCCTGCTGGTAGTCGCCGCCATAGCCGTAGCCACCGTAGCCATAGCGGCCGTAGCCGTAGCCCTTGCCGCCGTAGCCATACTTGGCAGAGCCATAAACGCCACCGCCGACCGGTGCCGCCTTGACGGCGTTGGTCACCACCCCCAGCAGCGGCACGCCGGCACTGCGCATCCGGTCGATCGCTTCGCGGGGCAGGCTGCGGTCGACCCGGCTCAGGCTCACCAGCAGCATCAGGCCGTCGAGGTGTTCGGCGATCAGGGCCGCATCCGCCAGGCCAAGGGCCGGCGGCGTGTCATAGAGCACCAGGTCGAACTGGCCGGAATCCGCCAGTTCGCGCACCAGGTCGCGCATGCGCTGGGAGCTCAGCAGTCGCGCCGGATCGGGCGGCCGCCGCCCGGCGGTGAGCACCCACCAGCTGCCGTGGCCCGGCACCGGCTGAATCGCCTCACGCCAGCTGTTGAGGTCGCCGCTGAGCACATTCGAGAGGCCCACCAGGTTGTCCACGCCGAGGCGGTGGTGCAGCTGCGGTTTGCGCAGGTCGCCATCCACCAGCAGCACCCGCTGGCCGAGGTCGGCCAGGGTTTTGGCCAGCAGCACGTTCACCAGGCTCTTTCCCTCCATCGGCAGTGAGCTGGTGAGCGCCACCGACCGCAGCGGCCTGTCGGTGTTCAAAAAGCGCAGGCTCGTGTAGAGGTTGCGCATCGCCTCCTGGTATTGGAAGCGCTGGTAGCGCCGCTGGCGGCTGGCATCGGCATCGCCGCTGTCTGTGCCCGGGTCCTTATCGAGCTCCTCGAGCAGGAAGCGGCTCTCCTCGCGCACCCCCTCGAACAGGCTCACGTGCGGGATCGAGCCGAGCAATGGCTCCTTGAGCTCCTCGCGCACCTCGGAGGGATGGTGGAACACGTGGTCGAAGCGGTCGCGCAGCAGGGCCACACCCACACCGGCCAGGGCCCCCAGCAGCAGACCCTGCAGCAGCCCCTTGCTCAGCTTCGGCTCCACAGGTTGATTGGTCACCGCCGGTGGGGCGATCACCTTCCAGGGCGCCGTGTTCTGGGCCTGCTCCAGCTGGAAGGTGGAACGGGTGGTGAGGAAGCTGGCCAGGTTCCCCTGGGCCACCTTCAGCTGCTGCTGCAGCTCCTCGTAGCCGCGGATCAGGTCGGGCTGCTTCAGAAACTGGACGTCCACCTGGGCCACCTGGGCTGCCAGCGTGCCGATGCGGGTGGCATTGAGGGCCAGGGCCGTATCGAGGGAACGCAACTGATCCGTTTTCAACTGCGCCATCAGCTGGTTGCGCTGGGCCTCCAGCGTGCGCACCCGCGGCGAATCTGCCCGATACACCGCCCGCGCCTCGGCCAGCTGGTTTTCGGTTTGCTGCAGCTGGGTGAGGCGGTCGCTGTCGGACTGGGTGACAGACACGCCGTCGCCGCCACCGCCAGATGTGGCAGCACCGCCACCACCGCCGCCGCCAGCACCGCCGGTGCTGAAGCTGCCGGCGGTGAGCGCCCCGGCGGCCACCCCCTGGCGCAGCTTCAGCAAACGGGTTCGCTCCCCTTCCAGCTGTCGCTGCTGGGTCTGCAGGCCCAGGGATTCGCCCTTCAGGGCCCCGGCTTCCGTTTCAGGGGAGAGCAGATTGTGCTTCTGCCGGAAGGCCGCCAGTTTGGCCTGCAGCTGGTTCGCCTTGGCGGTGAGCAGCGGCTCCTGCTGATCGAGGAAGCGCAGACCCTCGCCGAGGCTTTCCTGCTTTTGCGAAAGGGCAAAGGCCAGATAGGTTTCACTCAACCCGTTCAAGGCCGCTTTCACCTCGGCCGGATCACTGCCACGGGCGCTCACCTGCAGCACGCCCTGCACGGTGGTGCCCCGCTGGCCGCCGCCAACCGGCGGCGAGCCGATCACCACCGTATTCAGTGCACCACCCGCGTCTCCGAGCTTGCTGCGCAGCGGGTCGAGCACGCTGGGGCTGGTGAGCGTTTGGATCAGGGTGGGGGTATCCACGCTCATCGACTGGTTGCGGGCCAGGCTCTCCACCACGCCG
>JAWOHV010000165.1:0-10141 GCA_046484965.1 Prochlorococcaceae cyanobacterium
GGCCGAACTCGATGAGGCCGCCCGGCTCCAGGACGGCGATCGCCTGCGCAAGGCCTACATCAAGGTGGCCAGCGGCTTCGGGGCCTATGCCGAGGTGATCCCCAGCGCGTGAACGCCCCTCCACCCACGCCCCAGCGGGTAGGGGTGGTGGGTGCAGGCATCATCGGGCTGGCCACCGCCTGGTGGCTGCAGCGCCGCGGCCATCGGGTGCAGCTGCTCGATCCCGAGCCATTGCCAGCTTCCCTGGGGATGGCGCGCTCCGGCAGCGGCGCCGCCCTGGGGGTGCTGATGGGAGATGTGTTCCACCGGGCCAGCGGCCGGGCCTGGCGGCTGCGGCAGCAGGCCCTGGAGCTGTGGCCTGCCTGGCGGCAGGAACTGGCAGCCGCGGGCTGGCCGATCCCCTACCGCGCCGGCCTGCTGCAGCTCGCCGCCGATGAAGCCGAAGCCGAAAGGCTGCGATGCCTAGCCCAGGCCCGCCAGAGCCTGGGCCTACCGGTGCAGTTCTGGCCCCCCGAGCGCCTGGCCGAGCTGACCCCAGCGCTGCCGCTGCAGGCAGCCGGCGGGCTGCACTCCGGCCGCGATGGCCAGCTCGATCCCGTGGCTGCGATGGCCGCCTTCGGCGCTGATGGCCTGCGGCGGGGCCTGGAGCTGATCTGCGATCGGGCCACGGGCCTGCAGCCCCATCAGCAGAACTGGCGGATCGCACTGCAGGGGGGCGGCCAGCTGGAGGCCGATCGGGTGGTGCTGACCAACGGCTGCGGCATCACGGCCCTGCTGGCCCCCCGGGGCCACCGCCTGGCCATCGAGCCGGTGCTTGGCCAGGCGGCCGAACTGGAGCTGGAGCGCCAGACGCCCAGCAGCGAGCACTGGCCGGCGGCCGTGCTCTGGCGAGGCATCAACCTGGTGCCGCGCCCCAACCACCGCCTCTGGATCGGCGCCACGCTGGAACCGGGTGTGCGGGCCGATGCCGCCGCCCTGGCGGAGCTCCTGAAGCTGGGGGGCCAGGCGCCGCCCTGGCTGCTGCAGGCCCGCCTGCTGCAGAGCTGGCACGGCATCCGGCCCCGGCCGCTGCAGCAGCCGGCACCCCTGCTCTGCGAGCCGGAGCCTGGCTTGCTGGTGAGCGGCGGCGCCTTCCGCAACGGGGTGCTGCTGGCACCGGCCATGGCCCAGTGGTGCGCTGAGCACATCGAAACAGACGGCGGCAGCGACGATGCGGGGCCGGCCTGATCAGGCCCTAGCCTTCGCACGCCTGTTCGCCTCCCGGGCAGGCTCTGTTCCGTATTCCTGCCATGGTTCTTGCCCGCCGCTGCCGCACCGCTGCCCTCACCCTGGCCACAGGCCTTGGCGGCCCCCTGCTGCTGGCCGCCTGTGGGGCACCCAGCGGCGGGCCAGGAGGCGGGCCGCTGCAGGGGGCTGGCGCCAGCTTTCCGGCCTCGATCTACCAGCGCTGGTTCACCGATCTGGCCCGCAGCCAGAACATCCGCGTGAACTACCAGTCGGTGGGCTCCGGCGCCGGTGTGCGCCAGTTCCAGGCCGGCACCGTCGACTTCGGCGCCAGCGACGCCCCCCTGAGCGAAGCGGAGAACAATGAGGGCGCCGCAGCCGCCCGCGGCGCACTGCAACTGCCCCTCACCGCCGGCGCCATCGCCGTGGCCTACAACCATCCCGGCTGCAGCCTCAAGCTCAGCCAGGCCCAGCTGGTGCAGATTTTTGAGGGCAAGATCAAGAACTTCAAGGAGCTCGGCTGTGCTCCCCTGCCGATCCAGGTGATTGTGCGCTCCGACGGCTCCGGCACCACCTACAACTTCACCAACTCCCTGGCGGCCTTCAGCCCCAGCTGGCAGCAAGGCCCGGGAGTGGGCAAATCGGTGAACTGGCCTACCGGCATGGGTGCCAAGGGGAATGAGGGCGTGGCCTCCACCCTCAGCCAGGTGAAGGGCGGCATCGGCTACGTGGAAGCCGCCTACGTGCGCGGGGCGCTGCAGAGCGCCGCCATTCAGAACCGATCAGGCACCTATGCCGGCCCCGATGACGCCAACGCCAGCAAAGCCCTGGCCAGCATCAACCTGGGCCCCGACCTCAGCGGCAGCGACCCCAACCCGGCTATCGGCTACCCGATCGTGACCTTCACCTGGGTGCTGCTCTACAAGAGCGGCAACGGCGCCAAACTGCCGGCCCTTCAGAAGGCCTTCGGCTACGCCCTCAGCGACCAGGCCCAGGCCCAGGCCCCCGGGCTTGGCTACGTGAGCCTGCCGGCGAGCGTGCTCGAAAAGGCCCGCGCCGCCCTGGCCAGCCTCGGCTCCTGATCCGTTCCTGATCAACTCCTGATCAATAAAAAGCCCCCCTGAACAGGGGGGCCAGACACGGGCTGAGCCGTTCTTGAAGGGCAATTACTTGCTCTCGGTGAACTCGGCATCGATCACATCGTCGGCACTGCTGGCGGAGCCAGAGCCGTTGCCACCGGGGGCCGCACCGGCCGCAGCACCGTCGGCGCCGGCCTGCTGGTACACGGAGGCGCCCACTTCGTAGAGCTCCTTCTGCAGCTCCTCGAAGCGATCCTTGATCGCGGCGAAATCCTCCTTGTCCACCACCTCCTGCAGGGCCTTGCGCTTCTCCTCCAGCCGGGCCTTCACATCGGCGCCCACCTTGTCGCCCAGCTCGGTGAGTTGCTTCTCCGATTGGTAGATCAGGGTTTCGGCCTGGTTCTTGAGGTCGATGCGCTCGCGCTTCTCCTTGTCGGCGGCGGAGTTGGTTTCAGCTTCCTTCACCATCTTCTCCACCTCGTTTTCACTGAGGGTGGAGGCGCCGGTGATCGAGATGCTCTGCTCCTTGCCGCTGCCCTTGTCCTTGGCGGTCACGCTGAGGATGCCATTGGCGTCGATATCGAAGGTGACTTCGATCTGGGGCACACCGCGGGGGGCCGGCGGGATGCCATCGAGGCGGAAGGTGCCGAGTGACTTGTTGTCGCTGGCCATCTCGCGCTCGCCCTGCAGCACGTGGATCTCCACGTTGGTCTGGCCGTCCACTGCCGTGGAGTAGGTCTCCGACTTCTTGGTGGGGATGGTGGTGTTGCGGGTGATCATCTTGGTCATCACGCCACCGAGGGTTTCCACGCCGAGCGACAGCGGCGTGACATCCAGCAGCAGGATGTCCTTCACCTCACCGGCGAGCACGCCACCCTGGATGGCGGCACCCACGGCCACCACCTCATCGGGATTCACGGTTTGGTTGGGGTCCTTGCCGGTGACGCGCTTGACCAGCTCCAGCACCGCGGGGATGCGGGTGGAGCCACCCACCATCACGATCTCATCGAGTTCGGCCGACGTGAGCTTGGCGTCCTTGAGGGCCTGCTCCACCGGCACCCGGCAGCGGTCGATCAGCTTGGAGGCGAGCTCCTCGAACTTGGCCCGGGTGAGGGTGAGGTCGAGGTGCTTGGGACCCTCAGGGGTGGCCGTGATGAAGGGCAGGTTGATCTCGCTCTGGGTGGCGCTGGAGAGCTCGATCTTGGCCTTCTCGGCCGCTTCGGTGAGGCGCTGCAGGGCCTGCTTGTCCTGGCGGAGGTCGATGCCCTCGTTGGCCTTGAAGTTGTCGGCCAGGTGATCGACGATCACCTTGTCGAAGTCGTCGCCGCCCAGGTGGGTGTCGCCGGAGGTGGAGAGCACCTCGAACACACCGTCGCCCACCTCCAGCACCGACACGTCGAAGGTGCCGCCGCCCAGGTCGAACACCAGGATGCGCTCGTTGCTCTTGCGATCGAGGCCGTAGGCCAGAGCCGCCGCCGTGGGCTCGTTGATGATCCGCAGCACCTCGAGGCCGGCGATCTTGCCGGCGTCCTTGGTGGCCTGGCGCTGGGAGTCGTTGAAATAGGCGGGCACGGTGATCACCGCCTGGGTGACCGTTTCACCGAGGTACTTGCCAGCGTCTTCCGCCAGCTTGCGCAGCACCTGGGCGCTCACCTCCTCGGGGGCGAACTGCTTGCCCAGAACGGGGCACTTCACCTTCACGTTGGAGCCGGACTTCTCAACGCCGTAGCTCACTTCCTTCGACTCTTCGTTGACCTCATCGACGCGGCGGCCGATGAAGCGCTTCACCGAGTAAAAGGTGTTTTCAGGGTTCATCACCGCCTGGCGCTTGGCGATCTGCCCCACCAGCTGGTCTTGATTTTTCGTGTAGGCAACCACCGATGGGGTCGTGCGGAACCCCTCAGCGTTGGCGATCACGGTGGGCTTGCCGCCCTCCATCACGGCTACACAGCTGTTCGTGGTGCCGAGGTCAATGCCAACAACCTTTCCCATGGGATCCCACCTCCCGGTGGTACGTGAATCGAACTGAAAGCATCTTCAGCAGCAGGGCCTCGCCCAGGCGAGGTGTGGTTCCCGAACAGGAGAGGCCGGTATGGGGCCGGAGGCGCCAGTGAAGGCCTAGGTTTCAGGGCCTTCAAACCAGCTCGGGGCCGCTTGTTGATGCACCAGGAGCCGCCCCTGTTTCGCCCCCTTTCGATCAGCGGCGCCACCGCCCTGGTGGCGGTGCTGGGCGATCCGGTGCGCCACTCGCTCTCGCCAGCGATGCACAACGCCGCCCTTGCGGCCCTGGGGCTCGACTGGGTGTATCTGGCCCTGCCTACCCCAGCCGAGCAGCTGGCGGGGGTGCTGACGGCCCTTGAGGCCATCGACTGCCGCGGCCTGAACGTGACCCTGCCCCACAAGCAGGCGGCGGCCGAACTGGCGGCGGCCTGCTCCCCCCTGGCCGAACGGCTGGGTGCCGTGAACACCCTGGTGCGGCGGGCCGAGGGCGGCTGGCTGGGCAGCAACACCGACGTGGCCGGCTTCCTGGCACCACTGACCAGCCAGGGCCGTCCCTGGCAGGGACAACAAGCCGTGCTGCTGGGCTGCGGCGGCAGTGCCAGGGCGGTGGTGGCGGGCCTGGCGGAGCTGGGGCTGACGCGGATCAGCGTGGCCGCCCGCCGCCCCGAACCCCTGGCCGCCTTCCTTGAACACTGCAGCCCCTGGGCGCCCCAGCTGCAGGCGCTGGCCTGGGAGGCGCTGCCCGCCGCCCTGGCCCAGGCCGATCTGCTGGTGAACACCACCCCGGTGGGCATGGCCAGCGCCGCCGATCCCAGCGCCCAGCAGGCCTGCCCCCTCGGGGCGGAGGCCCTCGCCGCCCTCAAGCCCGGCAGCACCGTTTACGACCTGATCTACACGCCGCGACCCACCACCCTGCTGCGCCTGGCCAGCGAGCGCCAGTGCCAGACGCTCGACGGGCTGGAGATGCTCGTGCAGCAGGGGGCCGCGGCGCTGCGGCTGTGGAGCGGCATCGAAGACCTGCCGATCGCGGCGATGCGTGACGCCGCCCTGGCCCAACTCCTAGCCTGAGCAGATCTGTGCAACCGCTGGCGCCCATGGGATCCATGCCGATCTGGCAACGCCTGCTGGCGGCCCTGGCCTACCTGCTGCCCTGGAGCGATGCGGTGCCCTTCGGCCAGGGGCTCTACCAGCTGGCGCCAAGCCTGCAGTGGTTGGCCCTGCCCGCCCTGCCCCTGGCGATGCTGCAGCGGTCTGTGCCCTTCGGCGGCTTCCTGCTCTTCCTGGTGCTGTTCCTGGTGGTGGTTCGCAACCCCAAAGTGCCCTACAGCATCCGCTTCAACGTGTTGCAGGCAATCCTGCTCGACATCGTGCTGGTGCTGCTTTCACTGGGATTCAACATTCTGCTCAATCCGATCGGCGGCTTCGCCCAGCGCACCCTCAACAACACGGTGTTCCTCGGGGCCCTGCTGCTGATTGGTTTCGCCGTGGTGCAGTGCCTGCGCGGCAAAGATCCCGATATCCCCAGCGTCTCCGAGGCGGTGCGCATGCAGATCTTCTGAACAACACCCCCGGGGCCCTGCCGCCGCTGCGATAGGTTGCTTGATCCGTCGCTGTCAGGCGCTCCTTCGCCCGGCAGCCCCTGCCCGACACCCTCTCCAAGACGGCCAAAGCCGACAGGCGACCATGACGCAGCCCTACTACGAAACGATGTACATCCTTCGTCCGGACATCCCGGAGGAAGAGGTGGAAAGCCATGTGAACAAGTACCGCGACCTGGTGAAAGAAGCCGGGGCCGAAGTGCTCGATTGCCAGATGCGCGGCAAGCGCCGCCTGGCCTATTCGATCGCCAAGCACCGCGAAGGCATCTATGTGCAGCTCAACCACAACGGTGACGGCCAGCAGGTGGCCAGCCTCGAGCGGGCGATGCGCCTTTCCGAGGACGTGATCCGCTACCTGACCGTCAAGCAGGACGGCCCGATGCCCGCCCCCCGCTCGATGCCTGTAGCCACAGGGGCCGAGCCTGCCCCGATGGAACCGGCCAACGCCTGAATCCTGCTCGCCGCAGCCCCTTGTGGCTCGAGGCGACGCTAGGTACCGTCCATTCCAGGGAGTTCCAACCAGGCCATCGGTTGCTCCTGAGCCGATGTGCGTCGATGAAACAGCCTTCCGATCCCCTGCCGCCGCTGCAGCCCCTGCGGCCAGCCTTCCAGGCTGGTGCCGCCGGGCATCTGCCCCTCCCGGGCATGCCTGCCGCAGTTCCCACTGGTGCGGAAACGGCCCGGATCCCCGAAGCAAACCGGATCTCGGAAGCAGCCCGGATCAGGGCCCTGGAAGAGGAGCTCGCCTCAACCAGGGCCGAACTCGAGCAACTGCAGCAGCTCCTGGCCGAACTGCCGGGCATCTTTGAGCGCAAGTTCCAGCAGCGCCTCGAGCCCGTTCTGCAGCAGCAGCACCAGCTTCTGGAGGAGAACACGGGCCTGCGCGAACAGATGCGCCAGCTCCCCGCCGCTGCCGCTGCACCAGCGCCGCTGGTGCCCGCTTGGGCGATCAGGAACGAGCCGGGCCTGTTGATGCCATCGCTGCCGCCACGGCTGCCGATCCGGCTGGCCAGGCCCCGCCGAGGCAGCTCTCCAGAGGCAGATCCTGGCCCCCGCAACAACCAAACCAACAATCAGAGCAACAACCAAAGGGGCGGCGCCTGACGGTTGATCAGCTCAGCGGCGCCATGATCAGCGGCGGCGGTTAGCCCACAGCCGCGTTGGCAGGCCCCAAACGTAGATGAAGCCCTCGGCGGCGCGGTGGTCGAACTGATCGCCGGCGTCGTAGGTGGCCATGGAGGGCACATAGAGGCTGTCGGCGCTGCTGCGACCCACCACAGTGGCATTCCCCTTATGCAGCTTGATCCGCACCGTGCCGTTCACCGCGCCCTGGGTGCGGTCGATGAAGCCGTCGATCGCATCCTTGAGCGGGCCATACCAGAGGCCCTGGTACACCAGATCGGCCCACTGCTGCTCCAGCTGGCGCTTGCTGCGCAGCACGTCGGCCGCCAGGGTGAGGCTCTCGAGCTCCTGGTGGGCCCTGATCAGCAGCAGCAGGCCCGGGGTTTCATAGATCTCGCGGCTCTTGATACCCACCACCCGGTTCTCGATCATGTCGAGCCGGCCGAAGCCGTGGCTGCCGGCCAGGGCGTTGGCGCGGCGGATCAGGCTCACCGGATCGAGGCGCACGCCATCGATGCTCACCGGGTTGCCCTGCTCAAAGCCGATCTCCACCACCTGGGCCTGGTCGGGAGCGGCGTCGATGCTCACGGTGAGGGCGTAGATCTCCTCGGGGGGCTCCACGTTGGGGTCTTCGAGGGGGCCGGCCTCGATCGAGCGGCCCAGCAGGTTGAGGTCGATCGAATAGGGCGACGTCTTGCTCACCGGCGAGGGGATGCCACAGCGCTCGCCGTAGGCGATCGTTTGCTCGCGGCTCATGCCCCACTCCCGCGCCGGCGTGAGCACCTTGAGATCGGGGGCCAGGGCGCCGATGGTCACATCGAAGCGCACCTGATCGTTGCCCTTGCCGGTGCAGCCGTGGGCCACCGCATCGGCACCCACCTCGCGGGCGATCTCCACCAGGCGGCGGGCGATCAGGGGCCGGGCCAGGGCCGTGCTGAGGGGATAGCGGCCCTCGTAGAGGGCATTGGCGCGGATGGCCGGGAAGGCAAACTCGCTGATGAAGGGCTCGATCAGGTCGCCCACGATCGACTGGCTGGCCCCCGAATCGAGCGCCTTCTGGCGGATTGGCTCGAGCTCGTCGCCCTGGCCCAGATCGGCGGCGAAGGTGATCACCTCCTCCACGCCCCATTCGTTTTTCAGGTAGGGGATGCAGACGCTGGTATCCACTCCGCCGGAATACGCCAGCACCGCCTTCTTGGCCCGACCCATCCACGCACTCCCAGTGCTCAGTCGCTTGATTCTCCCCTGCCGCGGGGGGCGAGCAGCAGCCAGAGCGCCAGGCCCAGGGGCGGCAGCAGCACCAGGGCCAGCACCGGCAGCGGCTGAATCGGCAGCGGCGCCGGCCAGCGCCTACCGGCCGCCACCAGCAGGGCGCTGAGCAAAAGCGCCAGCAGCCAGCCCGGCAGCACAGCGGCCGCCAGCTGGCTCCAGCGCGAACGAGCAGCAGCTAGGCTTGTTGATTGGTTTTTCGCAACCGGGATATCCGGCATGGGCACACTGGCCTCTTCCTTAGACACCATTAATCCCTCCCTGACCCGTTATCGGCGCGATGAGCCAGCGCCGGTTCTGCCCCTGCGGGATGAACCCGACCTGCTGAGCTGGCTGGAGAGCAGCGGCCGGCTGGTGGCCGACGAGGAAAACGCCGCCGCCGATGTGAGCACCGTCGAAGAGGAGGAGCTCTCGGCCCTGATGGGCGAGAAGGAGGACTACAACCAGGCCGACGAACAACCCGAGGAGAACTGGGAAGACTGACCGGCCCAGTCCGGGCCTCTAACACCACCCTGTCCTGCCGCTGCTCGCCTTGGCCGCACCTTCCCAGCTGCAACAGGCCCCCGCCAGCTCCCTCCAGGGTCGCCAGGCGGCCCTGGGCCTGGCGATCGTGCTGCTGGCCATCTGCCTGCTCAGCGATGCCCTGGTGGCCAATTCGGCCCTCACATTCCCTCTGGTGATCAGCGGACTGGTGAGCGCCGCCGTAACCGCCTGGGGCGTGCCCAGGCTGCGGGCCCTCAAGCTCGCTCAGGTGATCCGCCAGGAGGGGCCCCAGGCCCACCACAGCAAGGCCGGCACCCCCACCATGGGCGGCCTGCTGGTGGTGCCAGTGGGTGTGTTGATCGGCGTGCTGATCAGCCCCGGCGATGGACGGCTGCTGGCCGTGGCCGCCGTGACCCTGGCCACGATGGCGATCGGCGGCCTCGACGACTGGCGCAGCCTCACCCGCCGCACGAACACCGGCCTCAGCCCCCGCGGCAAGCTGCTGCTGCAGGCAGCCGCAGCCCTGGGCTTCCTGGCCTGGGCAGCCTGGGCCGGCTGGCTGGGCAGCGGCCCCAACCTTGGCGAGGTGGCCCTGCCCCTGGGCTGGGTGCTGCCCTTGGGGCTGTTGATCTGGCCCCTGGGGCTGTTTGTGTTCCTGGCCGAAAGCAATGCCACCAACCTCACCGATGGCCTCGATGGACTGGCGGCGGGCTGCGGTGCGGTGGTGTTCACCGGCATGGGCCTACAGCTGATGCTGCGGGGCCACGGTGGCGACCCTCCCCTGGCGGCCTTCTGCCTGGCGATGGCCGGCGCCTGGCTCGGCTTCCTGGCCCACAACCGGCACCCAGCCAAGCTGTTCATGGGCGACACCGGCTCGCTGCCGATGGGGGCGGCCCTGAGCGCCGTGGCCCTGCTCTCCAACAGCCTCTGGCCGCTGCTGCTGATGGGTGGGGTGTTTCTGGCCGAATCCCTCTCGGTGATCCTGCAGGTGTGGGTGTTCAAGGCCACCAAGGGCCCCGATGGTCAGGGCCGAAGACTGTTCCGGATGGCACCCCTGCACCACCACTTCGAGCTGGGCGGAGCCAGTGAACAAAAACTGGTGCTGGGCTTTTGGGCTGCGAGCTTGCTACTTGTGATGGTGGGTCTTGTGCTTCTGCCCTGATCAACCCCGCCCACCTTTGCAGCCGCCGCCATGGCCTACTTCACCTGGAAGGAAACCGGTCTTACAGCCGACTGCGCCAGCCTGGAGGCGATGGCGTCCCGATTCGAGGAGGCCGCCGCACTGATGCGGCGGATGGCCCGGGAGGGCTTTGAGCTCGAGCGCCATGCCGATGGCCAGCACATCACCCACGCCGATCCGGCCGT
>JAWOHV010000196.1:0-4712 GCA_046484965.1 Prochlorococcaceae cyanobacterium
CTGAAAGGGCAGAGGGGGTTCAGAAGCATGGCCATTGGTGCGCTTCACCCATCTTGACGGCGATTGTGCCGCTGCTGTGGCCTTCGCTCCGTAAGCCCTGAAGGCTTCCGCTAAACCCCGCCCCACCCCTCATGAGAAGGGCAGATCGAGAGTTGTGATCGTGTCACTCTACCTGTGTTAATGCGGGTTCCGCATCAACGAGGCGTTAGTAACCATCATGGCGTTAGCCCCAATGCCTGCTAGCGGGTTTAGGTGCGCACGGCCATCAGCCCCAGCGGGTCCCACTGGGCATGGCAGGGCCGGGCAACCGGCGTAATCCGTATTGATAATATGCAAGCCTCTCCCATTGGCGGCTGATGCGATTGCTAATTTTAAATAAATCTGCAAGAAAAGATTGCTTGGCTTGTCTGGACGGGAATTTCTCTTCGCTTCTGCAATAAAAAGTTTGGTTTTTAGATGGGTGAGATCCTCCTGCCTGACGGCTTGTAGCCCGTTCAGGTTGCACGCATGCAGCTGGCTAATGCTGAGCATCTCGAAGCCCTAATAACAGCATTTATGATGATCCTGCTACGGTGCTTAAGCGTTCTCCATCGTCTGTGATGTCTCAGCGCTCCGGGGGAAAACCAAACCACCGGCGCTGCACCCGGCATGGCTGAGCCCGGCATGGCTGCAGCGGATGGGCCAGCGGTGCCGCCTGAATGGAAGTCGATGATGCTGCCGGTGCAGGCTGGTCGCTGTCGCCTTTGGGCTGGTAATCACTGTCCGGCCACCGCTTCGGATTCACTGCCCCTGCTGGTGTGCCATGGCGGCCCAGGAGTGCCCAGCGACTATCTGTTTCCCCTGAGCGGGCAACTGCAACGACCGGTGATTTTCTTCGACCAACTGGGTTGTGGCCGCAGTGAGCGGCCCAGCCCCGATGTGGAGGAGTACTCCATTGTGGCCTCCGTGCAAGACCTGGTGGAGGTGGCAGAAGCATTAGTAGCCAAGGCGCTGATTCCCATGAGGCAGGGCCGCCCTGCTTATCACCTCTACGGCCAGTCGTTCGGGGGCATCCTGGCCTTCGAGGCCCTCAGCTCAGACGCTGGCTTGCCGATACCGCGCTCGCTGACCCTCTCCAACGTGCCGAGCTCGGTGCCCTTGCTGCTTGAGGAGGTGGCAGCCCTGCTGGCAAACCTGGATGGCGATGCTGCCCGCTTTGATGCGGCCCACGTTTGCAGAAGAACGCCGCGACCAGCGGAGCTGCTCGCGGCCTACGCCCCAGGCCACCCCGGCAGCCATTGGCGCGGTGTTGATGTGATTGAAGACTGGTGCGCCCCAGAGCAAAGCCTGAGCTCCCTCACGCTGCCGGTGTTGCTGCTCGCCGGGGAACACGACTGCGTCTGGTCGTCATTCCCGGGGCGGCGCATCACGCCCTACTGGAGATGCCCGAGGTTTATGGGGAGTGCCTTGAGCGTTTCCTGCGGGAGCACGAGGAACCGGCGATCAAGATGGGATAGGTAACCCTGGAACAACCCCAAGCCGCTTCCTGGCTATAAAATGGACGACAGCCTTTGGCCATGGTGGTGGTGGTCGATCGGAGTAACGCCAGCTGCACCAGAAGCGATTGGTAGCGAAACGCTGAATCGTGCACCCTGGCCAGGGGCGGACTGGAGCGTGACTCTGCCGCCATGGCGACGTGCGATCGCCTGGGCAACGGCTAAACCCAGGCCCGTGCCCCCCTGCTGCCGGGAGCGGGCAGGATCCAGGCGTGTAAAGCGATCAAAAATCTTCGTGTGTTGATCGGCGGGGATTCCGGGGCCACTGTCGTGAATGGCCAGCACAATCACCCTGCCCTGCTGCTCCAGGCTCACGTTGATAGCTCCGCCCGCTGGGGTGTACTGAATGGCATTGCTGAGCAGGTTGACCAGCAGCCGGCTGAGCTCCGACTCGACACCCAGAACCCTGGCGCCTGGGCTGAGGTGCTCCGCCTTGATCCTGACTTGAGATGCAGCTGCCGCCTCAGTGAAATCCTCCACCACATCCATAGCGATCTCTGTCAAATTGCAGACTTCCTTGAGGCTCTGAGGTGAGGATCGCTCCAGGCTCGCGAGCAGCAGCAGATCAGCAATCAGTTGCTGCAGCCTCCGGCCCTGCACCAGAACCCGATCGAGGGTGGCACGTTGCCTGCTGCTGCTGAAACGCTCAGCGCTGCTGCATTCCGCCTCCACCACCGCCAGCAGATTGGCCAGGGGTGTGCGCAGCTCATGGGCCACATCGGCACTGAACTGCTCCTGGCGCCGGTAGGCCTCAAGCAAGGGGGCGATGGCCAGTCCTGCCAACCACCAGCTGGCCAGTGCCATCGCCACCATCGCCAGGGCAAACACCCCATGGCCCAGCCACCACAAGCGATCTGCTTCTGCATCGAGGTCCGCCAGGCTGCGGGAGATCTGCAGGTAGCCCCAGGTCGGTTCACCGGGACCGTTGGAGTGGTGCAGGTGAATCGCGTAGGTGCCCCAGCGTTCTCCGGACTGCCTGTTGGTCAGTGCCCAGCCCAGTCGCTCCGGTGCCGGCTCGAGCGGTAAGGAGCCCGGAGAATTGGCGATCAGGCGGCCGTGCTGATCGAGCACCCGCAGCTTGAAGCGGTCGGGATCGGTGGCACTGATCGCATGGCGGTGGATCAGATCCTTCGGTGGCGTGCAGGGCTCGCCCACCAAGCAAAGGCCCGGCAGCACCGCAGCCAGGGCGACAGAGGGCCTGGCCTGCTGCGGCAGGGCGGGCTTGAGGCTGTCGTGCATCGTGCCCGCCAGGGCCTGCAATTCACGCTGAATCGCCGCCTCCTGGTTTTGCAGCAACAGCCGGCCCATCGCCAAGCCGGCGGCATACAGCAGCGTGCCCATCACCAGCAGCGACAGGCCGGCCAAGCGCAGACGGGCGCGCCACAGCAACCCTGGCGCTGGGGAACGGTGATCCCTCACAGGTCAACGCGCGTCTGCGGCGCAAACCGATACCCCTTGCTGGGCACCGTGTCGATTGGTGAGGGCAGACCATGGGCCGCCAACTTGCGCCGCAGCAGCCGCACCTGGGCTGCCACCACGTTGCTCACGGGGTCCTGCTGCAGATCCCACAGCTGGCTGCGCAACCGTGAGCCCGGAATGATCTGGCCAGGGTGCTCCAGGAAATAGGCCATCAACTGCTGCTCCTTGGCCGAGAGCTCCATGCTCACCTCCCCCGTGGCTGTGGTGACCAGCAGCTGGCCACTGGCGGGATCCAAGCGATAGCCCCCTGCTGCCAATACGGGCTCCCGGTAGCCCGGGTGGCGGCGTTGCAGGGCCCGGATCCGGGCCAGCAGCTCCTCCATCGCAAAGGGCTTGCTGAGGTAGTCATCGGCACCGGCATCGAGACCCTCCACCCGGTCGGCGGTCTCGGCGCGGGCCGTGAGCAACAGCAGCGGCAGGCCCATGCCAGCGGCCCGAGCACGCCGGCAGAGTTCCAGGCCGCTGAGTTCCGGCAGCATCCAATCGAGGATGGCGAGGTCGTAGCGGGTGAACTCCCCGCTCAGCAGGCTCCAGCCCTCAAGGCCATTGGTGCAGTGATCCACCACATGGCCCTGGCGTTGCAGCACGGCCTGGATGGCGGCGGCCAGATCCTGCTCGTCTTCCACCAGCAGGATCCGCAACGGCATCAGGGTTGGACTCCAGCGGGTCGATGCTAGTGAGCACAGGGGATTTCACCTGTTTTTCATCCCAGTTGCGCGATCCTCCGAGCATTCATCGCCTCCCTGGGCCTTGCGCTACCGGATTCTGCGGCTCGCCGCCAGCACCAGCCTGGCAGCCTCTGCCCTGCTCGCCTTCCCCCATGCGGCTCCTGTTGCCCTGGCCCATGTGGGCCATGGCGATGAGTTCCAGCAGCAGGGCGAGGCCCGCCAGGTGAAGCGCAATGCCGACAGCGATGCACTGCTGGGAGTGGCCACTGTTCAACCGGAGCAAGGCTCGGATGGCCTCACCGTGCCCGCCACCGCCCTGGTGGATGCCGATGGCAAGCCCTTGCTGTTTGTGCAGACCGAGACGACCTACGACCCGGTCTATGTGGAGACCGGCGCCAGCCAGGGAGATCGGGTGGTCGTCACGGAGGGCATTGATCCCACCGACGACGTGGTGAGTTCCGGCGCGCTCTCGCTCTACGCCGAGTCGAAGAAGACGCAGCAGGTTGAGCCTGCCGGCGCCGAGGCCAAACCGGCTGAGCCAGCAGCAACCAACGCTGCTGGAGCCGCCAACCTGCCGGTTCCTGCCCTGGCAGCGGCAGCCGTGGTTGTTCTGGCTGGTGGCGGGATCTGGCTGAGCCGCCGCAAGAACACGAATGGTTGAGCGGCTGCTCAACGCCACGCTGCGGTTTTCGATCGCCCGCCGCTGGCTGATCGTGGCGGCGGCGGTCGTCGTCAGCCTCTGGGGCGTGCTGGCCGTGGGCCGGATGCCGCTGGATGTGTTCCCGCCGTTTGCGCCTCCCCAGGTGGATGTGCAAACCAGCGCCTCCGGTCTCTCACCGGAGGAAGTGGAAACCCGGATCACGCTGCCGATCGAATCGGCCGTGAACGGCATCGCCGGGGTGGAGACCGTGCGCTCCTCCTCCAAGGCGGGGCTGTCGATGGTGCAGGTGGTGTTCAACCAGAACGCCGACATCTACCGCGCTCGCCAATCGGTGGCCGAGCGGCTGCAGCAGGTGGCGCCCCAGTTGCC
>JAWOHV010000229.1:0-13255 GCA_046484965.1 Prochlorococcaceae cyanobacterium
AGATCCAACCCGTGATGTGTGCATCACCTTCGATGATGGATTTGAGAATGTGCTCCGCCATGCGGTTCCGATTTTAAATCGACGCAAGTTGCCCTTTGAAATTTTTGTGATTGGCGACAAGCTAGGTGCTTGGAACCGCGATGACACATCCGAGCCTTTGACCCGCTTCATGACACTTGAAGGCCTTCGCGACGTTGCCGGAGCCGGCGGTCGCCTGCAGTGGCACACTCGGACCCATCCAAATCTTCAGGAGCTTACTGAGCCCGAGATTGAGCTTGAGTTGGCAGTGCCTGAGCAGCTTCGGGCTGAATTCCCTGATCCCCATTTCAGTTGGTTTGCCTATCCTTATGGCATGCACGATCAGCGTTCTGTTGCCACAGCGCAGCGAAATTTTAGGGGTGCCGTCGCTGTCTCTGAGGGTGAGCCTGGGCACGGTTGGAGAATGAATCGGCTCACGGTCGATCGCTGCACATCATTCTCTGAGAGCTGGATGCCTAACGGTGTAGCCATTGTGGCTTGACCGGGCTTTTTAAGTCCCTTCGGCGCAGCTACCTGGTAGGACTTCTGATCACTTTCGATTTTGAACCATGATTACGGGTGTATTAACAAGCTGCGAGCGGCATGACCTTCTGGTCAAGACCTTGCGTTCTTTTTATGCCGTGAATACATTCCCCCTTGACAAAATGATTGTTGTTGAGGATGGCCTTTCCATCCCTGAGTCGGTGAGATCCGAATTCAGAAATTATCCGGTTGAATGGATATCGACTGGCGAGCGCGTGGGCCAGATTGCGGCAATCGATTATGCCTATTCTCGAGTGGTTACGCCGTATATTTTTCATCTTGAAGATGATTGGGAGTTTTATCGAGGCGGATTCATTGAGAAGTCTTTGGTGATTTTGCGGAGTCAGCCCAAGTGTCTGCAGGTTTGGATTCGGGCTCTTGACGACCTTATGGGGCATCCTGTATTGCCCTATGATTTCAAGGATGATGGTGTTGAATGGAAGCGTTTGGCTTATGATTATAAAAAATATTGGCACGGGTTTTCGTTTAACCCCGGCCTGCGGCGAATGCGTGATTATGTAGCCATTAATGGCTACGGCGGGCATGGCAGGTTTGACAGTAATGATCCCCAGAACACGGAGGAGAATCTCTGCCGTGTTTATCGTCAGAGAGATTTTTTTGCGGCAGTTCTCAGCGATGAAGAGGGCTCTGGATACGTTCGCCATAGCGGCGATGATCGCCACATCGGAGGTTGGGGCCATGATGAGCAGCCGCCTAGCTTGCCCAGGCGTGCCTGGCGAAAGTTGATTCGCATCGCTCAAGCCACAGCAGGTCGATGAGGCTCTTGCGCGCGCTCTAGCTCTGCTGATCGGAGCTGCACTCTGAGGGGCTGCTCTGGTCCTGATCCCAACGGGCCAGAAGATCCGGGCGCCGCTCCCCTGTGCGTGCCAGCTGTTGCTCGGCACGCCAACGGGCGATGGCAGCGTGATCGCCGCTGCGCAGCACGGCGGGAACTTCCATCTCCCGGAACACAGCCGGGCGGGTGTAGTGGGGGTGCTCCAGCAGCAGCTCGCTGTGGCTTTCCTGCTCGAGGCAGGCCTCGCTTCCCACGGTGCCCGGCAGCAGCCGCACCACGCCGTTGATGATCACGGCCGCAGGCAGTTCGCCGCCGGTGAGCACGAAGTCGCCGATCGACACCTCCTCATCGGCCAGGCTGCGAATGCGTTCGTCGAAACCCTCGTAGTGGCCGCAGATCAGCATGAGCTGGTCGTAGTTGGTGGCCCAGCGGCGCAGGTCGGCCTGCTCCAGCGGCTTGCCCTGGGGGCTCATCAGCAGGACTCGCCGTCGCGGCAGCATCGGAATCGCCTCCACCGCGGCAAACACCGGCTCGGGCTTGAGCACCATGCCCGCCCCACCGCCGTAGGGCTCGTCGTCCACCTTGCGGTAGTTGTCGCTGGCGAAATCGCGCGGGTTGTGGGTGTGGAGCTCGGCGATGCCGGCGGCAAACGCCCGGCCGATCACCCCAAGACCCAGCAGCGGCGCCAAGGCCTCCGGGGCCAGGCTCACCACATCCAGTCTCATCACAGCCAGGCTCATCACAGAGGTAGGCCCATCAGCTGGGGGGGCGGTTCAGCCGCCGGATTTCCGAGTTGAAGCTGGCGCGACCTGGGATCCCGTCGGCGCGGGTTTCAACGCTGCTGCGCAGCCGCAGGTTTGGTTTGGTGAACCAGATCCGCTCGCGCAGCACAGTGCCGCCGCTCCTGAGGGTGAGTTCCAGGCTGCCGTCGGGCCAGAGCTGCCAGCTGCCCTGCTGATCGCCGGCGCAGAAGCCGCCATCACCGCTGAAGTGCAGCTGCTGGGCTACCCCATCCTTGGGGGCCACCCGCAGGCTGCCGGCGCTGCCATGGGCATCCGGTTCCACAAAGGTCACCACCAGCTCGCCGCGTTCGCTGCTGTGCCAGCCGTCATCATCGGCATCGTCACCGGCATCGCCTGAACTGGCGGCAGCCAGCACAAACTGGCTGCGCAGGCCCATCCACTCCCCGGCGCAGAAGCGCAGAAAGGCGCCGATCTCCTGGGGTGGAAAGGGGCTCGATTCGCTGCCGGTGTCGCTACTTGCGTTGCTCATCGGGAGATTCTCTCAGCTGCCGATCCAGCCCAGCTCTGGCCCCCTATCGCCCCTAGTCGCCACTCACATCGCCACTTAATCGCCACTCACATCGCCACTTAATCGCCACTTAATCGCCGCGGTAGCCCAGCTCGGCCAGGCGGGCGGCGCTGCGGCGCCAGCCCGGCACCACCTTCACGAACAGCTCCAGGTAAACCGGGCCGCTGAACACCTTCTCCATCTGCAGCCGCGCCCCCTGGCCGATGGTTTTGAGCATGCTGCCGCCCTTGCCGATCAGGATCCCCTTCTGGCTGGAGCGCTCCACCAGCACCGTGGCCAGCACGGCGGTGCGGGGGCCGTCGTCGACCACCCGCTCGATGCTCACCGCCACCGAATGGGGCACCTCCTCGCGGGTGTGGCTGAGCACCTGCTCGCGGATCAGCTCGGCCATCAGCAGCTGCTCGGGCTGGTCGCTCACCGCATCGGCTGGATAGAGATGGGGCCCTTCGGGCAGTTCGGCGCCCAGGGCCGCCACCAGGGCCTCGCTGCCAGCACCGCTCAGTGCGCTTACCGGGTGCAGGGGCCAGGCCAGTGGCGGCTGCCCTGCTGGTGTGGCGAAGTCACCCTTGCCTGCCAGCATCCCCCGGTAGCTGGCAGCAAGGGCTTCGGCCTGTTGGGGATCCACCAGATCCTGCTTGTTGAGGGCCACATGCACCGGCGCCTTGCAGTGGCGCAGCAACTCCACGATGAAGCCATCGCCGCGCCCCGCCGGTTGGCTGCCATCCACCAGCAGCAGCACCACATCCACATCGCCGATGGCGCCCTTGGCCGTTTTCACCAGCCGCTCGCCCAGCAGGTGGTGGGGCTTGTGGATGCCGGGCGTGTCGAGCAGCACCAGCTGGGCTGCTGGCGTGGTGAGGATCGCCCGCAGTCGGTTGCGCGTGGTTTGGGCCACCGGTGAGGTGATCGCCACCTTTTCGCCCACCAGCTTGTTGAGCAGGGTGGATTTACCCACATTCGGCCGGCCGATCAGGGCCACGAAGCCGGAGCGGAACCCCTCTGGGCTGGTGGGCAGGGCTGGGATGGTTGAGGGGAACTCCATGGCTCCAGCCTGGCAGCCGGCAGGCCTGGGCTGGTTTTGGCTGCCGCCCTGGCCAGGCGTTCGCTCTCAAGCATCGGATGCAGAGAAAATAGATGGTGGCTGCAAGCAGCCATAGGCTGGTGTTGTGTGCTGCCCCTGTCCACAGAGATGACTGCAGAAATCTCCCCAGGGAACTCACCAGCCTCGGCCGACAACTCCGCTTCCCCACGCCAGCCCAGCTTCCAGCAGGCGATGGAGATCACGGCCCAGTGGCTGGCCCTCTGGGAGAACGGTGAACTCAGCGATGAGGTGCTGGCCGACCGGGTGGCCGAGCTGGTGGCCAGCCGCGATGGGGCCCGCGGCTTTTTCGTGGTGAGCCTGGCCGGGGAGGGCCCGTTGATGGACCGGCTGCCGGAGGCGCTGCTGCTGCAGCTGCGCCTGGCTGGAGAGGGAGTGGTGGATCTCTCGGCCCGCAATCTGGCGATGAGTACGGCGATGGCGCTGCACCACCAGCGTTCAGGGGATGGGGGCCAGCAGGCTGCTTCCGAGCGGGTGCAGATCCGCTGCACCGAACTGCTGCGTGGCCTGGAGCCCCAGGCCGTGAAGCAGCGGCTGGAAACCCTGCTGGCCGCCACCGCTGGCCAGGGCGAGGACGTGGCCTTCCTGGATCGCTGGGGTTACGACCCTGAGCAGAGAGCCGCCATCGCTGCTGCGATCAACGCGGTGGCCGAGGGCTGAGCTGGGCCAGCATGGTTTTTGCTTGACCCCCGGCCCATGGTTGTCCGCTCCTTTGTCAACCATCTGGCCTGCTGCTTGTGCACCGCCACGCTGCTGGCAGCCTTCCCGGCCGCGGCGATTGAAACCATCAAGCTGCGGCTGCCCCTGCTCGATACCGACTTCAGCATTGCGGTGTCCGAATTGCGCAGCCCGGCCGCGTTGATCGCAGGCGAGAGCGATCTGGCCGAAATCGACCGGGCCACCAATGGGGCGATCGGCAAGCAGCTCAAAGCGGTGCTGCAGTCCAACCTGCCCCTGGAGCTGAAGGCCGCGTTGCGCAATGCCATCGGATCGCCGCTGCTGGAGCAGGTGCTGCTGCTGGTGGGTTCCCTGGGGGACATCGACGACCTGCCCGATCCCATCGAGCCGGCCCAGTTTCAGCAGGCGATGGAGCGGGCTGCCGCCAAGGGAGGAATCAGCCTGCTGGATGTGCTGGAGCAGCTGCCTGGCGAGAGCGTCACGGTGGAGCTGGCCCGACTTGGCTATTCGCTGCGCAGATTCCACTCCCAACGCCGTCAGGCTGTTCAATTGATGGCGGCTCTGCCACCGGTGAGCAGCAATGGGCCCTGGCAGGAGGCCGGGATGTTCTCCAGCGTGCGGCGGGAGCTCAACATTGGGGTGGCCCATCGCCCTGAGCCCCTGGCCCTGGTGATCTGGGAGTCCAGCGCCTCCGCCGCCGCCACGGATCGGCTTGTGGTGATTTCCCACGGCCTGTGGGATGACCCCAGCAATTTCGAGGGCTGGGCTGTCCACCTGGCCAGCCATGGCTACACGGTGGTGCTGCCCCGCCATCCCGGCAGCGATCAGAGCCAGCAGCGGGCGATGCTTTCTGGCAAGCAGCCACCGCCGAAACCGATGGAGTTGGCGCTGCGGCCCAAGGATGTGTCAACGGTGATCGATGCTGCGGCCAAGGGCCAGCTGGGCCTGCGCCGGCCGGTGAACACCCAGGCGGTGCTGGTGGCAGGTCATTCCTGGGGGGCCACCACGGCCCTGCAACTGGCAGGGGCCAGGCCCACCGCCAGCACGATGCGGCAGCTCTGCAACGACGTGCGCCATCCCTTGCGCAATCTCAGCTGGGTGCTGCAGTGCAATTTTGTTGGTTCGGCCGACAGTGCTTCCCTGGCTGATCCCAGGGTGGTGGCTGCGGTGGCGGTGAGTCCGCCGATGCGCCTGTTGTTCAACGTTGATTCAGCCCAGGGCATGGGCGCTGCGGTGCTGGTGGTGAGTGGCAGCAGTGACTGGGTGGTGCCTTCCGGGCCTGAGGCGATTGAGCCGATGGCCATGGCCAGCCGTTCCGGCAGCCGCGGCCATCGCCTGGTGCTGGCTGAGAATGCTGATCATTTCAATCTCCGCTCCCCCCGCGCCGATGGCGGTGGCCCCCTGCGGGGCTTGATCCTGGCCTGGTTCAATGCCGCCGCGCGGGCCGCGCCCGAATCTGCTCCCTTGTTGCCTCATGCGGGCTGGGGTAGCAGCAGCATGCCCTTGCGGGATGTGACCAAGGCCCTGCCTTCAACAATTGCCGGGCAATAAAACAACAAGCCAAACAAACAAGCAGCCATAAAAAAGCGCCCGTTGAGGGCGCTTGAGGGGATCAGGCTGGGATCACTCGCGGCGGCCACCGCCATTGAGGGCGATGATCAGGCGCAGGATGAAGATGAACAGGTTGATGTAGGTGAGATACATCCCCAGAGCACCCGAAAGGTACTGCTCGTCGGTGTAGGTGCGGGGCATCGTGTAGAAGTCCACGAAGGCCGCACCGATGAAAAGCACGGTGCCGAAGCCGGCGATCATCAGCTCAAAGCCGCCCATTCCGAAGCCGGGAATGAACAGGCTGCCCACCACCTGCACGAGCATGGCGATCACCAGGCCGAGGATGCCCAGGCCCACCACGCCGCTGAGGGCCTGGCCGACGCTGTCGCTCATGCGACGCCCCATCACCGAAGCGGCGAGGAAGGTGATGCCCGTGGCCAGGGCGGCGGTGCCGATCGCACCCACGCCCGCCACCGAGAGGGCGTAGGCCACGATGCCGCTGAGGGTGAAACCTGTGATCAGGCTGTAGGCGGCAAGCAGGGGCAGGGCGGTGGCGTTATCGCCCTTGGCGGCCACGTTCTGGGCCACAAAGAAAAGAATGAAGTTGCCGATCAAGGCCACCCAGAACAGGGGCATGAACAGCGTTTGATTGCTGGCCATCAGGGCCAGGCCGCCCATCACGCCGGCGGCGGTGAGCACCATGCCCCCGCCCACGTAGGGGAGGGCCTTGTTGATCACATTGGGACCTACGAGGGCGCTGGACTGCGCCTCACGGATGGCCTGCTGGAAGTTGCTGCTGGCCGGCATGGCTCACAGACGATTCGAACTGTGATCATCTTGGCAGCTGAAGTCAGGATGCGGCAGGGATCTCGAGGCAGGGTTGGTGCGGATCCCCGTCAGAGTTTGCCCGCGGCAGCACGGGCCCCATCACGCTTGGCGTAGGCCTGCACGAGCCGCTGCACCAGCACATGGCGCACCACGTCGGCGGCGGTGAGCCTGCAGATGGCCACCCCTTCCAGCCCTTCGAGCACCTGGGCCGCATCGCTGAGGCCGCTGGTCACGCCGGCCGGCAGGTCCACCTGGGTGGGATCGCCGGTTACCACCATGCGCGAGTTCTCGCCCAGCCGGGTGAGCACCATGCGCATCTGGGTGGTGGTGGTGTTCTGGGCCTCATCGAGAATCACAAAGGCGTCGGCCAGGGTGCGGCCGCGCATGTAGGCCAGGGGGGCCACCTCGATCACGTTTTTTTCGATCAGGGAGGCGGTGCGTTCCTGGCCCAGCAGGGTGTGCAGGGCGTCGTAGAGGGGGCGCAGGTAGGGATCCACCTTCTGCTGCAGGTCGCCCGGCAGGAAGCCGAGCCGCTCGCCCGCCTCCACGGCCGGCCGGGTGAGGATCAGCCGCTCCACCTTGCGCTCGTTGAGCATTCGCACCGCCAGCACGGTGGCGAGGAAGGTTTTGCCGGTGCCCGCCGGGCCGAGGGCCAGGGTGAGGTCGTGGCGCTCCATGGCTTCCACGTAGGCCTTCTGGCGCAGGGTGCGGGGGCGCAGCAGTTTGCCGCTCTGGCTTCTGGCCAGCACCTGGCGGCTGAGCTGCTGGTGCTCCTCAGCGTTGCCCTGATCGAGGGCCTGCAGGGCCGTTTGCAGATCCACCTGGCCAATGGGCTGCCCCTCCTCCCAGAGGGGGCGCAACAGTTCCACCAGGGCCGAAGCCCGCTCCAGCTGGCTGGGGCGGGCCTCGATCACAAGATCAAGACCCCGCAACACCAGCGAGGCCCCGGTAAGGGCTTCGAGGCGATGCAGGGTTGATGCCTGGGGATCTCCCGCCAGGGCCAGGGCCGCGGCGGGATTGGGAAGGCTGATGCTGAACGACTGCCGCCCGGATGGCTCGCCCATCAGGCCTGAACTCAGGCTTCTGATGCGGGTTCGGGGGCTGTTTCTGGGGCTGCTTCTGGGGCTGCTGCCGCTGCTTCTGCAGAGGCCGCTGCTGCAGAGGCCGCTGCTGTTGCTGCTTCTTCGGCGGCCGCGGCTGCGGCAGCAGCTTTTGCCTCGCTGGCCTCTTTGGCTGCCTGCTGGCTGGCGGCTTGGCGGGCCTCGGCCTGCTTCTGCTTGCCGACAGTTTCGGCCGGACGCACGGTTTTCTCAAGCAGGCCGCCCTTCTCGAGCAGGGAGCGCACCGTGTCGGTGGGCTGGGCCCCCTGATGGAGGCGGGCCCGGATCGCCTCGGCTTTCAGGAGGGTTTCCTTGGTGCGGGGGTTGTAGAAGCCCAGCTCCTCGAGCGGACGTCCGTCCCGGCGGGAGGTGCTGTTGGTGGCCACGAGGCGGAAACTCGCTTCCCGCTTCTTACCGAACCGCTTCAGGCGGAGCTTGATCATCGTGGCCTTGCCGCTTGGGTTTCCAAACAACAAATGTAGCGTTTGGGGGTGCGGGCCCTGGCGGATCCAGGACCTAGAGCTGCCCGAATCCCTTGCGCTTCTTAGGGGCTTTGGGCGGCTTCGGTGCCGCGCCACGGGGGCCTGCCGGCGCCTCCATGCCGGGGAAGCCTCCGCCCATGCCTGGGAAACCGCCACCCATGCCCGGGATGCCTGGCATGCCGCCGCCCTTGGTCATCTGCTGCATGAAACCGCGCATCTTCTGGAAGTCGGCGAGAACCTTGTCCATGTCGGCGGGGCTATGGCCACTGCCGCTGGCGATTCGCCGCCGCCGCGAGGGGCTGGCGGCGAGCTGGTCGGGGTTTTCCCGTTCGGCCGGGGTCATCGAGCTGATCATCGCCTCGATCTTCTTGAGCTGCTCCTCGCCCTGTTTGAGCATGCCGTCGTCGATCTTGTTCATGCCCGGGATCAGCTTCATCAGGCCGCCCAGGGAGCCCATGCGCTTGATCAGGCGCATCTGCTGCACGAAATCGGAGAAGTCGAAGCTGGCTTCCTGGAGCTTCTGCTGCATGCGGGCCACATCGGCCAGCTCCACCTCCTTGCTGGCCTTCTCCACCAGGGTGAGCACGTCGCCCATGCCCAGGATGCGGCTGGCCATCCGCTCGGGGTGGAAGGGCTGCAGCGCTTCCACCTTCTCGCCGGTGCCGATGAACTTGATCGGCGCGCCGCTCACCTTGCGGATCGAGAGGGCGGCGCCGCCGCGGGAGTCGCCGTCGAGCTTGGTGAGCACCGCCCCGGTGATGCCCACCTGCTCGTGGAAGGCGCGGGTGAGATCGGCCGCCTCCTGGCCGATCATCGAATCCACCACCAGCAGCACCTCATCGGGGCTGCAGGCCTCGCGGATCCGCACCATCTCCTCCATCATCGAAACGTCGATCTGGAGGCGACCGGCCGTGTCCACCAGCACGGTGTCGAAACCCTCCTCGCGGGCCTTGGCGATGCCGGCGGCGGCGATGTCCTCAGGCTTGGCCTCGGTGCCGAGGCTGAACACCTCCACGCCGATCTGGGCGCCAAGGGTTTTGAGCTGCTCGATGGCCGCCGGGCGGTAAACGTCGGCCCCCACCAGCAGCGCCTTGCGGCCCTGCTCCTTGAGGTGCAGGCCGAGCTTGGCGGTGGCGGTGGTTTTGCCGGCGCCCTGCAGGCCGGCCATCAGCACCACCGAAGGAGCACCAGGTTTGCCGCCGGCGGCCAGGGGGGCGTTTTCACCGCCCATGGTGTCCACCAGCTGCTCGTGCACCAGCTGGATGAACTTCTGATCTGGGCTGATGCCCCGCACCACCTCGGCGCCGAGGGCCTTTTTGCGCACCTCGTCCACGAACTCCTTCACCACCGGCAGGCTCACGTCTGCCTCCAGCAGGGCGCGGCGCACGTCCTTGAGGGCGGTTTCGATGTTGGTTTCGCTGATCGCCCCCTGACCGCGCAGGCTCTTGACGGCGTCTTCAAACCGCTGGGAAAGCTCGTCGAACATCAGGGCCGTGGGGTGGGGAGCTCAGCAGTGCATCAGCACCACTGCCTCTGCATCGTAAAAATCCGTCAGCCGGCGCGGTTCAGCGCATGGGGCGGTAGGAGGCCAGCCGCCAGATGCCTCCCTCCTTGCTGAACACGTAGCGGTTGCGCAGCGGCATGGCGGTGGTTCGGGCCAGGGTCTGGCCGGCCGCATTGAGACGTTGGTCGCTATAGCGCAGATCCACTTCTGTTTCGATCCGTGCCGGTGTTCGGCTCACGATCCGCAGGTTCTCGATGCGGGCCTCCACCTCCTGGCTAAGGCCCTTGGCGGCGTCCTGGCGCCGCTGGCTTTCCAGGCGCTGCACCTGGATGGCAGTGGCCATCTGGTTCAGGGGGGTGGCGGCTGGGCGCCCGGCGAGAATGGTGGCCTTGGCCGCCAGCCAGCTCGCCAGCAGGGCCCGAAGCTCGGGTTCTGCCGGTTCAGCACTGCGCAGGGGTACGGGCGCTGGCTTAACGGCCTCAGGCTTAGCGGCCTCAGGCTTAGCGGGCGCAGGCACTGTGGCGCTGGGAAGCGCCGGTTTGGCGCCGGCAGTGGGCTGGGGCTTCGGTTCTTCAGGTGTGTTGGCCTGGCGCTGGAATCCCCGCAGGCTGGCCAGGCCCACCGCGATGGCCATGGTTGCAGCCACGGCGGCCCCAGCCAGGGGCAGTGCCAGCCCCTGGGGGCGCCAGCGACGCTGCCTGGGGTGCTGTTCGCCTTCGAACCCCTCTTGGGCCTCGATCGGTTCAGCCTCGGGCCAGGGCTGTAAGGAGCCCTCGGGCGGGGCGGTGAAGGCGTCGTCGGCCGCGGAGAACGGCAGGTCGCTGCTGCTGCTGCTGCTGCGGGCCTCCCGCCGGTCCTGGCGTTCGATCCAGGCCTGCACGTCGCGGTCGGCGAACCAGGCCTCCAGATCGGCATCGGCATCCACGTCCCGGTAGCCGGGCAGCACATCGCGGTTGAGCCAGTCGCGGCACTCTGCGCAGCGCTCGGCCAGGGACTGGCCCTGGGGAGCCTGCTGCTGCGGCCCTTTCTCCACCTGGCCGAGCAGCAGTTGCAGCCACGCCTGGGTGGCGGGCTGCCCATCGATGGCATTGGCTGACAGCCGCTCGATCGCTGCCGCCAGCCGTTCCGGCTTGCGCTGGGCGAAGCCGGAGGCGGTGAGCGCCAGGGTGGTGAGCCTCTCCGCCTCCGCTGAGCCGCCATCGGCCCAGCGGCTGAACAGATCCACCTGTTCCTGCACGGTGAGGAATTGGCGGATCTGCTCGAAGAAGGGTTGAAATTCGGCGCGGCTGAAGGAGGAATCCTGATCACCCTCAAGGCCGCCGCGCCGCTGCACGAGCAGTTCGAGCAGCTGTAGCCCCTCCTGTCGTTCGCTGGTGGCGCCCAGGTCGCGGCTGAGCAGATCGAGCACCCGATAGGGCAACAGGGATTCGCGCAGCAGCAGCAGGCGCTGGCGGCGATCAGGCAGCTGCCCCATGCGTTGCAGCAGCTGGATCCCTTTGTGGAGCACCGCAGCGGCCGATTCGAAATGCCGTTGCTGGTGGAGGCTGTTGGCGCTGGCTTCACAGGCCAGGGCCGCCAGCAGGGTGAGGTCGGCCTCGCGGCTGCTGCCCAGGGCCGGGGCCTGGGGGGGCTCCAGGCCCCGGCAGGCCAGCTCGAACGCCTCCTGGGGCTGGTCGGCCTCAAGCAGCAGCAGCAGGCCGCCCACTTCCCGGGATGTGGGGATTTCCAGCGCCGGAATCCGTTCGCGCCCCAGGCTGTCCAGCCCGTGCAGGCTGGTCAGCTCGATTTCGTAGTCCTGCCGACGTTCCTGGTCGCTGAGAAGCTCGGCGCTGGCCCGCAGCAGCTCGGCCCTGGCCTGCAGGCCGTCCTGGGTGAAGCCCTGTGATGGCGGGCGGTCGATGCGCTGCTGGAGGGTGCGCAGCACGGTCTGGGCGTCGGCACTGGACGGGACTCCCAGTAATCGGAAGTGATCGATCGGCAGTTCCAAGCCGGGTCCCGTCGGTGACGAGTGACTTTAGGCAGCGTCTGTGATAGCAGCTGCAGCCGCCACTGTTTTGTCCGCTGGGACCCCGTACAGTCGCCTCACCGAAAGACAACCCATCCGCCCTGCCATGACCCAGGAGATGGCTGCCACCGCCCCGGCTTTTCCGGCCATCGACGACCCCCTCCGGTCCTCAGTCGCCACCGCTTCGGCGGCGGTGGCCGCCGGCAGCCATGCCGAGCGTTTTGCCCAGCTGCAACCCTCCACTCGGGCCAGTGTGAGCCGCGATGAGGGCCTGATGCTCTTCCGCGACATGACCCTGGGCCGGCGCTTTGAGGACAAATGCGCCGAGATGTACTACCGCGGCAAGATGTTTGGGTTCGTGCACCTCTACAACGGCCAGGAGGCGGTGAGCACGGGCGTGATCAAGGCGATGAAGCTGAAGCACGACTGGTTCTGCAGCACCTACCGCGACCACGTGCATGCCCTCAGCTGCGGCGTGCCGGCCCGGGAGGTGATGAGTGAGCTGTTCGGCAAGGAAACCGGCTGCAGCAAGGGGCGCGGTGGCTCGATGCACCTCTTTTCCCGTGAACATCACCTGCTCGGCGGCTATGCCTTCATCGGTGAGGGCATTCCGGTGGCCCTCGGCGCGGCCTTCACCAGCCGCTACAAGCGCGATGCCCTCGGCGATGCCACCAGTGATGCTGTTTCAGCGGCCTTTTTCGGCGATGGCACCTGCAATGTGGGCCAGTTCTATGAATGCCTGAACATGGCCTCCCTCTGGAAGTTGCCGATCCTGTTTGTGGTTGAGAACAACAAATGGGCCATCGGCATGGACCACGACCGGGCCACGAGCCATCCGGAGATCTGGCGCAAGGCGGCGGCCTTCGGGATGCCCGGTGAAGAGGTGGATGGCATGGATGTGCTGGCTGTGCGGGCGGCGGCCCAGCGGGCGATCGAGCGGGCCCGCTCCGGTGAAGGCCCCACCCTGCTGGAGTGCCTCACCTACCGCTTCCGGGGCCATTCCCTGGCCGATCCCGACGAGTTGCGCGCCGATGCGGAGAAGCAGTTCTGGGCCGAGCGCGATCCGCTCAAGCGCTTGGCTGTCCACCTGATCGAGCACAACCTGGCCACAGCCGATGAGCTGCGGGGGATCGAGAAGGAGATCGATGCCGAGGTGGCCGACTGCGTTGAATTCGCCCTCGGGGCTCCCGAGCCCGACCCCGCAGAACTCACCCGCTACATCTGGGCTGGAGACTGAACGCCGCCGGGGCCAGCGGCCTTAGATGCTGGTGGGCAGTCGGCGGTTGAGGTTGCGGAGCTTGCGCAGCGCTTTGAGCTCCACCTGGCGGATCCTTTCGCGC
>JAWOHV010000132.1:0-4107 GCA_046484965.1 Prochlorococcaceae cyanobacterium
CACTTTGGCCACCTCTAGCTGCAAAGATGGGAACAAACCCTGCAAAACTGGTAATCCCAGATATGTAACGTTGCCAAAGGCGCTAGCCAGGATCAGTGCCCCTTTCTCATCTGGCTGAAGCCTGAATGCCCGAAATACAACAATCGCAATCGCCAGACAAACCAAAATGCTCAGCAGCATCACGAGTGGAATTTGATAGGTTTCCGCTCCCATCTGCGCCGTGAAAATCACCCGGAAAACCAGGGCAGGCAAAAAGATATTCAACACCAGCGTCCCGATCATTCGACGGGCCATCTCAACATCAAGATCATGGAGCAGATAGCGCAGAATGCTGCCAACTCCAGCGATCAAACCCAATGCCAATAAAACAGTTACCATGGGAAACCAATAAAAATGGAGCTGTTATCAGAATTGAACTTCATGCCCCAGGTGGAATCGTGAACCAGGCAGCGGCAATCGCCAGGCTGCTGAAGATCACCACCACAACTGGCCAGCTGTTATCAAGATATTCGAGCCTGTGCCGAACTGAAGCCTGCAGCTCGGAATCCTCCAGGGCCTCCATCCCAGGTGGTGCCTTTTCCCTGGAACCGAAGAATACCGGTGGTGGCGCAGTACCAGCAGGTGATGCAGCGGCGCCAAGCGGTAGCCCGATATGGCTACTCGAGCCTGGAGGGCTTCCTGGCGGCGCGCTGGCTCACAGCAGCCCTCGAGAAGGGCGGCCCCGACCACAGCCGCGCTGGAGTGGTGGCGGCCTTCCGCAGCCTCACGGATCTCAAGCTGCGCGGCTTCAGGCTGCGGCTCGCGCCGGGCAACAACCAGGCAAGCGATCTGGTGGAGCTCACCTTTCTGGGGTCACAACGCTGGGGGCCCTGAGCAAGCAATCACTGCCAGGATCCGCCCGGCTGCGCTTCAGAGCGACAGGATGGTGACATCGCGATGTGAGACAGACCTTGTTGATCGCCCCGATGGCGGAAATGGCTCTTGGCGGCCCAGGCCAGGCAGGCACACTGCTGTTCGACGGGTTGATCGTGTTTGGCTTGATCCTGGCCCGCTACTTCCTGGTGGCCGGGGGCTCCTACCTGCTGCTCTATCGCCCAGGAGCCGCCTCCCAAGCTCATTTCCAGGGCCCGCAGCAGCGCCCCACTGCGGATTCAATCCGGCGCGACATCAGCCTTTCGGTGCTCTCAGCGGCGGTATTTGCCCTGGCGAGCCTGGCCCTGCTTGCAGCCCATCGCCACGGCCTCACTCGCCTTTACACGGAAGTGCCGGAGCCCCTGCCTGGGCTGGCCTACGGGCTGGCCAGCTACGTGCTGGTGCTGTTGCTGCAGGACGCCTTCTTCTATCTCAGCCACCGACTCGCCCACCTGCCGGCTCTCTACCCCTGGATGCACCGGGGCCACCATCGCTCCCGCTGCCCCAACCCGTGGACATCCTTTGCCTTCGATCCACCGGAAGCGGCAGTGCAGGCCCTGTTCCTGTTTGTGTTGGTGGCCCTGATCCCTCTGCATCCGATCACCCTGATCGCCGTGCTCGCCACCATGACCATCTGGGCTGTGGTGAACCACCTGGGCCTGGACCGGCTGCCACTGGCCTTTCCCCACCACTGGCTGGGCCGCTGGTTGATTGGACCCAGTCACCATGCCCTGCACCACAAGCGTCCTGGGGTGCATTTCGGCCTCTACTTCACCCACCTCGATCGCCTCTTCGGCAGCGAGGACCCCGCCTACAAAGGCTCGCTCTGAACAGCGGTTCCTCGCGTAGTGTTGGCCTTCACTTGCCTGAAAACGATGTACATGGTGGCGAACTTTTGGCCCGGAGCCACGCTGGAGCAGTTTCAAGTGGATCTGGCTGAACTGGAAGGCAAGTCGCAGCCCGAGACGCAGCTGATGCGTTCCGTGGCTGAAGTTGACGGAGGCCTGCTGATCGTTTCCCTATGGCAGGGTCAAGAGCAATATGAGAGCTGGGCCAGTTCCACCCTTCTGCCGCAGATCGACATACCCGGCGGAATGGAGGGGCGCCCTGAACAGCGCATGGGACCAGTGGTTGAACAATATTCGCTGCTGCCCCCCCGCTAGTAGCTAGGCCTCAGCTGATCCAACTGGGATCAAAAACCTCAACTCCACTGAGTTTGATTCTGAAGTCCCAGCGTCCATCGCCATTACTATCCCCTTTAAGCCAGCCAGAGCTGAAGCGCAGCTCTGGCTGGCTGCCGCTGAACGCTTGGGAGCCGATGAAAGCCCATCCAGGATTGGCGAAGGGGTCGTCAGCATCCAGGATGGCGTTGAGACCGAGGCGATCCCCTTGCTCGGCATCAAAGTCTGTAATTCTATCTTGCCAGCTGCGGCGGATATCTGAAGCCTGATAGGCGAAGAAATCAGCGCCCTTTCCACCAGTCAACTCATCAGAACCTTTCCCTCCTGAAATCCAGTCGTTACCGGCTCCTCCATCGATTTTGTCATTGCCTGCGCCACCAGAAATTAAGTCGTTGCCCTTGAGGCCACTCAACATGTCATTGCCAGCCAGACCCACTAACTCGGTGTTCTTCTTCCCTGCCAACAATCGATCGTTACGGTTACTGCCAACTATTTGCTTTTGAAGGCTGGCAGCCTCGATAGAGCTCTGGCTGGCCGCAAGCGTGAGTCCCATGGCCTTGGCGGCCATAGCCTGGCCACTTTCGGTATTGTGAATTGAGTCGAAATATAGAAACTCGTTGGCTTGAGCCTCCGTAAGTGGCTGATTTTCAAGCTGAGCGTAGGTAAATGTATCGCTGATCCCAAAGCTTTTAAAATTACCAAGAGCTTTTCCATAGTTATCCCAGTTGGCTCCAAACTCTGGCGACTGGTAGATCACAGCTGCATAGGGGAACTGCTTTGCCAGGTCTTGCACCATGGAGGCATAGTCGCTTTGGAACGTCTCCAAACCATCCGCCTGCACAAAGCTCTTCCAGGACTGCAACCATGCTGCAGCACCTGGCTGGCTGGCATCCTGAAGTAAGCCGGAGAGGAATGGCATCTGGTAAGTCACCCCATCAACCAAGCCGCGGAAAGGAGCCAACGCGAAGGTCATCAACTGGCGGCTGCCCATGGCGCGGAGTTACACGCTGAGGTTCTGGCGCATGCTGGCCATCACCTGATTGAGCACCCCTTCGATGTTCGGGTTCTGCTGGAGGTAGGCGATCAGCAGATCATTGGCGCCTCCCTGGCTGAGGGTGAGCTGGTTGGACGCGGGTCGCACCCCCTGCTTCAGGGCTTCGCGAATCTGATTTCGCACCCCTGTGCTGGCCAGCGGCGGGAACAGCGTGGAGAGGGGCAGCGAGCCATTTGGCGTCGGCACGGTGATCACGTCATAGAGGCTGACGCCGCTGCTGGTGGCACCACCGATCGCAAAGGAAGGGCCTGCATCTACACCCAGACCCGGGATGGCTACATAGGGGTTGGCAACCTGGTAATACGGGTTGGGAATACCAAGTGCATCTGGCGGCTGGGTAGAAGGTGTTGCGATCCCCAGAATGCTGCGCAGCCCTAGCTGGGAAACAGCATTCGCATTGCTGAACGTAACACCACTCCAAGCCGGCAGCGCCGTTGCTGCCAGCACCGTTTTCTGTACATAGGCCGCCAGCGATCCGTAGTCCGTAAGGCTGTCACCAAACACGAAAAGCTGGTCGAAAACAGCCTGGATGTTGAAGGGAATCTGGGAGGAGGGCATGGATAATGTGTGAGGGAATTTCAGTACAATGGGGGCAGGCGGCCGCTCTATAACTTCTTGTTTCTATTTAATATCTCTACGGCATGCCCATCGCTGAAAGGATTGGCGCAGGCATCAGCTCATCAAAGCCTCATCACCACTGAAATCAGGGCTGGTGGGCAGCAGCCTGGCGTAGTCGTTGGTGTAGCTATCGGCCAGGGTGGCCTCGAGATCGAATTCGGGCTCCCAGGCCAGTTCCCGCCGCACCCGGCTGATGTCGGTGAGGAAGTGGGCCAGCCGCAGCGGGAAGGCCTTGCGGGCCTTCTTGTCGAGCCCGGCTGGATCGAAGCTGCGGATCTCCACCGTGGCCGGATCCTTGCCGGCGGCGCGGGCGGCGGCGTGCACCAGGCCGCGGAAGCTCAC
>JAWOHV010000147.1:0-4593 GCA_046484965.1 Prochlorococcaceae cyanobacterium
AGCTATGGCTTAGTCCAGCGTGATTTGCCTTAGGTAGCTCCGCCGCGGCGCCGGCGTGGCAGCAGCGTGGGGCCGGCGGCGAGCCGGCCGCGAGCCCGTAATACAAAGAAGCCAATTCGTCCTCGCTGACGCCGCGCCGCCAGGCCCGCCGCAGGCGGGCATTGGCCAGGGCCGCGCCCAGCACCCCCAGCTGCCGCCAGCGACGGTCGCTCAGTCGCAGGCGGCGTTTGAGCGGCAGCAGCCGCGCCTGGCGGCGCAAACGCTGCACCAGCTCCAGATCTTCCATCAGCGGCAGGGGGCGCACACCGCCCGCGGCCAGCAGCAGGGCCCGCGGCAGCAGCAGGCCCTGGTCGCCGTAGGGCAGCTGGCGCCAGCGGCTGCGCAGGGCCACCGCCGCCTCCAGCAGCCGCAGGGCCGGGCCGGCCCCCTCGATCGCCAGGTCGAAATACCAGGCCGCTGGGCTACTGCTCCGGGCGGCGGGGCGGCTGCTCCGGGCGGGATGCTCGCCGCGGGTTGCGATCACTTCGGCGATCACTCCCGCGATCACGGCGGCCCAGTCGGCTGGCAGGCGCGCGTCGGCGTGCAGCAGCAGCAGCCAGGGGGCGCTGGTGGCGGCCACCCCCGCCGCCAGTTGCTGGCCGCGGCCGGGCGCGCTGGCCAGCACCCGGGCGCCCGCCAGCTGCGCCACAGCTGCGGTGCCATCGCTGCTGCCGCCATCCACCACGATTAGCTCCAAGCGCAGCGGCCCGCAGCGGGCCAGGTCGGCCAGCAGCAGCGGCAGGCGGGCCGCCTCATTGCGGGCCGGGATCACCACTGCCAGCTGGGGCATCGCCAGCTGGGGCACTGCCAGCTTGCTCATCGCCAGCGGGCCAGGTCGGCCGGGCGGTCGAGGTCGGAGCGTTCGGCCAGCAGCAGCGGCTCGAGGCCGGCGCCGCGGGCGGCGGCCTCGGTGGCCGCCAGCACCCGGTTGCTGCCCCAGGGGATACCGGCCAGCAGGGCCGGCCAGGGGCGATGGCCGCCCGCTCGGCGCTGGCTGGCCGGCGGCAGCTGCAGCCCGAGCAGCCAGTAGCCGCCGTCGCGGGCGGGGCCGAGCAGCAGGGGGCTGTGGGCCAGGGCGGCGGTGGCGGCGACCAGATCTGCAGCCGAGAGCTCGGGCAGGTCGCTGCCCACGAGCAGCACGCCGGCCGCTCCTTCACGGGCGGCGCGGTTGATCTGGCGCGCCAGCCGCAGGCCCAGGCCGCCGCTGCCCTGCAGCACGGTGCGCGCTGCCCCGAGTTCGCCGCCCCAGCGGCGGGCGGCGGCGGCGCCCAGGCCGCTGGCGGCGAGCACCACCTCCAGCCCCGGCCCGCCGGCTGCGCCGGCCTCGGCCAGGGAGTGGGCGGTGAGCCGCGCCTGGATGCGGGCGGCAGCGGCGGCCCCCAGGCCCGGTTCTGCAGCCCCCAGGCCCGCCGCCAGACGCCGTTTGCAGCGGCCTGGTGCCGGCCAGCGCGCCATCACAATCAGCTGGATCAACCGCCCTGGCGGGGCAGTTCGGCGGGGGTGAGGCTGAGCGTGCGGCTGACCTTGCTGCGCTGCACTGTGAGTTCCAGCGGTTGGCCCACCTGGCCCCGGTCCACGGCCACCTGCACCTGGGAGGGTGTTTTCACGCGGGTATCGCCCACCTGCTCGATCAGGTCGCAGGGGCGCAGCCCGCCCTTGGCGGCGGGGCTGTTCGGCAGCACGTCGACCACCACCACGCCCTCCCGCTCGGGCAGCTGGCATTCGTTGGTGCTGGCATTGATCTCCCGCGCCAGCTGGGGGGTGAGGGCCTGCAGGCGCACGCCGATGTAGGGGTGGGAGGCGCTGCCCTTGCTGAGGATCTGGCCGGCGATGTGGCTGGCCAGGTTGATCGGGATCGCGAAGCTGAGGCCGGCGCCGGGGGCCTGGCGGATGGCGGTGTTGATGCCGATCACCTGGCCGCGTTCGTTGATCAGCGGGCCGCCGCTGTTGCCGGGGTTCACGGCGGCGTCGGTTTGGATGTAGGGCACGCGCTGGCCGGCGGCCACGCCGTTGGTGCGCTGCACAGCGCTGATGATCCCGGCTGTCACGGTGTTGTCGAGGCCGAGCGGGTTGCCGATCGCGATCGCCACCTCGCCGGGGCGCACCTTGTCGGAATCCCCGAGCTGGGTGGTGGGCAGCTTGCTGGCGGCCACCTTCACCACGGCCACGTCGGTGAGGGGGTCGCCGCCGAGCACCTTGCCGGTGAAGCTGCGGCCATCGGGCAGGGTCACCGTGACCTCGCTGGCCCCGTCCACCACATGGGCATTGGTGAGGATCACACCATCGGAGCGGGTGATGAAGCCCGAGCCCTGGCCCTGCTGTTGCTGGATCGCCGGCCCGCCGCCAAACAGCCCGCCGATCGGGCTGATCACCCGCTTCACCGTGTCGATCCGCACCACCGCCGGGCCCACCTTGTCGACGGCGGCCACCACGCTGCCGCCGGCGGGCTGCAGCGGCACCGGAGCTGGTGCCGGCGCATCGGTGATGCGGGCTGGATCACGGCTGCGCTGCCCAGGCAGCTGGTTCAGGCCGGTGCAGCCGGCCAGCAGCAGGGCCGCCAGGGAGGGGGCAAACAGGCGGTTCATGGACGCGGGGTGGACCATTTCGTCATCGGTTCATTTAAAGCGTCTGGGGGCTCTGAAGCTGCGTATATTCACGTGCTCAGCGTTGGCAGGTTCGGTGCAGCAGGGACAGGAGCTCTGGCACCGGGTGCAGCAGGCCCTCCAGGCCAATCTCAGCAAACCCACCTTCGAAACCTGGATCCGGCCGGCCCGCTGCGTTGGATTCGACGGCCAGCTGCTGGCCCTGGAGGCGCCAAACGGCTTCGCCAGCGGCTGGCTGCGCAAGAACTACCTGGGCACGATCGCGGCGGTGGCCTCCGAGATCCACGGCCAGCCGCTCGAGGTGGAGGTGAGCGCCGCCAGCGGCGAGGAGGTGATCGCGCCCCTGCCGGCGGTGGCCACGCCAAAGGCCGGCCTGCCGCCGCAGAGCCAGCCGCCTGAGGCCGCCCGCGCCACCGGCGAGGCCGCCCGCCGGCCGGCGCCTGGGCTCAACGCTCGTTATGTGTTCAACCGCTTTGTGGTGGGCCCCAACAGCCGCATGGCCCATGCGGCCTCGCTGGCGGTGGCGGAGGCGCCGGGGCGCGAGTTCAACCCCCTGTTCCTCTGCGGCGGCGTGGGCCTGGGCAAAACCCACCTGATGCAGGCGATCGGCCACTACCGGCTGGAGATCGACCCTGAGGCGCGCGTGTTCTACGTGAGCACCGAAACCTTCACCAACGACCTGATCCAGGCGATCCGCAAGGACGGCATGCAGGCCTTCCGCGACAAATACCGCGCCGCCGACCTGATCCTGGTGGACGACATCCAGTTCATTGAAGGCAAGGAATACACCCAGGAGGAGTTCTTCCACACCTTCAACGCGCTGCACGAGGCCGGCCGCCAGATCGTGATCGCCTCCGATCGGCCTCCAAATCAGATCTCGCGGCTGCAGGAGCGTCTGATCTCCCGCTTCTCGATGGGCCTGATCGCCGATATCCAGGCGCCGGATCTGGAAACGCGGATGGCGATCCTGCACAAGAAGGCCGAGCAGGAGCGCATGCGCCTGCCGCGCGAACTGATCCAGTACATCGCCGGGCGCTTCACCTCCAACATCCGCGAACTGGAGGGGGCGCTGACGCGGGCGGTGGCCTTCGTGTCGATCACCGGTCTGCCGATGACGGTGGAATCGGTGGCGCCGATGCTCGATCCGGGCAGCAGCGAGGTGGCGGTGACGCCCCAGCAGGTGCTCGACAAGGTGTCGGAGGTGTTTGCCGTGGCGGTGGACGAGATGCTCAGCCCCAGCCGCAAGCGGGCCGTGAGCCAGGCGCGCCAGGTGGGCATGTACCTGATGCGCCAGGGCACCAGCCTGTCGCTGCCGCGCATCGGCGAAGCCTTCGGCGGCAAGGATCACTCCACCGTGATGTATGCCGTGGAGCAGATCGAGAAGAAACTCGGCAACGACCCCTCCCTGGCCCGCCAGGTGCAGCAGGTGCGCGATCTGCTGCAGATCGATTCACGCAAGCGGGCAAAATAGGTGGCGCTTCTTCTATAGCTTTTGCGTTGTAGTTGCAACTATTTGTAAATCCCTTTTCATTGGCCAGCCAGGTTTTTGACAGGCCTTGCCTCCGTGGTCAGGCTAGTGATCGGATCGCTCCAGGAGGTGCGGTGATGGATCAGAGCACCCTGCAGGCATTCGTGGCCCATTTGCCCCAGATGCCTGATGTGCAGCGCCTGCTGGCCGACAGCCGCAGCCCCGATCAGATCCTGGCCCTGGCTCGTGACTGTGGCTTTTGCTTCAGCCTTGAAGAGCTGCGCAAGGCATCCTGTTCCCTTGCCGCCGACCATTGGCCCTGGGGCGGCAAGGGAAGTGAGGTGCGGATTGCCTTTTTCGGGCAGGAAGCCCTTCAGGTGGAGAACAGCAGCTGATCGATGCTGATCGAGCCGAGGGACGTTTCGCCGTTGCTTTTGTCGTTGTCGATCACCCGCAGCAGCAGGTTGGAGGAGCTGAGGGGGC
>JAWOHV010000153.1:0-14087 GCA_046484965.1 Prochlorococcaceae cyanobacterium
GGCCGTAACTATAACGGTCCTAAGGTAGCGAAATTCCTTGTCGGGTAAGTTCCGACCCGCACGAAAGGCGTAACGATCTGGGCGCTGTCTCGGAGAGAGGCTCGGCGAAATAGAATTGTCTGTGAAGATGCGGACTACGTGCACCCGGACAGAAAGACCCTATGAAGCTTTACTGTAGCTTGGTATTGTGCCCGGGCTCGCAATGCGCAGGATAGGTGGGAGGCTTTGATCATCGGCTTGCGGGTCGATGTGAGCCAACGGTGAGATACCACTCTTTGCGAGCTAGGGTTCTAACGGCCACCCGTTATCCGGGGGCCGGACAGTATCAGGTGGGCAGTTTGACTGGGGCGGTCGCCTCCTAAAAGGTAACGGAGGCGCGCAAAGGTTTGCTCAGGCTGGTTGGAAATCAGCCGACGAGTGTAAAAGCAGAAGCAAGCTTGACTGTGAGACCTACAAGTCGAACAGGGAGGAAACTCGGCTTTAGTGATCCGACGGTTCTGAGTGGAAGGGCCGTCGCTCAACGGATAAAAGTTACTCTAGGGATAACAGGCTGATCTCCCCCAAGAGTTCACATCGACGGGGAGGTTTGGCACCTCGATGTCGGCTCATCGCAACCTGGGGCTGAAGTCGGTCCCAAGGGTTGGGCTGTTCGCCCATTAAAGCGGTACGCGAGCTGGGTTCAGAACGTCGTGAGACAGTTCGGTCCATATCCGGTGCATGCGCAGGAACATTGAGAGGATTTCTCCCTAGTACGAGAGGACCGGGAGGAACGCACCTCTGGTGTACCAGTTATCGTGCCAACGGTAAACGCTGGGTAGCCATGTGCGGAGAGGATAACCGCTGAAAGCATCTAAGTGGGAAGCCCACCTCAAGATGAGTGTTCCCATGGCTTAAGCCAGTAAGGTCACGGGCAGAACACCCGTTGATAGGCTCTACGTGGAAGCGCAGTAATGCGTGAAGCTGAGGAGTACTAATAGACCGAGGGCTTGACCAACTTTCGAGCTCTAACGCTTTTTCCAGATGATTGTCTCTGGCCTGAAAGGGTGAGGGATCAATCCAGCCTATGCAGTTCTCAGGGTTCACCTGAGGGCAAAAGAAACTATCGCCATGCAGGCCGCCTGATCGTAAGGTTTGCGCTTGTTGGCTGGTGATTGTTTCTATCCTGGTGTCCATGGCGCTGTGGAACCACTCCGATCCATCTCGAACTCGGTTGTGAAACGCAGCAGCGGCGATGATAGTTGGAGGGAAGCCTCCTGCAAAAGCAGCACGATGCCAGGTAAAACTTTGCTCCCTGCGTTGGTTGTTGCAGCTTGATCTTGCAAAGGTCGCTGCAGCCGCCAACAGCTAGAAGCCACCCTCAGGGGTGGCTTTTTTATTGCTTGGCTGTTTGGCTGGCTGGGGGCGAGGGCCCTCTCCTAGCCTGCCTCGATCTTCGCCTCCGGATGGATGGCAGCTGGGGCTCCGTTGGTGCGATGGCGGAGGCGGCTGCTGCCGTTTTGGCGTGCCTACGAGCTCTGGCAGCGGCAGGGCTGCCTGGATCTCAGTGCAGCCTTTGCCTACCACAGCCTGCAGTCGTTTTTTCCGCTGCTGTTGATCGTGCTGTCGCTGGCTGCGCGTGTGCTCGGTAATGACGACGGACTGCTGGAGAAGTTGTTTCTGTTTGCTGATCAGGTGTTGCCCGACTCCGCTATCCCGGTGGTTCGCAGCACGTTGCTTCGCTTCACTCGCCAGGGCGCCGGTGCCGGTGTGGTGGGCCTGGTGTTCCTGCTGGTGTCGGCCAGCAACGCTTTTCTGAGCCTGCAGCGTGGTGCCGATCGCCTCTGGTGGAACCGGCCGGAAGCCTGGCAGGGGCTTCCCTGGAGGGTGCTGGTGCGTGAATTCATCAAGTCACGTCTCCAGGCCTTTGCCCTGGTTGTTGCCCTGGGTTTGCTGGTGAGCCTCGACCAGGTGGCGATCAACCTGCGGCTGCTGGCTCCAAGCATGGTCCGTCAGTGGCTGCTGCAGAACCTGCCTGCACCATTGCGCTTCTTGCCGCCTCTCTCGTTCGCGGCCGACCTGCTGCTCTCTTCGCTGTTGGCCTTCGTGGCAGCGCTCGCCTTGCTATGGGTGTTGCCCAGTCGGCGGATACGTTTTCGCCCCCTGCTGCCAGGTGCAGCCATGATCGGCTTCAGCCTCACCCTGCTTAACGTGCTGGTGGGCCGCAGCTTGCTCTCGCTCGGCATCCGTTACCAGGCCTATGGCGTGGTGGGCGGGGTGCTTGTGCTCAGCCTGTGGGTATGGGCAGCAGCACTGGTTTTCTATTACGGCCAGTGTTTGTGCGTTGTGTTGGCCCGCTCCCGCCACGGCAGCTTCACGGGGGGGCATCCGTACGCACGGGCCGCTGCAGCAAAGTTCGCTCCGGGTGAGGATGGCAATACCGCCATGCCCGGGATCAAACCGTGAGCAAGCCCCTGCCAGCCCTGCGCCCCTTGCCTGCCAGCCTTGTGCTGGTCTGCAGCGGCCTTGGGGCCCTCGTGTTGATCGCTGTCGTTACCTTTGCGCTGGTGCCGCTGATGATCGGCCTGGGGGTGGTGGCGGCCCTGGTGGTGTCCGCGCTGTTTTTTGCCTGGGCCGGCCTGGAGGGCATGGCGGCCTTGGAGCGCTGGATGGAGAACGATCCCCGCTTTCGGCAGTGATGAATCGTCAGGGCGCCTGGATCTGGCTGTTGCTTCTGGGGCTGGTGGTGCTGCTGGGCCCCGGCAAGGCCGGCCATCTTCTACTTGACCTGCTCGGCGGCCTCACCCTCACGGTGCTGCTGTTGCCCTTGCTGGCGGCCGGGGCTGGCTTCGTGGGCTGGCAGCTGTTGCGCCGCCGCTTGCACACCTGCCCTGCCTGCGGTGTGATCAGCCTTGGTACCTCCCAATGCCCGGCCTGTGGCACCCCCTTGGAGGACGGTGCGGCATTTGGCAGCTCCGGCGAGCAGAAAGGCCGGGCAATGTCCGCCAGGGAGGAAGATTCAGTTGATGCCCGTGATGTCACGATCGATGTTGTCGCCCGTTCGGTGGACGATTAGCCCCAGCGGGCGGGCTGCGGCGGCAGCGCCTATCAGCTACTTGCCCATTGCGGCTTCCCGCTGAAGTTCAGCAAGGCGCCTTTCGCGCAGGTAGAGGAACAGGGGCGCGCCGAAGGCGAAGGCCACGCTGACGCAGCTCAGCAGCACCCAGGGCAGTCCGCGCAGGCGCAGGCGGCGGCTCTCCAGCACCATCCAGAGGGTCACCGCACCGGCGCCCACCAGCAGGTCTCGCGAGAGCGACTGGGCGGCGGCATTGGCATTGGCCAGGCGCACGAACAGGCCCAGATCGAAATTCGGGCCGTACTGCTGCAGGAACTCCCAGTTTGCAAGCCACGGCAGCACGGCGCCCGCCGCAGCCAGGGCCAGGTAGGCCCAGCGGGCCCAGCCTGGACTGCCTGCTGGCAGGGCGGACGCCGGGGTGGGGTCAGCCATGGGGGTCGAGCGGTTCCTCCCATTGCACCACCTCCTGCTCCGCCGTCTCCAGCAGCTGCTGGCAGCGCTCGGCATAGGCGGTGGCTCGGCGGTAGAGCCCGGCCATCTCCTCAACCGCCAGGTCGGAGGCCTGCAGTGCCGCGATCGTCAGATCCAGGGCCGTGCGGGCCTCGTTGTAGCTGAGGGCCGCGGCCGGGCTGGCGTCATCGGGCTCGCTGCGCTTGGGCTGGCGGCTGCTGGCGCTGCTGCTGGCGCGGCTGCGGTTGGCTGCGGAGCGGGGTTCGGGCATGGCGGGGCAGTGGGCTGGGCAGATGAAATGAAAGAGGGCAAGACAAAGGGCGAGGCCGCTGTGAAGCGGGCGGCTACCCGGATGGCTGCCCGGAGCCGCTGGCCGGCTCGCTGGCTGTGTAGGGCTCGCTGGCGGTGACTTCAGCAGCAATCCTTCCATCGGTCAGCTGCACCTCGATGCTCTCGCCGATCGCCACATCCGCGATGCCATGCACGATCTGGCCGGCGCCATTGCGCAGCAGGCAGAAGCCGCGTCCAAGGATCGCTGCCGGTGAGAGGGCCGCCAGCAGCTGGCGGCGTTGCTCCAGGCCCTGGCGGTGCGATTGGAGCAGCTGGCTTGGCTGCAGGGCCAGCAGGCGCTGTTGGCGGTGCTCGAGCTGCTGGCGTTCCAGTTGCAGCCGCAGCCGCACCAGTTGCTGCAGGTGCTGCTGTTCCTGCTGCAGCTGGCGCAGGGTGTCGCGCCGTTCCGGCAGCAGGGCCACGATTGCTGCGGTGGGGGTGGCTGCCCGCAGGTCGGCCACCAGGTCGGCAATGGTGGTGTCGTCCTCATGGCCCAGGCCGGTGACCACCGGGATCGGGCAGCTGGCCAGGCAGCGGGCCAGCGCCTCGCCATCGAACACCGCCAGATCCTCCCGGCTGCCGCCGCCGCGGGCCAGCACCAGGGCCTCGATGCCGAGGGGGCCGGCCTGGGCCCCGATCGTGTGGATGGCTTGGCAGATGGCCGCTTCCACCGGGCCCTGCACCGGAATCGGCACCACCAGGATGCGGGTGGCCGGCCAGCGGTCGGCGGCGGTGCGCAGCATGTCGGCCAGGGCGGAGCTGGGGGCACTGGTGAGCAGGGCAATGCGGCCTGGCCGGATCGGCAGGGGGCGTTTGCGCTCCGGATCGAACATCCCCTCCGGCAGCAGCAGCTGCCGCACCGTTTCGAACTGGCGCAGCACGGCGCTGAGGCTGGGCCGCAGGTCGAGCACCTGCACCGTGAGGCTGGCGCGGGCGGCCCAGAAGTTCAGCTTGCCCACCACGGTCACGCCATCGCCCTCCTGCGGCTGCAGCTGGATCCGCTCCAGCTGGGAGGCCCACACCACGGCCTGGATCGAGGCCTCGCCATCCACCAGCGTCATCCAGAGGTGCCCCTTCTTGAGCTGGGGGCGCGAGACGGTGGCCTCCACCAGGAAGCGGGGGGCGAAGCCCCGCTCCAGCAGGCTGCCGATGGCCCGATTCAGTTCGAGGACGCTGTAGCGAGGCAGGCCGTTGCTGGCGGGCGTGGCTGGCGTGGCCTGCCGCTCAAGATCCGGCATAGGGGACCTTGCCACGCTCACCGCTCCAGGCGCCGGTAGCACTGCCACCAGTAGAGGCTCACGGCGGCGGCGGCGAAGAACACCAGCCGGCCGATGGGATGGTCGAAGCGCGCCAGACCGATGCAGGCGATCACCAGCGCACTGCTGAGCAGGCGGGAGCCGTCGCGGCGGTTGCTGGCGTACAAGCGGGGCAAGGAGGCAGCAGATGCAGTGCAGGTCTCCAGTGTGACCGATGCGCTTGCTAAGCCAGTGGTCGGCGCCCTTTGGTGAGGGCCGTGGGCTGGGCGTTGGCTGGATCCTCGGGCCAGGGGTGTTTGGGGTAGCGGCCGCGCATCTGCCGGCGTACCTCCTGGTAGCTGCCTTGCCAGAAGCCGGCCAGATCGCTGGTCACCTGCAGGGGGCGCCCGGCCGGGGAGAGCAGCTGCACCGTTACGGGCAGGCGTCCTTGCAGAACGCTGGGGCTGACGGCGCAGCCGAACATCTCCTGCAGCTTCACGGCCAGCACCGGTTCGCCGCTGCCGTAATCGAGCGCCGCCTGCCGACCGGAGGGGATCGGCAGCCGCAGGGGCAGCCAGCGATCGAGCTGTTGGCGCTGCGGCCAGTCGAGCTCGCCCCAGAGGGCCTCGTTGAGGCTGTCGGCGTTGAGCTCCCCAGGGCTGCGGCAGCCCACCAGGTGGGGAGCCAGCCAGCCCTCGAGCTGGGCCAGCAGCCAGGCACCGGAGCAATCGGGCCAGGGCTCCCCCAGGTGCCGATGGGCCAGCAGCAGGCGCTGCTGCAGCTGGCGGCTGGCCTCCGTCCAGGGCAGGCACTCCAGGCCCCGCTGGCGGATGCCTTCGAGCAGGGCAGCCCCCACCTGCTCAGCCGGGGCGGCGGGCCAGGGGCTGCGCTCGAGCACCAGGGCCCCCAGGCGACGCTCCCGTTCGCAGCGAACCCGCTGGCTGCCGGCGTCCCAGCGGACGCTATGCAGCAGCTCGCCCTCCTGCTCCGCCAGGGCCTCCAGCTCTGAGCGCTGCAGTGCCAGCGCCAGATGGATGCGCACGTCCTGGCCGGCGCCGTCGGCCGCCGCCACCGCCAGCACCGGTGCGCGGGCCAGCGGATCCTCTGGCGGCAGCCAGGCCCCACGGCCATTGCGCAGCAGGTAGCGGCCCTGGCCTTCGCTGCGGGCCAGGGCGATGCGGTCGGGATAGGCCCAGCTCAGCAGCAGAGCGGCGGCCTGGCTGGGGGGCTGGGCGGTGGGCGGATGGCTGGCCGAGGGCGGTGGGCTGGCGGAGGGCTCCTGGCGCTGACGCTGGACTTGCTGCTGCAGTTGCTGCTGGAGCTGCCGGATCAGGCGCCGCTGCGGGCAGGCCTGGGGTTGCTTCAGCCAGTCGAGCCTCTGGAGAAGATCGCAGCCGGCCTGGCTGCCGCCGAGGGGGTCCCGTTCGCTCAGCAGGGCTGCCAGGGCGCTCGCCAGCTCCAGCTGTCCGATCCGCTGGGCCTGCAGCAGCATGTGGGCCAGGCGGGGGTGCAGGCCGAGTTCGGCCATCGCGCGGCCGTGGGGGCTGAGCTGGCCAGCGCCCGTCAGGGCGCCAAGCTGTTGCAGCAACAGGCGGGCCTCCTGCAGCCCCGCCGGCGGGGGCGGGTCGATCCAGTTGAGGTCGTGGCCGAGGCCGGCACCCCACTGGGCCAGCTGCAGGGCGATCGGCAGTGGATCGCACTCCAGCAGCTGGGGCGGATCGAAGGCGGGGCGCTGGTGCCGCTCCGCCGGCGACCAGAGCCGCAGGCAACGGCCGGGGGCAAGGCGGCCAGCACGGCCGCGGCGCTGCTCGGCGCTGGCGGCGCTGGCGGCCACGGTGACCAGCCCATCCATGCCGGAGGCCGGATTGAAGCGGCTGCGGCGGGCCAGGCCACTGTCGATCACCAGGCGCACCGCCTCGATCGTGAGCGAGCTTTCGGCGATCGCGGTGGCCAGCACCACCTTTCCGGCCGGCGAACGGCTGGGCAGGATCGCCCGGCTCTGGGCGGCCAGTGGCAGGCTGCCGTGCAGGACCGCCACCTCCAGCTCCCTGGCCCAGGGGACGGTCTCGAGCCGCTGCTGCACCGCCCGGATCTCCCGTTGGCCAGGCAGGAACACCAGCACCGTTTCGCCGGCATCCCGCTCTTCGAGCCAGTGGCCCTCCAGGCCCCGCAGCACCTGGGCGGCCAGCGGTTCAGCCGGCCGCGCTGGCTGGTGGGCCACCAGCACCGGATAGCTGCGTCCGGCGGTGTTGATCACCGTGGCTCGCTCGAGCCGGGCGGCCAGGGGCTCGAGGTTGAGGGTGGCCGACATCAGCAGCAGCCTCAGCTGGGGCTGCAGCAGGCTGCGGGCCTGGCGCAGCAGGGCAAGGGCGAGATCGGCATCGGCCCGCCGCTCGTGGAATTCGTCGAAGATCACCGCCGCCACTCCCTCCAGGGCGGGGTCCTGCTGCAGCTGCCGCAGGAACAGGCCATCGGTGATCACCTCCAGGCGGGTGGCGGCCGAGCAGTGCTGCTCCAGCCGTACGCGATAGCCCACCTGGCCGCCCACCGCTTCGCCCAGCTCCTGGGCCAGCCTTTCGGCTGCGGCCTTGGCCGCCAGCCGGCGGGGCTCCAGCATCAGGATGCGGCCGCTGGGGAGGGCCGCCAGCAGGGCCAGCGGCACGCGGGTGGTTTTGCCGGCCCCTGGCGGCGCCTGGAGCAGCACCGTTGCTCCAGGGCCAAGGGCGGCGGTGATGGCGGCCAGGTGGCCGTCGATCGGCAGGCCCGGGTTCAGCGCACGTGGCGCAGCCCATCCACCGGGTGGTAGGCCTCGCCGGTGGTTTCTTCGTAGACGATCGCCGGTAGGCCGGTTTCGAACATTGTTTGCAGGGCCTCCTTGAGATAGGGGTTCCAGCCCCCCGTGCTCACCTTGCCGTGGCGCACCGTCCAGTCCCAGGTGCCCTGCAGGTCGCGGGGAACGCGCCCTTCGCGGTCGCGGCGGGCCATCAAGTCTTGAGATTCCACCAGGCCCACCAGGATCGGATCCTTGCCGTAGGCGGGTGTGAGGCTCAGCTCCAGCCGGATCGGATCCTCTTTCACCATCTTGAGCCTGAAGCGGGGGGGCAGCTTCAGACCCCGAAGCACCGCGGCCACGATTCGGGTTCTCTGGTCCAAGATCGGCCTCCGCCGGAATGGTGTTCGTTGCGGAACTCGGCTAACGCTTGAACGCGTTGGCCAGCCCGTGACTGTCTCAAGCCTATGGGGCCAGGGTCAGGGGGGGCCTGCGGGCGGCCCTGACCCTGCCCCTGACCCTGGTGGCCCGGAATCTTCGTCGCCGCCGAAACGCACCGTGAGCAGATCCTCGCGGGTGATCCGGCCATCGGCATCGAGCAGTTCCGGGTGAATCGTCACCTGCCCGGTGCGGTCGGTGCTGAGTTCGGAGCTGGAAACAGCGCCAGAGCTGCCGCTAGCTCCGGGGAAGCCGCCGGAGGCACTGCCGTTATCCCCCGGCCGCGGCACCGCCCGGAAGCCCTGGCCCATCACCCGGAAGGCCTGCCAGAGCAGGGCCACGAAACAGAAGGCATAAAGCAGAGGTAACAGAGTTGCCAAGGGGGCTGCTCCAGCGTGGGCCGCGCCGGCCATGCGGGTGGAGGTGGGGGCCTCCGATCAGCTCCATCATTGCCGAGTAGGGCGCCAGCTGGAACAGGCAGGGGCGGAGACCCGCCTCGGCAGCCAGGCCCGCATCCCCTAGCGTCGCTGAATGCCTGCTTTGGTGTGATGTCGCACCCCCGTTCCCACTCCCTGCGCCGCTGGCCTGCCCTCGGGGCTGCGGCTGTGGCCTGCAGTTCCGCTCTGGGTTTTTCAGCTTTGGGGCTCACGGCCTGGAGTGTTTCAGCCCTGGCCGCTATGCCGGTGCGGGCCCAGGCCTCAGCGGCCGGTGCAGCCCTCGGCCGCCAGTCGTTTGTGGCTGAGGCGGTGCGCCGGGCGGGCCCGGCGGTGGTCACCATCGACACCGAGCGCACCGTTCTGGCTCCCGCTGGCGGCGGTGGCGGCCGCAACCTGATGCTCGATCCCCTGTTTCGCCAGTTCTTTGGGCTGCCCCCAGGCGTCGGGGCGGCCCCATCCCAGCGCACCGAGCGCGGCCTCGGCAGTGGGGTGATCTTCCAGGCCGATGGCCTGATTCTCACCAATGCCCATGTGGTTGAGCGCAGCGATCGGGTGTTCGTTGGCCTGCGCGATGGTCGGCGGGTGGAGGGCAAGGTGATTGGCCTCGACAAGCTCACCGACCTGGCGGTGGTGCGCCTGGTCAATCCGGGCCCCTGGCCGGTGGCGGCCCTGGGCAATTCCGATGCCGTTCAGGTAGGCGACTGGGCCATCGCCGTAGGGAATCCCTTCGGCCTCGACAACACGGTGACGCTGGGAATTGTGAGCAGCCTCAACCGCAATGCCAGCAAGCTCGGCATCACTGACAAGCGCCTCGACCTGATCCAGACCGACGCGGCGATCAATCCCGGCAACTCCGGCGGTCCCCTCCTCAACGCCAGCGGCGAAGTGGTGGGCATCAACACCCTGGTGCGCTCGGGCCCTGGGGCTGGCCTGGGGTTTGCGATTCCGATCAACCGGGCCCGCAGCATTGCCAACCAGCTGATCAGCAGTGGTCGGGCCAGCCACGCGATGATCGGCATCGGGCTTGACCTGGTGCGCACAGCCAACGGCAGCCAGGCACCCGGCGCCCTGGTGGTGTCGGTGCTGCCAGGCAGCCCGGCTGCCCAGGCGGGTCTGCGTCCCGGCGATGTGGTTCAGGCCGCCAATGGCAAAGCGCTGGCCAGCCCGGCCCAGTTGATGGAGTTGGTGGATCGCACCGGAGTGGGCAGGCCATTGCTGCTGAGGCTGCTGCGTGGGGGCAGTTCGCTGGAGCTGCAGGTGGTGCCTGCCGAGATGCGAGATCTGGTGCGGCGTTGAGGTTGAGGAGTTTGAGAGGGCGGCCGGGGGCTTGAAATTTGGGAGCTCAGAGCACATCGCCGCGGCCAGCGGCCTGAGGCCTGGCCACGCTTGCCGCTATTCGAGAGGGAGCCGAAAGCTGCTGGCGCATCACCCACTGGGTGGCGGCTTTTTGGCTGTGCCAAGCCTGCAGGAGCTGCTTGGCGAGGTTGCGCAGGGCCTGGGCATCAGCTGTGTCGTCGAGCACCCGGTTCATGCGCTCGAGTTCGAACTGCTGACCGAGGCTGAGGGCGAGCGGCTCAGACATGGCTGACTCCCGAAGGACCGGAACGGACTAAAGCTACAAACTGTTTCAACTCTGGCGGTAGCCCTGGCAACAGTGCTGCAGGTCTTGTCAGCGGTTGAGCACCAGCTTGGTCGCCCCTGGCCCGTTCCGGCTGGCCGGGCTCAGCTGCTTTCGCGCAGCCGCTCAACGCAGGCGGTCACGCATTCACCGTCGTCGAGGGAGCAGGTGGTGATGCACTCGAAATAGGTTTCCATCGCATCGAGGCTGTCGTCGCGCTGATACATCGATCCGCCCTGGGAATGGCCATAGGCGCTGGCGAAGCCGCCGTAGTGGATTGACATCGGGAGTGACTCCAGCAACGTGATGTCAGGTTATGCACACAGGCCCTGGTATCGCCAGCGAAATGAGCTTTCCTGCCTATCCCCTTGTGAACTTGTGTGTTGCGCTGGCGTTGGCCTAGTTGCGCTTGGAGGCCGCCTTGGCCTGTTGCTTGAGGCGGTTGGCCAAGCGCCGGGCTTCCTTGGCTCGCTCCGCTTCCTGTAGTTCCCTTTCCTGCTGCTCGACCGCTTTCTTCTCGAGGTAGTAGGCGTAATCGCCGCGGTAGAGCACCAGTTCGCCGTCGCGGATTTCAACGATGCGATTGGCCACCCGTGAGATGAAATAGCGGTCGTGGCTCACCAGCAGGGCGGCGCCCCCGTAGGCGATCAGGGCCTCCTCGAGCATCTGCTTGGCCGGGATGTCGAGGTGGTTGGTGGGCTCATCGAGCACCAGCAGGTTGCAGGGGCTGAGCAGCATCAGCGCGAGAGCCAGCCGCGCCTTCTCACCGCCGGAGAGCTTGCCGGCCTCCTTGAACACGCTCTCGTTGGAGAAACAGAAATTGCCCAGCAGCGAGCGCACCTGGGTCTGGGTCCAGTCGGGCACCACCTCGAAGATCGTGTCGATCACGGTTTTGGAAAGATCGAGAGCCTCGGCCTGGTTCTGTTCGAAATAGCCGGCGATCACGTTGTGCTCGCCAAGGCTGGCAAAGCCCTCATCGGGCTGCTCGAGGCCCATGATCAGCCGCAGCAGGGTGGATTTGCCGGCGCCGTTTGGGCCCACGAAGGCAATCCGATCACCCCGCTCCACCTCCAGCTCAGCTCCGAGAAACAGGATCTGCTCGCCGTAGCTGTGGCTGAGGTCTTTGATCTCTGCAACCACCCGGCCTGAGCGGGGCGCTTCGGGGAAGTGGAAGCGGGGGCCGCCCACCGTTTCAAGCGGCGCCTCGATGCGTTCCACCTTTTCGAGCAGCTTCTCGCGGCTCTTGGCCTGGGTGGAGCGGGTGGCGCTGGCGCGGAAGCGGTCGATGTAGGCCTGTTGGGCACCCAGCTCCTTCTGCTGGCGCTCGAACGCCGCCTGGGAGGCTTCGCGCTCAAGGCTTTTCTGCTCCAGGTGCTGGCTGTAGTTGCCCAGATAGGTGCGCGCGATGCCCCGCTCGGTTTCAACGATCTGGGTGCAGAGGCGATCGAGGAAGGTGCGATCGTGGCTGATCACCAGGATCGCCGCACTTTGCTCGAGCAGGTAGCCCTCGAGCCACTGGATCGTTTCCACATCCAGGTGGTTGGTGGGCTCGTCGAGCAGCAGCAGATCGGGTTCCTGAAGCAGGATCTTGCCCAGGGCGATGCGCATCTGCCAGCCGCCCGAAAAATCGGCCACCAGTTGCTCGGCCCCTTCGGCCGTGAAGCCGATCGTGGGCAGCAGTTTGTCGATGCGGGCGTCGAGTTCGTAGCCGTGCAGGGCTTCAAAGCGCTCATGCAGCCGGCCCAGCTCGTGGATCAGCTCCTCCAGGTGCTTAGGGTCGCTGGCGGCTTTCTCGCTGGCCATCTCCTGCTCCACCGCGCGGGTGCGGCTCAGCACCACGGCCGCCTCTGCGAAGGCCTGGAACAGCTCCTCGCGCACGGTGCGCGCCGGATCCACATCGAATTCCTGCTGCAGGTAGGCGATGCGCGGTTCGCCCTGCTTCACCACCTGGCCGCTGGTTGGTTCCTCGAGCCCGGCGATGATTCGCATCTGGGTGGACTTGCCGGCCCCATTCACCCCCACCAGACCGATGCGATCGCCTGGCTTCACCTCCCAGGTGACGTCGCGCAGCACCTCTCCGGTGGGATAGATCTTGCCGATGCGTTCGAGACGGAGCACAGAAAGGCCGGTGGTGCCGGAGCGAAGAACCAAGGAGCTGGGGCCGCCTGCGGCCATCGTTCCCATCATCTCCGCCGGGGCGGCCCTGCAGGATGGAGCCGATCCGGTTCGGCAGACTGGAGCATGGGCTGTCGCTGGGGGCCGGGCTGATGACGAGGGGCGATGGGGAGATGCGATGCGATGGCGAGACCCGGTGCAGCGACGGGCGGCAGATCCCGCCTGGGCTCAGCGCTCAGCAGGACAGCGCTCAGCAGGACAGAGCTCAGCAGGCAACACCTCAGCAAATGGGCATGCCCCAGACAGCCGTGAAGCGGTCGTCGTTTGGCAGCGGGCTGCTCGGCTGGGCGCGTCAGAGGCGGCAGGGGCTGGTGTGGCTTGAGCAACTGGCCGCCGTGGTGGTCACAACTGGCCTGGCGGCGGTGAGTTACTGGTTGTTTTTCAGCTGGGCCGAGGGGGGTGGTGTGCGGGATCGTCGCCACCTGAGCCCCCGCTCGTCAGAGCCCACCTCTGGCCTTCAACAGCCACTGCTTGCTGGCGCTGTCGTCGAGCGAGCTGATGTGCCGCCGCACGTCGTCGCTGCTCACCTCCAGTCCTGCGGCCTTGCCGATGGCCACGATCTGGTTGAGGGCGCCGCTCGGATCCTGTAGGGCCTGGCGGAACAGGGCCTGGGTCAGCTCCGGATCGCTGCTGATCCGCGCGTAGAGCTCGGCGGCGGTGCTGGCAGGAAGGTTGGCTGGAGGGTTGGCAGGAAGGTCGGCGCTCATCGGGGGTCGGGCCTCTTGCCCAACCCTATGCCTGGGACAGTCCCAAGGTCTGCGGCCAGCTGGGGCGGGCGGCTCAGGCGGCCTGGAGCGACTCCCCATCCTCGGGGGTGCCGTGGGCACAGGCGTCTTCCATGGTGCGGGCATCAAGGCAGAGCACCTTGCGCAGCTGGGCGTAGTTGGCGGCCAGGGCCGGATGTCCTTCCTGCTGGGCGCCGTATTCGGCCCGTTGCAGCACATGGTGCAGGTGGGTGAGCAGGTAGGTGCTGATCACCGCCGAAACGAGCACATCGCTGCTCTCGACGCCCCCGGCAGGGGAGGGGGCTCCGCTGCGGCGGCTCTTGCGGGCGGCGATGCTGGTTTTGGCGCTCACCGTTTTCGCGCTCACGGTTTTCGTGCTCGTGCTGGGCGGAGCCGCCGAACGGGAACGGGTCATGGCGATCCGGGTGGGGAGGTCCAAAGCATACTTCTGGATACTACCCTTGCCTATCTCTGTACACTCACGGGTAACCAGTGGGATCCGGCCGCCGTGGCCACCCGACAGTCCTCCAGCAGCGGTCGCCCCAAGTCGCCACGGATCCAGGTGGTTCTGCCGGAGGAGCTCTGCGATCGCTTGGCGGCCTTGGCAGAGGCGGAGTCGCGCACGATCAGCAACATGGCCAAGGTGCTGATTCAGCAGGGCCTTGACCGCAAGGCCCCGAGCGGCACCGACCCCGTGCTCGCTACGCTGCGCGCGGGTCCGGGCCCTGCCCGCCGCCCCCCGCTCGCACCTGCCATTGGCTCCGAACTCGCGAGGAGCTGTACTTACGGCTTTGCCGCACGTTGCGGTTGCATCCGTCAGCGACCCGTGATCGAACCTGGGTGCCGTGCGGCTGCTC
>JAWOHV010000248.1:0-12154 GCA_046484965.1 Prochlorococcaceae cyanobacterium
CCAGCACCACCTCGATGCCGGCTTGATGGCAGGCCGACACCAGCTGGCGAACCTGTCGGCGGGCCTCGAGGGGGTCGTCGCCGATCAGGTAGTCGGGGTGGGGAGCCATCCAGCTCAGCGGGCTGTAGCCCCAGTGGTTCTGGCGGCCGGCCGGGGCGTCCTGCGGATCGAAGGCCATCACCGGCAGCAGCTCCAGCGTGGTCACCCCCAGCTCCTGCAGGTAGGGGAGCGTATCGATCAGCCCCAGCAGCCGCCCCTGCCGCTCCTTCGGCACCGGGCAGCCGGCGCCGCGGCTGAAGCCTCCGGCGTGGAGCTCGTAGATCACCGTGCGCTGCCAGCTGTGGCGGGGGCGGGGCGCCGCCTCGAAATCGAAGCAATCCCGTTCGGTGACCACCCCCTTCAGGCAGGAGGCGGTGTTGGGCACCGCGCCGATGGCCGCGCCCCGCCGGTAGCTGGCCCAGCCGGCGATCGCCCGGGCGCAGGGGTCGAGCAGCACCTTGGAGGGATTGAAGCCATGGCCGCCCGGCTGCAGCGGCCCGTAAACGCGGTAGCCGTAGCAGCTGCCGATGCCGGCGCCCTCCACTTCAACGTGCCAGTAGTCACCGGAGCGGTGCTGGCCGTCGAGCGGCACCACCAGTTCAGGCTCGCTGGCCTCGCCGTTGGCAAACAGCAGCAGTTCAACCCGGGTGGCCAGGGGGGCCACCAGCGAGAAGTTCACACCGCGCCGGGTGGGGCAGGCTCCAAGGGGCCAGGGCTTGCCGATGTGGATCGCGGCCAAGGGCCCTTGCCAGCTTCGGCTGCAAGTTAGGTCGCCGCCCAGCTTCAATGGAAGGCTTGCTCAGGGAACAAACGCGCAACTGGAACACCTGAGCAGCCCCTCCCCCAGTTCTGGGGCCGATCCCAGCCCGCTGGCTGGGTTGCCCGCCGGGCGCCCCCCCCAGCCGGTGGAGCCCCTGCAGGGCCTCTGGCTGTTTGCCCCCAACCGCGATACCCAGGGGGGATCGGCCTGGTGGCTGGAGGCCCAGGCCCAGCCCCAGGCCGAGGGCGAAGCTGGCGGCCTGTTGATCGATTGTCCGGCCCTGAGTGAGGCCAACCTCGCCTTCCTGCGGGCCCAGGCTGCCGGCACCCTCGTGCTCACGGGCCGGCAGGGCCACGGCAAGGTGCTCCGCTGGCAGCAGGCCCTGGGCTGGCCGGTGCTGGTGCAGGAGCAGGAGGCCTACCTGCTGCCGGGGGTGGAGCGTTTGCAGAGCTTTGGGGCCGAGCACCGGCTCAGCGGCGGCGGCGCCCTGCTCTGGACCCCAGGCCCCAGCCCCGGCGCCTGCGTGCTGCATGCCCAGGCCGCAGGCCAGGGGGTGCTCTTCTGCGGCCGGCTGCTGCTGCCGGTTGGACCGGCGAGCCTCGCCCCCCTGCGCACACGGAGCACCTTCCACTGGCAGCGCCAGCTGCTCAGCCTCGAGCGTTTGCGGCTCTGGTTGGCCGCCTCGGCGGGGAGTGCGCCGATCTGGCTGGCCAGCGGTGCCGGACTGGGGGCTTTGCGGGGAGGGAAGCTTGGCCCAGATGCTTTGCAGCAACTGCAATCTCTAGATCTTGAGCAGGTGCGCTATCAAGCGGCGACGGCTGACTTCTAGGCCCCTCTGGCCCGCCGGAATGGGGGGTCTGCTTCCGTTCCGGTTTCCTCAAAATCTCCCAGATCCGTTGCGCCAGGACACTTTTGGGTTGCTACTGCGAGGCGCTGCCCATACCATGTAGCCGCTAAACCCAAGCGAAGATCGGGTTCTCCCGATGCAACGCATACTCTCCAGCTGATCCGAAGGCTTCCGTTTCCCATGAACAAAGCTGACCTCGTCAACCTCGTTGCCGCTCGTACCGAGCAGACCAAGACGGACGTGGCCCAGGTTGTCGATGCCCTCATCGACACCATCATCGATTCCGTGGTCGACGGCAAAAAGGTTTCGATCCTGGGCTTCGGCTCATTCGAGCCCCGTGAGCGTTCTGCCCGTCAGGGTCTGAACCCCAAAACCGGCGAAAAAATCAAGATCGAGGCCAAGCGGGTGCCGGCCTTTACTGCCGGCAAGCTCTTCAAGGACAAGGTTCAGGGCTGAGCCCCCCGCATCAGCACGGCTCTCTGTCGCGCCAGGCGGTCCTTCGGGGCCGCTTTTTTTAATGGCCGCCAGGATTGCTGCATGGCTGAGACGCTCCTGCCGCTGTTGCCAGCCCACCTCGCCCGCCAGCTCGAGCAGGCTTTGGCGCGCCGCGGGCGCTTCGCCTGCGGCCGCTTCGCCCCCTCCCCCACCGGGGCGCTGCATGCAGGCAACCTGCGCACTGCCCTCTGGAGCTGGCTGGCGGCCCGCAGCCGTGCTGGCGCCTGGTTGCTGCGCCTCGATGATCTCGACACGCCCCGCAACCGCCCCGGCGCCGAGGAGGCGATCGTGGCCGATCTCACCTGGCTCGGCCTGCACTGGGATGGGCCGCTGTGGCGCCAGAGCGAGCGCCTGGGGCTCTACGGCTCGGTGCTCTCGGCCCTGCGCCGCGGCGGCCATCTCTACCCCTGCCGCTGCTCGCGCCGGCTGCTGGCCGACATCTCCGCACCCCATGGGGCGCCGCCTCTGTATCCGGGCACCTGCCGCGATCTCCCCCCCCACTGGGGCGTGCAGGCGGGGCGTCTGCCCAGCTGGCGGCTGCGGCTGGATGAGGTTGGGCTGGGCCAAGTGGGGGATGTGGTGCTGCGCCGGGCCGATGGTTTCGTGGCTTACCACCTGGCCACGGCTGTCGATGAGCTCTGGCTGGGAATCGATCAGGTGGTGCGAGGCCACGACCTGTTCGCGGCCACTGCTCCCCAGGTGGCGCTGATGGGGCGGTTGGGTGCGGCGCCGCCGGCCTATCTCCATGTGCCGCTCTGGCGCGATCAGCAGGGGCAGCGCCTGGCCAAGCGCCAGGGGGGGCTGGGCCTGGAGCACTGGCGTGACCAGGGCCTTGATGCCGCTGCGGTGGTTGGGGTGCTCGCCGCCAGCGCCGGCTGGGTGCCCCAGGGGTCACGCCTCAGCGCCGCCGAGTTGCTGCAGGAGGCTTCGGCACGCTTTCGCGATGCTCCGCCCCAGCCTGCCCAGCCCTGAGCCCTGAGCCCTTCCTGCCCAGCCCTGGGCCCAGCGCCCCCCCCTCAGCGCTTCGCCGTCTTCTTGCGCCAGATGAAAAAGGCTGCGGTCGCCACCACCACGGCCAGCGGAACGGCCGTCAGCAGCAGCAGGATCACGGCGGTCCAGTCTGTGTACATCGCTGCAGGGCTCATGACCCTGCCATCATCCCAGTCCACCCCCTCGGTTCCGCTGTCGATGCCGGCCCCTGTTCGCTTCCTGCTCGCCTTTGGCCTGGTGGGGTTTACGGCCTTGTTCGCCCCGGCCGCTGCCCGCGCCGACGTGCGCTTCGAAAACTGCATGCCCACCGCCGCTGGCGGCATCACCTGTGACACCCAGCCGCAGGGGGACACCCTGCTCGACGACGAAGCGGCTCGCTACGGGATCTTCGATCAGGCCAGCCCCGGTTGGAGTGAGTACAGCCCATTCGGCTGGGATGACGACATCTGAGCGGGCCCTCTGCCGCTGAGCCGGAATTGCCCTTGGCCCGCCTCAATCGATGGGCTCCCTGGCTGCATCACTGGCCTGCCGCAGGGCCCTGATTCGTTCGCCCAGGGGCGGATGGCTGGCCAGCAGGCCCTGGATGCCGCCCCCGGCGGCAATTTTGAAGTTGGCCAGGGCGGGGCTGTCGCGCGGATCCACCAGCCCCGAAACCTCAGCGAGACGCTCGAGGGCGGACACCATCGCCTCGCTATCCACCAGCTGGGCGGCGCCGGCATCGGCGCGGTATTCGCGGTGCCGGGAGAACCAGGCGGTGATCATGGAACCGGCCAGCCCGAGCAGCAGCTCCAGGGGCTGCACCAGCAGGGGCGCCGGCGGGCGAGAGCGTCCGTCCTGCTGCGGACCCCGTGGCAGCAGCAGGCTCAGCAGCCGGGCCAGGAAAAGTACGAAGGCGTTGACCACCCCCTGTAGCAGGGTCATCGTCACCATGTCGCCATTGCCCACATGGCTGAGTTCGTGGCCGAGCACCGCCTCCAGCTCCTTGGACGGCATCCCCTCGAGGATGCCGCTCGACACCGCCACCAGGGCCTGCTCGGGAGCGGCGCCGGTGGCGAAGGCGTTGAATTCCGGCGAGGCGTAGATGCCCACCTCCGGCATTGGCAGGCCGGCCTTCTGGCTCAGCTGGGTCACGGTGTCCAACAGCCAGCGGCAAGCCTCACTCTCGCTGCCATCGACCAGCTGCACCCCCATCGCGGCGATCGCTGATTGCCGCGACCACTGCAAGGACAGCCAGGAGCCCATCACCCCCCAGAAGAAGCTCCCCAGCAGCAGCGGCGCCAGGGGGAGGTCGGGCGGCAGCCAGCCGATCGCGGTGGCCAGGGCGAGCAGCAGGGCGATCGTGACCACCACCGCCAGGTTGGTGAGCAGAAACAGAGTCGTTCGCAGGGCCATTGATCTGCGGGGCGAAGCAACAGGAGCCGCCGCAACCGTAGGCAAAGGTGGCCCGTAGCCTCACCCCATCGCTGCTGCCGCCTCCGGCCTCCGCCCATGCCCTCTGAGAACCGCTGGTCGGAGGCTGCCGCCGCCGAGGCGATCACCCGCTATGGCGCTCTCGGTGTGGCCGAGGATCTGGCCCTGCGCACCTACTCGGCCCAGCTGCTGGGGGGAGATCCGGAGCTGGTGCTGCACGGCGGCGGCAACACCTCGGTGAAAACCACCGTCACCGGTTTGCTGGGCGAAACGATCCCGGTGCTTTGCGTTAAAGGATCCGGCTGGGACCTGGCCACGATCGAGCCGCCGGGCCATCCGGCGGTGCGCCTCGAGGAGCTCAAGGCCCTGCGGGCGCTGCCGGCCCTCAGCGATGAGGAGATGGTGGCCGCCCAGCGGCGCAATCTGATCGATCCGGCGGCCCCAAACCCCTCGGTGGAGGCGCTGCTGCACGCCTTCCTGCCCCACAAGTTTGTGGACCACACCCATGCCATCGCCCTTTTGGCCCTGGCGGATCAGCCCGATGCGTCGGCGATCTGCCGGCAGGTGTATGGCGATCGGGTGGCCCTGGTGCCCTATGTGATGCCGGGTTTCGAGCTGGCCCTGGCCGCGGCGGCGGCCTATGAGCAGGCCGCCGCCGTGGCCGAGGCCCAGGGCATCGAGCTGGAGGGCATGGTGCTGCTCAAGCACGGCCTCTTCTCCTTCGGGGCCACGGCCCGGCAGAGCTACGAGCGGATGATCCACTTGGTGCGGCAGGCCGAGCAGCACATCGAGCAGGCAGGTGGCGCCTGGATTGCCAGAGCGCCTGTTGCAGCGCCTGAGCACAGGCTTGAGCAGGTGGCACTTTTGCCGCTGCTGCGCGGTGTTCTGGGCCGCGCCGCCAAGCTGGAGGGGGCCCAGGTGCGCTGGCTGATGGCGCGGCGCTCTACTCCCTTGGCGCTGGCGCTGGTGAATGATCCCCGCCTGGGCGAGTGGGCTGGCCGCGGCGTCGCCACACCAGACCATGTGATCCGCACCAAGGCCCAGCCGCTGGTGCTGCCCGCCGGGCCCGCCCACGCAGATTCCGAAGCCCTGCGGGCCTGGACGGCCAGGGCCGAGCAGGAGCTGGCCGCCTACATCGCCGCCTACAAGGCCTATTTCCAGCGCCAGAACGCCCGCGTGGGGGGCAGTAAGCGACAGCTCGACCCCCTGCCGAGGCTGGTGGCGGTGCCCGGCTTCGGCCTGATCGGCATCGGCAGGTCTGCCGCCGATGCGGCCGTGGCCGCCGATATCGGCGAGGCCTGGGCCCAGACCCTGCTGGCGGCCGAGGCCGTTGGTCGCTTCGAACCGGTGGACGAGGCCCAGACCTTTGCCATGGAGTATTGGAGCCTGGAGCAGGCCAAGCTCGGCAAGGGCAGCGAAAAGCCCCTGGCCCGCCAGGTGGTGCTGATCAGCGGCGGCGGCGGCGCTATCGGTGCGGCCACGGCCCGGGCCTTCGCCGCCCAGGGTGCCGAGCTGGCCCTGCTCGATCGCGATGGCGCCGCCGCCGTGGCCGCGGCGGCTGCCTGCGGCCCCCATGCCCTCGGCCTGGTCTGCGAGCTCACCGAGCCGGCCTCGCTGCGGGCGGCCATCGACGCCGTGGTGGCCCGCTTCGGTGGCATCGATGTGGTGGTGAACAACGCCGGTGCGGCCTGGACAGGCGCCATCGCTGAGCTGGACGAGGCGGAGTTGCGGGCCTGCTTCGAACTCAACTTTTTTGCCCACCAGCGCCTCTGCCAGGCGGCCGTGGCGGTGCTGCGGGCCCAGGGGTGCGGCGGTCAGCTGCTGTTCAACGCCTCCAAGCAGGCCCTCAACCCCGGCCCCAATTTCGGGGCCTATGGCATCGCCAAGGCGGCGCTGCTGGCCCTGATGCGCCAGTACGCCCTTGAGCTCGGTGGCGAAGGCATCCGCGCCAACGCCATCAATGCTGATCGCATCCGCAGCGGTTTGCTCAACGACGCCCTGATCCGCCAGCGCGCCGGCGCCCGGGGTGTCAGTGAAACCGCCTACATGGCCGGCAACCTGATCGGCCAGGAGGTGCGGGCCACGGATGTGGCCGATGCCTTCGTGGCCCTGGCGAGCCTGGAGCGCACCACAGGCGCGGTGCTCACGGTTGATGGCGGCAATGTGGCGGCGATGGTTCGCTGAGGCTCGGCGAAGATCGCAGCCTTTCAGGGCACACCTAAGGTTTTGCCTCAGGGCGTGGCCACGGCCCTGGACGCCAGCAGCAGGCCCAGGCCGGCTGAAACCAGTACCACGATCAGGCTGAGGGCCGTCCAGAGCGGCAGGCCCCAGCCGCTGATCGCCAGTGGTGCCACCACTGTGATCACGCCGCCCGCCAGCAGCGGTTGGAGCAGCAGTTGCTTGATCGAAAAGGCAGGCAGGGCATCGCTGAGGTCTTGCGGGTCGGCCATCCGCAACAGCAGCAGGCCGCTGGCGGCCACGCCGGTGGCCTGGCCGAACTCGATCAGGGCCCTCTCGAACCAGTCGGGCGGCAGGATCCGCGGCGCCAGCAGCAGGATCACCAGCAGGTTCCAGCCCAGCCCGGCCAGGGCGAGCAGCGTGAGCGGCAACCAGTTGCGGCCGAGCAGTGACAGATCCAGGCAGGCGGTGGCCGAGGTGATCAGCAGATCGGCAGAGAGGGTGCCCACCCTTCCCTGGATGGCTTGCTGGGCCAGGTGGGCGCGGCCACTTCGTTCGAGCACAAACCGCACCAGCAGCGAGCCGATGATCGCCAGCGGGAAGAGGGGCAGCGCCTCGATCACTGCGGCAAAGCCACCGCCGATCAACCCGGCCAGGGCTTGCAGAATTGCCAGCAGGGCCCCACCGAGCGCCACGGCCAACCCGGCGAGGCCCAGGTTGATCGCCCATGCGGCCCCAGGGGAGCGGCTAGCGGCGGCGGCTGAGCCAGAGGCTGAGCTAGAGGCTGAGCCAGAGAAGGTGGCGTTGCTGGCCTGGGCTGGAGCTGGCGGTATCGGCGGCGGCGGCGTCAGCCAGCCGCGCCGGCGACCCAGGATCACCACCAGCCCCCCCACCAGGGTGGAGGCCAGCAGCCCCACGGTGGCCATCGCCAGGCCGAGCGCCTCGCCGCCGGGAAAGCCCAGACGGGCATAGCTCGGCCCCATGGCGGCAGCGGAGCCATGGCCTCCTTCGTAGGCCACCTCGATCAGGCAGGCCATCAAGGGATGGCCCCCAAACAGGGGTTGCAGCACCAGCAGCACCGCCAGCCCCGCCACCAGATACTGGCCGAAGGCCAGAGTGAGGGCCAGCAGCACCTGGGCCGAAAGCGGCCGCCACAGTCCGGCCGGCTTGGGCAGGGGTTTGCCAAGCAGCAGGGTGGCGAACACCAGGGTCAGCAGGATCAACGGCAGCTGGCCCCAGAGCTGGATCACCGCCACAGGGATCAGGGGCAGGGGGCCATCAGGCGCCAACAGCAGGCCAAGGGCGCCGGCGATGAGGGCCTCCGGGATTCCCCATTGGTGGAGTACGAGGCCGCGGCCGCAGAGGCTGCCCACCGCCAGCAACGCAACCAGGATGGCCGCCGCCAACGAGCGGTTGGCGACATCGAAGTTGCCGATATCGAAGTTGGCGAAATCGAGGTTGGCCAGGCCTTCGATCCCAGGCAACTGGGGCAGCTGGGGGAGGATCACAGCCCGAAGTGGCGGCGAAAGAACAACTCGCTGGCCTCCAGTACCCGCTTCTGCACGTCGCCGCTGCGGAAGCCGTGCCCCTCGCCGGCAAAGAGGTGAACCTCCACCGGCACTCCGTTCGCCTGCAGGGCGAGGGCCATCCGCTCGGTCTGCTCCGGTGGCACCACCCGATCGTCGAGGCCTTGAAAGAAGATCACCGGGCAGCGAATGCGATCGGCATGCTGCAGCGGCGAGCGGGCGGCGTAGGTCGCCTGGGCTTCAGGCCAGGGGCCTATCAAGCTATCGAGGTAGCGGGCCTCGAAGCGATGGCTTTCGGCGGCCAGGGCGCCCGGGTCGGCCACCGCGTAGCGGCAGGCGGCAGCGCCGAAGGTGTCGCTGAAACAGAGGGCGGCCAGGGCTGTGAAACCGCCGGCACTGCCGCCTTCGATGGCGATTCGCGCAGCGGAGGCTCTGCCGGCCGCCACCAGGGCGCCGGCGGCGGCGGCGCAGTCGGCCACGTCCACCACGCCCCACTGGCCATCGAGCCTCTCGCGGTAGGCCCGGCCGAAACCCGTGGAGCCGCCGTAGTTCACATCCACCACGCCCCAGCCGCGGCTGGTCCAGTACTGGATCGCCAGGTTGAGGCCGGTGCGGGCCATGCCGGTGGGGCCGCTGTGGCCCTTCACCAGCAGCGGCGCCTGGGCATGGCCGCCGCCGGCCGGTGGGTAGTACCAGGCGTGGCTGGGCAGGCCGCCATAGCCCTCAAACCAAAGCGGCTCCGGCCGGCTGATCGCTTCCAGCCGCAGGGGTAAAGGCCCTGCGGCCGCCGGTTGATGGCGCCAGCTGCCGCTGGCCAGCTCCACGCTCAGCAATCCAGGCAGCGTGGTGGGCGAGCTGGCCACCGCCACCAGGCGGCCGGCTTCGGCATCGAGCCCAGCCAGATCATCGAAGGGCAGCGCCAGCGGCTGCCAGCGCCCGGCCTGCTCTGGCGCAGGGGAATCTGTGCAGGCGGAATCTGAAGGGGTGGGGAGCGTGATCTGGCCCAGCTGCCAGCGCCCCTCCCGGCAGGCTGCCGCCACCAGCTGGGCCCCGTCCCAGGCGGTGGTGCGCATGCCATACACCCACTGGGGCATGGCGAACTCGGCGGCCATCGGCAGCAAGGCTTCCCAGGGGGCAGCCTGGGCAGGCGGCGATGCAGCTGGTGTGAGCTGGGCGGCGCTGAGGTTTTCGGCGCCCGCCAGCAGCTCCAGGTTCCACCAGCCGCTGCGATCATTGGCCACCACCAGGGCGGCGCCCTGCGGGCGATCGATCCACAGCGGCTGGAAAACTGAGCTCGGCTGATCTGAACTCGCCTGATCTGAACGGGTCTGATCGAGCTGCGGCCCCGAGCCGGCCATCGCCCTGCAGGCCTCCAGGCTGCCGCTGCCATCGAAGCGTCCCAGCCAGAGCTCGCTGCGCTGCCAGGGCATGAACGGCTGCTGCCAGGCCACCCAGGCCAGGTGGCTGCCCCGCGGGCTGAGCACCGCGTAACCGCAGAAATCCGCGCAGCGGTGCAGCAGCTCCGGTTCGCCCCCCGCCAGCGGCACGGCCACAAGGGCGTCACGGCCGTCCTGCTCGAGCACACCGATCCAGCGCTGCTGCCAGGGATCGATCAGTCCATCGGCGAAGCTGCGCGCTGCCGGCTCGGTGAGTCGCACCGGTGTGCCAGGGGTTTTGCCGCCTAGATCCAGGCGCCAGAGGCAGGGGTCGCCGTCGTCCACAAACACCGCCACCGCTGCCGCGCTCGCTGCATGGCTGGGATGGCCTACGCAATAGGCACCACCGCCGTATTCATGCACCCGGCTGCGCAGGTTCCAGGGGCCTGGGGTGCATTCATCGGGCTCAGGGGAGCCAGGGGCCTGGGCCATCAAGGTGGTGCGCCCGCCCTCCTGGGGCCGCTGCTCCAGCCAGTAGGTCACCCCATCCAGAAGGCGGGGCTCGTGAATGCTGGGAGTGCGGCCCACCACGGTGCTGGGGCTCAGGGCTCCCCGGATTCGACCCACCGAAACACTCCGCACTGCGCCATTAGAATCGGTCACAACCAGGCCTTGATGCCGTTTCTGACTGCGGCCGGGCCAATCAACGGGAGGACGGGGGACCTTGGCCAGCAGCTTCGCCAGGATGGCGCGATCGGCGGAGCAGTCGAACCGCGGTATGCAGGTGTCCAAGGAGCCGCTGGACAGCCCTCCCCTGCCCATCCACACCCTCGGCCATGACGAGCTGCGCGAACCGGCCAGGCGCATCGTCAAGGTCGACGAGGCCGTGCGGGATCTTGCCCGCAACATGCTTCTGAGCATGTACGCAGCCCGTGGCATCGGTCTGGCGGCACCCCAGGTGGGCGTCAACCAACAGCTGCTGGTGATCGATCTCGATGGGGAGAACCCCACGGCGCCACCGCTGGTGCTGATCAACCCGGAGATCGCCGCCGTGGGCGGATCCCTCTGCACCTACGAGGAGGGCTGCCTGAGCATCCCGGGGGTCTACCTCGATGTGGTGCGCCCCAGCGTCGTGGAGGTGAGCTATCGCTGCGAGATGGGCCGCCTGCGCCGGCTCAAGGCCGATGGTCTGCTGGCCCGCTGCATCCAGCACGAGATGGACCATCTCCAGGGTGTGCTGTTCGTCGATCGGGTCACCGATGGCAAGGCGCTTGAGGAGGGGCTCCGTCTGCAGGGTTTCCAGCAGGCTGATGTTCGTCCGGTTCAATGAGCATTCGCTTCCCCCTTCCGTTGCTCCTGCGCCGATGCCAATGAAACCTCTGGCCGGGCTGTTCCTGGCCCTGGCCTGTGTGCTCGGGATCGCGGCCACCGGATCGGTGTTCGAGCTTGCCTATGGCGACCCCAACCTTGGCGTGATCACAACCCGCTGGATCCTGGCCGCCTGTTTGCCTGGAACCTTGCTCAGCCTGTTGCTGGCGATCCGGATCAACAAGCCGGCCTGATCGAGTGGCGCCAGTGCTGTGGCCTCCATAGCATCGGCATCCGCTGCTTCCCTGCCGTGACCCATACGCTCGCATCCAACGCTTGTTTTCGGCCGCGAGCGGCCCTCACTGCAACCTGCGCCGCCCTGCTGGCTGGCTTCAGTGCAGGCTCAGCTGCCCTCGCCCAGTCGGCGCTTTTCGAGGCCAGGGATGTGGCGGCCGAGCGTTTCGTGCTGGTGGCCGCTCCGATCGGCACTGGCGAGCGCTCCCAGCTGAACATCTACGAGCAGATCAAGGACACGCGGCTCTGTTTCTCCACCAGCGGCAGTTCGCCGGCCCAGGTGGAGCCCCTGTTGGGCGGCTTCGACTTCACCGGCATCTGCAGCCGCTACATCGACGGCAACGGCTATTCGCTGCGGGTGGGAGGCGACGATCTCGCCTCGATCTATCGCCTCAGCGTCATTCGCCAGGGAGGCGACACCCTGCTGCTGGCTGCTCCCACCAAGGCGGGTGCCGGTCCGGAGATGGTGGTTGCCCGCAGCGGCGGCCAGGGCAGCGGCTTTCTGCAGCTGGTGTTTGAGCCGGGATGGAAGCTGATGCGCCCCCATTTCGGCAGCCGCTCCCTCGGCCATGTCTACACCGCTCGCCACCACGCTGCTCGAAGGCGGGTACGGGGCCGGCGACGTGGTTCACATCGACGTCGACGGAGGGGCGTTCACCTTCGAGAAGCGTCGCCGCGACTGACGCGACGCGGTGGACTGCGCAAACTTGGGACACCCCCTTGAAATCTCGGCGGTCGTCCGCATAGTGAGAGGGAATGTCTGATGAACCCGACCGTCCGAAGAAGTCGATCCAAGAGCACGTCGAGGATCTCTGGAAGGATGTGCTCGACATCGTCGACAGCCTGGTGAACCCCGAGCCGGAGCTCGTCCCGATCCCCGTGCGCAATCGCCCCGGGCACGGGGATCGGGACGAGCTCCGGCTCGGGGTTC
>JAWOHV010000295.1:0-3761 GCA_046484965.1 Prochlorococcaceae cyanobacterium
GCCTCAACAAAGATCCACATCACGGTCATGGTGTTGGCCAGGTATGCTCCTGCCATGAAGGTCATAAGAGCTGTCAGCCCCGAAAAACGGCCTCGTGGGACTCAAGCCCTCGCGCGGCAGCTCCACCTTCGCGCCGGTGTGGGCCCAATCTTGTGGAATGGCAAGCCCTCGAAGCGATCGGCGAGGGCCGCAGCCGCGCCTACCGCCTCCATTGGCCGTAACCAGTGAACAGCGGGATCGCGCCCTGCAGGTCGAATCCAATCAACACCGCAGCCAGCCTCAGCCCTCCAGCTACCGCTGCCCCTTATCTCTCGCCAACAATCACCGCCGGATTGCCGCGCACGATGGCGCGGGCGGCGATCCAGGCATCCGAGCCGATGCTGATCGGGCCGAGGCGCAACTCAAAGCCGGGGGAGCGGAAATCGTGGTTGCCGGTGCAGAGGAAGGCGCCCTGGGAGAGGCAAACGCGATGGCCGAGGGTCACGGGGGCGAGGTTGTCGATCCAGGCGTCTTCTGCGAGCCAGCAGTGGTGGCCAACCCCCAGGCGCCAGGGGAACTTGACGCGCAGGCCGGGCTTGATGCGGCAGCCGCTGCCGATGCGGGCCCCGAAGGCACGCAGCAGCGCCACGCGCCAGGCGGAGCCGGGCAGCCAGCGGGCGCTCAGCAGGGGGGCACCGAGGCAGAACCAGAGGGTGCGCACCAGCACGGGCGCGCCGGGGTGCCATTCGGGCGGGGTGCGGTAGCGATCGAGCTGTTGGATCATGCGGGGGAACCGCCAGCGAGATCAGTCATCTTCTGTGGAGGGGGGTGGGCTCGAGCCAGAGAAGTGCTCCCGCTCGAAGCGCTCGAGCCTGGAGTCGATCTGCGCGAGCCGCGCGCTCGAAGGAGCAGACAGAGACAAGCTGCTGCAGATCTACAGCTTGCGAAGGCGTAGCCAGGAGGCTACACTTGATCGGTGGTTGAAGTCCGGCAGACAGCGCGTTTCGCCCAGTGGCTTGAGGATCTCCGTGATCTGAGAGCCAGGGCGAGAGTTCAGGCCAGGATTGAGCGTCTTATTGGCGGCAATCCCGGCGATGCCAGGCCTGTTGGTTCAGGCGTTTCTGAATTGCGGATCAACTATGGCCCTGGCTACAGGGTGTACTACCAGCAGAAAGGCTCCGATTTGATTATCCTCTTGGCCGGTGGCGACAAGTCAACTCAGGCCAGTGATATCGACGAAGCGCTGATGCTTGCTCGTCAGATCAAGGAGGAGAGGCCATGACAATCAAAACATTCCCTTACGACGTCGCTGAGACGCTCAGAACGCCCGACGAGATGGCGGCTTACCTCGGGGCCTGCATTGAAGAATCAAATGGAGATGCAGCTTTCATTGCCAAGGCCCTCGGGGATATTGCCCGTGCTCAGGGTATGACAGAGATTGCCCGTCAGACCGGTCTCTCACGCGAGAGTCTTTATAAGGCGCTTTCAGGTGAACGCAGCCCTAGTTTTGATACGGTTCTCAAGGTGATCTCCGCGCTTGGATTGAAGCTGAGCGCCGGTGTTCGTGACGAAGCCGGGGTGGCCTGACGCAGGCGCGCCACGCTCGCCATGCATCAGGTGTAGAAAGCCACGACAGCCTTTTGATCGACCTCAGTGATGACAAACACGGGGTGGGGTAGCTCCATGGGCCTGCCGGGCGGCTGTTGATCCGCTCCGATTCCTGCTGGGGTGCGGTAGCGATCGAGCTGTTGGATCATGCGCGGGAACCGCCGGCGAAATCCGCGAGCTCGGTGGCGATCAGCTGGGCTTGTCATCAGAACAGCCATCGCCCCGTACACCTCAAGCAGGGAGATCAAGTCTCGGAGCTCAACACGATTGCTACTGGTTGGGGCGGCGATCAGGGTGCCGGGGGCTGATCCCCTTCCTGGAGGGTGTCGTAGATCGCTTTCCAGACGAAACCGAGCAGGCCGACCACGACCCACCCGGCAAAGCCAGCCACCAGCAGCAGCCAGAACCAGGGGGAGGTGAACAGCAGGATCGCGATGCCGATGCCCAACACCAACAGCAGGGTGGCCTTGACGGCATTGCGCCTGGAGGGCTGCCTCGGTGCAGTGCTGATCTGTTCAGGGCGGGGGTCCGTGGGCTCCGCCGGCAGGTCTGTGATGGTGGTGAGTGCGCTGCCGCGCCGGTTCAGCTCGGCATTGAGCTCGGCCAGGAGCGCGTCGCTGGGTGGGCTGGTCGCCGCCCCGGCCAACCTGTCCAGGCGTGCGTCTTCCTGTTCCCAGGCATAGCGCTTCACCATCAGGTCGATGATTGGATGCCAGTTGAGCTTCGCCAGGAAGCGCCGCCAGGCCGGCAGGGATGCAAAGAAGGCCTCCCGGGAGCGGTAGATGTCTGGAAGCGGCCCATCGAGGTCTGGTGGATTTCCCATGGCGCCTGACCGCCGATTCAGCGTCAATGCTATCGACGCCTGCGCGTCCCAGTCGTTGTCGAAGACCACGGTGGCGATCAGTTCAAGGAATCGCCGGTGAAGGGGATAAAGGCATGGCTGTAGGACGAGAAGGGGGTGATCCAGCCCTGGATATCGAAGACCAAAACCCTAGCCAAGCCGCTCTCATGGTGCAGAGGCTGCTATAGCGGACGATCCTGTGAGCACCAGTTGCGACTGCCGGGTTGCGGCGGCCTGAGCCTATGCCTAAGATTTCCATCTTCGGGTCGTGTTAGGCATGAAGTACTGGAGCTGGAATGCCGGCCTGAGCGCCGCAGAGATCCGCGAGCTGGTGCTGATGGGGGTGCTGGAGCGCAGCAACCAGCTGGCTGCTGGGCCCCACTGCTCATTGCTGGCGGAGGTGCAGCGTGTGGATCGCCGTGTGCTGCCGGATCGGCGCCTCAGTAAGGGCGGATGGCAGCCGTTGGAGGAGCGGCGTGATCGGGTTGACCGGCGGCGTTACGGCCTGGTGCAGGCCTCTCAGTCGTCGTCGATTTCGATGCCATAACCTCGCAAAGCATCGATAAGAGCTTGGCGTGTCACGCCGGGGTGCCAAGCGGGCGGGGTGCGGTAGCACTCGAGCAGCGGTGTCCCTAGATCCGTACAGGCTGCACACCGTACAGGCCGTACAGATTCATGAACCGCCTTTCGGGGGCTCAGTCCTGGCTACTGGTTGCGGGCCCAGGCCGCTCACGACACGGAGGTGGCCAGTGCGAAACTGGCCGACGAACTGGAGCGCATCCAGCCGTTGGTGAATGGCTGACTCCCGCTAGCGAATAAGACAAGCTCACACCTCGTGACTATTTTGAAGCAGGCGGGTTTTGCAGCAGGCGGACCAGCATCCGGCGCTGGTGATCTTGGCCACCAAAGAACACGGCCAACACCTGGATGTCCCGCTGCCCAGCGCGTGGAAGAAACCAATAGACAGCACGATCCAGAGCCAGATGGCGAAGGCCAGGCAGCAGATCATCGTGGGATTCTCCGCGGAAGGGAGCGGTGGCCAACCGTTCGGCGGCAGTGATGATCGCCTCGATGCGCACCTGTGCGTGCCGATTGGCCTCAGCCAGTGGCTCCCCAAAACCGCAGTAGGACTGGGTGAGGGTCTCAGTGATCAACAGCAGATCGTTGATCGCTTCTGCGGCGAAGACCACCGACCACTGAGCCTCGCTCATCAGGGCTGCGCCGCCAACCTGGCCCGCAGTTGATCGGCAGAGATCAATGCCCCATTGGCACGCTGCTGCAGCAAGACCTGCAAGGCGGCTCGATCGGCTTGGGCATCAGCCTCCTGCTGCTT
>JAWOHV010000065.1:0-19064 GCA_046484965.1 Prochlorococcaceae cyanobacterium
TGGCGCAGCCCAGGGCCGAAAAGGATCCGCACGCCGACCCGGAGCCGGACTCGGCGCGCGAGCGTGAACTGCGCCTCATTGAAACCCTGGCGCGCGAGCAGGCCGAGCGCGAGGCGAGGCGCGAATTCGGTATCACCCGCGGCGCCAAGGGCTCCCTTATCTATACCTCGAAGCACAGGCTGGAGATCCCGCCGGTTAAGGCGCGAGAGGTCATCAACCCCAAGATCCGCGCCATGCAGCTGATCCACGCCCTCGAGCCCGATGCCCGGGGCCCCTACTCCGGGGTGTATGGCGGCGTCGACCTGGGCGGCGCCCTCAACACCGCCATCACCATTCGCACCATGGTGGTGCTGCCCCATCCCGAGGGCGGCTGGCGGGTGCAGGTGCAGGCCGGCGCCGGTGTGGTGGCCGATTCCAACGCTGCTGCCGAATACCAGGAAACCCTCAACAAGGCCCGCGGCATGCTCAAGGCCATTGCCTGCCTGCAGGGGAATCCATGAACCACTCTCTGCTGCTCAAGGGCTTCGAAGTGGAACTGTTCACCGGCCGCCCAGACGGCACGGTGGTGGGCTGTTCGGCGGCGGCGGCCGCGAGCCTGGAGGGCTTTGTGACCGAGCCCGATCAACGCAACCTCGAATACATCACGGCCCCCTCGGCCAGCTACAACCAGCAACTGGCCTGGCTGCTGGAGCCCCGCCGGCGCCTGCGGGGCTGGCTGCGGCAGCGGGGTCTCACCCTGCTTCCCGGCAGCACCCTCTCCCTGGGTGACAGCAGCCACTTCGAGCGCTCCGATCCCTCAAACCCTTACCACAGCTATATCGAGGCCACCTACGGCACCCGGGTCGTCACCGCCAGTGTGCACATCAACCTGGGGCTCAACGACATGGAGACCCTGTTCGCCGGTTGTCGGCTGCTCCGCTGCGAAGCGGCCCTGCTGCTCGCCCTCAGCGCCAGTTCCCCCTTCCTCGATGGGGCCGCCACCGGCGCCCATTCCCAGCGCTGGCTGCAGTTTCCACTCACCCCTGCCCAGGTGCCCCTGTTCAGCGACCATGGCGCCTATATCCGCTGGATCGGCGAGCAACTGGCCACCGGAGCGATGCAGAACGTGCGGCACCTCTGGACCTCGGTGCGCCCCAACGGCGACGACCGGCCGCAGCAGCTCAATCGGCTCGAAATCCGCATCTGCGATCTGGTGGCTGATCCGCGCCTGCTGCTGGCGATCACGGCCTTCGCCGAGCTGCGGCTGCTGCAGCTGCTGGCCGATCCGAGCCGCCACGACCCCCTGCGGGCCAGCGTGCTGGGGCTCCCAGAGCTGGCAGAGCTGGCCGATGCCAACGATCGGGCCGCCGCCAGCCGCAGCCTGGAGGCCAGCCTGAGGGACTGGCGCACGGGCCAGCCGCTGCAGGCCAGAGACTGGATCCGGCGAGAGCTGGCGGCCCTGGCCCCCCTTGCCGCAGAGCAGGGCCTTGCCTCAGTGCTGGCACCGCTGGAGCAGGTGCTCGCAGGAGGCAATGAGGCGATGCGCTGGCTGGCCCGCTTCGAGGCGGCGGAGAGCATCGCCGAGATCGTGGCCAGCGAAGCCGCCGCCATGGAGGTTCAGGAGCTCAGCACCGCACCGATGGCAACAGAAATCCCGGGCGTTTTGGGATGATCATGGGGCAATGCTCTGATGATCCTTTGTCGATGCGGCCCCCCTTGCCAGCCACTGATGCAAGAGCGGCCGCTGCCATGGCTTCTCCCTCAGCTTCTCCCTCAGCCTCTCCAGCAGCTTCTCCCTCAGCTTCTTTGGCAGCAGCCCCTGAAGCCGCCCCCAGGGCCGCCCGCCTGCTGCACGAGCGGCTGGCACTGGTGGAAGATCTCTGGCAAACCGTGCTGCGCAGCGAATGCCCGCCAGGGCAGGCCGAGAGGCTGCTGCGCCTGAAGCAACTGAGCGATCCCGCCGCCAGCGCGGGCAACGATGACAGCACCGCCCAGGCCGAAAGCACCACCGCCGCCATCGTGCAGTTGATCCGGGAGATGGATCTGGCTGAAGCGATTACGGCGGCCCGGGCCTTTTCGCTCTATTTCCAGCTGGTGAACATCCTCGAGCAGCACATCGAGGAAGACAGCTACCTGGCCAGCCTCAAGGCAAACCCGAGCGAACGAATCGGTGATCCGTTCCTGCCACCTCTGGCCAACCAAAGCCAACCGGCCACCTTCCGCCAGCTGTTCCAGCGCCTGCGGGCCCTGAACGTGCCGCCGGCCCAGGTGGAGGCGCTGCTGCGGGAGCTCGACATCCAACTGGTGTTCACCGCCCACCCCACCGAGATCGTGCGCCACACCGTGCGCCACAAACAGGGGCGGGTGGCCAGCCTGATCCAGAAACTGCAGCAGAGCAGCACGCTCAACCTCGACGACCCCAGCAGCATCCGCCGCCAGCTGGAGGAAGAGATCCGGCTCTGGTGGCGCACCGATGAGCTGCACCAGTTCAAACCTTCGGTACTCGATGAGGTCGACTACGCCCTGCACTACTTCCAGCAGGTGCTTTTCGACGCCATGCCCCTGCTGCGCCAGCGGATGCGCACAGCCCTGAGCCAGAGCTACCCGGATGTGGTGCCGCCCCGCGATGCCTTCTGCACCTTCGGCTCCTGGGTGGGGGCCGACCGCGACGGCAACCCTTCGGTGACGCCGGAGATCACCTGGCGCACGGCCTGTTATCAGCGCCAGCTGATGCTGGAGCGCTACCTCACCGCGGTGGCCGACCTGCGCGACCAGCTGAGCATCTCGATGCAGTGGAGCCAGGTCAGCCCGGCGCTGCTGGAGTCGCTGGAGATGGACCGGCTGCGCTTCCCGGAGATCTATGAGGAACGGGCGGCACGCTACCGGCTCGAGCCCTACCGGCTCAAGCTCAGCTACACCCTCGAGCGGCTGCGGCTGACGCGTGAGCGCAACCAGCAGCTGGCGGCAGCCGGCTGGGAATCCCCCTGCGACACAACGGCCGCACCGATTGAGCAGGGTGGCCTGGGCAGCCAACCCAATCCCGAACTGCACTACGGCAGCGAGATTGAATTCAGCAGCGATCTCGAGATGCTGCGCGAAAGCCTCGAATCCACCGGCCTCAGCTGCGAACCGCTGCGCAAGCTGCTCAGCCAGGTGCACATCTTCAGCTTCACCCTGGCCAGCCTCGACATCCGTCAGGAGAGCACCCGCCACAGCGATGCCCTCGATGAACTGAGCCGCTATCTGCAGCTGCCCGTTCCCTACTGCTCCATGGAGGAGGAGCAGCGCATCCAGTGGCTGCTGGCCGAACTGAAAACCCGCCGGCCCCTTGTGCCTGCCGCAGCTCCCTGGAGTGCGGCGACGGCCGAAACCTTTGCCGTGTTCCGCATGCTGCAGCGGCTGCAGCAGGAGTTCGGCCCTGGCATCTGCCGCACCTACGTGATCTCCATGAGCCACACGGTGTCGGATCTGCTGGAGGTGCTGCTGCTCGCCAAGGAGGTGGGCCTGGTGGATCCCCAGAACCTGCGCAGCGACCTGCTGGTGGTGCCCCTGTTCGAAACCGTTGAGGATCTCCAGGGCGCACCGGGGGTGATGGACCGCCTCTTCCGCGAACCCACCTACCGGGAACTGCTCTGCGATGCCCAGGACGGCGGCCGACCGCTGCAGGAGGTGATGCTCGGCTACTCCGACAGCAACAAGGATTCCGGCTTCCTCTCCAGCAACTGGGAGATCCACCGGGCCCAGATCGCCCTGCAGCAGCTGGCCACCGAGCACAACGTGGCCCTGCGGATCTTCCACGGCCGCGGCGGCTCGGTGGGCCGGGGCGGCGGGCCCGCCTACCAGGCGATCCTGGCCCAGCCCAGCGGCACCCTCTCGGGCCGCATCAAGATCACTGAACAGGGGGAGGTGCTGGCCTCGAAGTACTCCCTGCCCGAGCTGGCTCTCTACAACCTCGAAACGGTCAGCACCGCCGTTCTCCAGAACAGCCTGGTAACCACGTCGGTGGACGACACCCCAAGCTGGAACGACTTGATGGTGCGGCTGGCGGCCTGCTCCCGCGACCACTACCGCGCCCTGGTGCACGACAACCCCGACCTGGTGCCCTTCTTCCAGCAGGTGACACCGATCGAGGAGATCAGCAAGCTGCAGATCTCCAGCAGGCCAGCTCGCCGCAAGGGGGGCAGCAAGGATCTCTCCAGCCTGCGGGCGATCCCCTGGGTGTTCGGCTGGACCCAGAGCCGCTTCCTGCTGCCCAGCTGGTATGGGGTGGGAACGGCCTTGCAGGCGGAGCTTGCTGATGATCCAGACCAAATGGTCATGCTGCGCCTGCTCTATCAGCGCTGGCCCTTCTTCCGAATGCTCATCTCCAAGGTGGAGATGACGCTCTCCAAGGTGGACCTCGACCTGGCCCACCACTACGTTCAGGCCCTGGGTAAGCCGGCCGATCGCGAGTCCTTCGAGCAGATCTTCGCCACCATTGCGGCCGAATTCAGCCTCACCCGCGACCTGGTGCTGGCGATCAGCGGCCACCAGCGACTGCTCGATGGCGACCCTGCCCTGCAATTGTCGGTGGATCTGCGCAACCGCACGATCATTCCGCTCGGCTTCCTGCAGGTGGCCCTGCTGCGGCGTCTGCGCGACCAGAATCGTCAACCGCCGGTGAGCGAAGCCAGCAGCGGCAGCGCCGATGGCCGCACCTACAGCCGCAGCGAACTGCTGCGCGGCGCCCTGCTCACAATCAACGGCATCGCCGCCGGCATGCGCAACACCGGTTGAAGCCCTGGCCTCCCTCTTGCTCCCCTTCCGCCAACAACCGCCGCCGCCGCCGCGCCTGCCCAGCGGCTATGGGCTGGTGAGCCAGCCGTTGCCGGCGCCCCATGAACTCAACCGCCTGCGCCGCGCCTGCGGCGAAGCGGCCCGCTCGGCGGAACGCTGGCAGATGGCCCTGGCGCGGAGCAGCTGGGCCCTGGCAGTGCGCGCCCCCCACGGCACCCTGGTGGGATTCGTGCGAGCCACCAGCGACCAGGCCCTCAATGCCAATCTCTGGGATCTGAGCGCCGACCCCCGCGATGCCCATCAGGAGCGGATCCTGGCGGTGCTGCTGCACGGGGCCCTCGTGCGGCTGCGGCGCGAGCTGAGCGGCTGCAGCATCTCGCTGGCCTCACCACCCCAGGCCCTGAGCGCCCTCGAGGCCCTGGGCTTCGTGGTGGATCCGGGCGGCATCCGCGCCATGGGGCTGGAACTGCTTCCCTCAGCCTGGACTGCAGCAGGGGAGAGACTTCCAGCAACCCTGGAAGCTGAAGCGGGAAGCTCCGATCCGGCGGAGGCAACCCTGGAAACGACGAGCATGGAGGGACTCGAACCCCCGACCCTCAGAACCGGAATCTGATGCTCTATCCAACTGAGCTACATGCCCTCAGGTGCCCGGCCACAGGGGCTGGGGGGCCTGGTGTTTGCCCTGGCCGAAACCGAGGCGAACGGCCGCTCCTGGCCTGAGCCTGCGGCGACGGTCCTACCTTAGCCGCTCAACGCTCCGGTCCCATTCACCTGCACCGCCTGGAGCTGCGGCACTTCCGCAACCTCCAGCCCCTGAACCTGACGCTGGAGGCTTCCCGGCTGCTGGTGATCGGCAGGAACGGCGAAGGCAAGTCGAACCTGCTCGAAGCCGTGGAGCTGCTTGGCAGCCTGCGCTCCCACCGCTGCAGCAGCGACCAGGACCTGATCGCCCACGGCGCCCCCGCCAGCCGCCTGGTGGGCCACACCGGCAGCGGCGACAGCCTGGCCCTGGAGCTGCACCGGCGGGGCGGTCGCCGCGCCGAACGGAACGGCAAGCAGCTGGAACGCCAGCTTGATCTGCTCGGCCCCCTGCGCTGTGTGGGCTTCAGCGCCCTCGATCTCGAACTGGTGCGGGGTGAACCCAGCCTGCGCCGTCAATGGCTGGATCGGGTTGTGCTGCAGCTTGAGCCCGTCTACGCCGAGCTGAGCAGCCGCTATGGCCGCCTGCTGCGCCAGCGCAGCCAGTTGCTGCGGCGGGGCCTGGGCCACGACCAGCGCGATGCCCTGCTCGATGCCTTTGATCTGCAGATGGCGCTGATCGGCACCCGCATCCATCGCCGCCGCCGCCGTGCCCTGCAACGGTTGGCGCCGCTGGCGGCGCGCTGGCAGGAGCAGCTCAGCGGCGGCAGCGAGGAGCTGCAGCTGCGCTATCAACCCGGCAGCCTTCTCGATGGCGAGGAAGACGAAACCCAGTGGCGCGATGGCCTTGTGGCCCAGCTGCTGGCCCAGCGCTCAGAGGAGGCCCAACTGGGCCACTGCCGGGTGGGCCCCCACCGCGATGAGATCGCCCTGCTGCTGGCCGAGCAGCCCGCCCGGCGCTACGGCTCAGCGGGGCAGCAGCGCACGATCGTGCTGGCCCTGAAGCTGGCGGAGCTGGAACTGGTGGGCCAGGTGTGGGGCAGCCCCCCCCTGTTGCTGCTGGATGACGTGCTCGCCGAACTCGACCCCAGCCGTCAGGCCTGGTTGCTGGAGTCGGTGGGCCAGGGCCACCAGTGCCTGGTGAGCGCCACCCACCTGGGAGCGTTCAGCGGCGGCTGGCGCAGCGATTCCCAGGTGCTGGAGATGCGGGGAGGCGCCCTGCAGCGGCCGGATCAGCCGCCCTCGCCTTGACAGCAGCAGATCCATTGGGCACAAAGCCCTAGGATTGTCTGCTGTTTGATTTGATTCGATGACCCCAGCCCTGCCCTGCCTCCACCCCAACCCGGGATGGGAGCAAGCCACCGCCTCGATAACGATCCCTTCGGCCACCAGCCTTGCGGCAACAACCACCGATACGGTCGGGAAACATTGCATCCTCGAGCTGTACAACTGCGATCCAAGCCGGCTCGATGACGAAGCCTTTCTGAGATCCGCCATCACCAATGCAGCAAAGCGTGCTGGCGCAACCCTTCTCAACTTGATCACCCACCGTTTCGAGCCCCAGGGGGTCACGGGGCTTGCCCTGCTGGCTGAATCCCACATCTCGATTCACACCTGGCCCGAATCCGGCTACGCCGCTGTTGATGTGTTCACCTGCGGTGATCACACGATGCCGGAGAGTGCCTGTCAGGTGCTGGTGGAAGAGCTGGCCGCTGGTCAACATAAACTCACCAGCTTCCGCCGCGAAACCCCCGCCGGCCTCGAGGTAGTTGAACGCGATCCCCAGCTCAGCCCCAGCTGAGCTCCTCCCACCGCCCCCCCTACCGGCGCACAACCTGCGCCGGATCAGGGCTTAAATCTCGGTTGAGCTTGCCGCTCACCAATCCCTCCAGATCCAGGGCCACAGCGGTGAAACCCTGATCAAGGAAGGCGCGCACCAGTTCCTGGCGCACCCCCCCCTGCCGCAGCCACTCCAGCAGCTGCGGCAACTGGCTGGCGGGCACCTCGATTCTCGCCGTCTCCCCTTGGCAGCGCACCCGCAGCTCCGGGATGCCCTGCTCATGCAGCCAGTGCTCCGCAGCCGCCAGCCGATCGAGCCGGGATGCCGAAATCACCTCGCCGTAGGGGAAACGGGAGGCCAGGCAGGGCTGGGCGGGCTTGTCCCACCAGGGCAACCCCAGGGCACGGGAGATCAGGCGCACGCCAGCTTTGTCGATGCCGAGCTGCGCCAGCGGCGAAACCACCCCCTGCTCGAGCCCTGCCCGAATGCCGGGGCGATGGTCGCCGAGATCATCTCGATTCACCCCATCGAGCACCTGGGCGCCGCCTGCGGCCGCCGCGATCGGCGCCAGCTTGCGGTGCAGTTCCCGCTTGCAGGCGTAGCAGCGGTCGTGGGGATTGCTGTTGTAATCGGGATCGTTGAGCTCATCGGTGGCCACCTCCCGGTGGCTCAAGCCAAGCCAGGCCGCCTGCTGCCGGGCTTCTCGGCGCAGGTGGGGAGCCAGGGCTGGCGACACGCCAGTGATCGCAAGAGCCCCGGCGCCGAGCTGCTCAGCGGCGATTGTGGCCACCAAGGCGCTGTCCACCCCGCCGGAATAGGCCACCACCACCTGGCCGTAGCCGGCCAGCATCCTGCGCAAATCGGCCAGGGCCTGCAGCTGCGGCGGCGGCAGCGGTTCGAGCAAAGCAAACACCATCGCCCCATCCTGACAAGGCCTGTGGATCGCCCATCGGGCAGCTGAACCCTGGTGCGGCATCGGTAGCATCCAGGCATCGCCGGAGTGTTGATGAGCCCTGCCCCGAGCAGCACCCAAACGCCGCAGCGGGGCACCGGCCGTGGGATCGGCATCCGCACGGCCGCCGGCAGCGACGAGCGCTGCCGCGGCCAGCTGCACGTGTATGACGGCGATGGCAAGGGCAAAAGCCAGGCCGCCCTGGGGGTGGTGCTGCGCACCATTGGCCTGGGCATCTGCGAACAGAAGCGCACCAGGGTGCTGCTGCTGCGTTTCCTCAAGGGCCCCGGCCGCCCTTACGACGAAGACGCCGCCATCGAAGCCCTGCAGCAGGGCTTCCCCCACCTGATCGACCAGGTGCGCACCGGCCGCGGCGATTACTTCAACGCCGAGGAAGTGACCGCCTTCGATCGCCAGGAAGCCCGGCGCGGCTGGGACATTGCCAAAGGGGCCATCGCCAGTGCCCTCTATTCGGTGGTGGTGCTCGACGAACTGAATCCTGTGCTCGACCTCGGGCTGCTCGAGAGCGAGGAGGTGGTGCGCACCCTGGCCACCAAACCGCCCGGCATGGAGGTGATCTGCACCGGCAGGGGGGCGCCACCCAATCTGGTGCAGCTGGCCGATCTCCACTCCGAAATGCGAGCCCATCGCCGGCTCGACTTCAACGCCGAAGGCCAGCGGGGCAACGTAGATGGCCGCGACAGCGGCAGGCTGGAGGGAATCGAGATCTACACCGGCGAAGGCAAGGGCAAGAGCACCAGTGCCCTGGGCAAGGCCCTGCAGGCGATTGGCCGCGGCATCAGCCAGGACAAGAGCCACCGGGTGCTGATTCTGCAGTGGCTCAAGGGGGGCAGCGGCTACACAGAAGATGCGGCAATCGCCGCCCTCAGGGAGAGCTACCCCCATCTGGTGGACCACCTGCGCTCTGGCCGAGATGCCATCGTCTGGCGCGGCCAGCAACAGCCGATCGACTATGTGGAGGCGGAGCGGGCCTGGGAGATCGCCCGCGCCGCCATTGCCAGCGGGCTCTACAAAACCGTGATCCTCGACGAACTCAACCCCACGGTGGACCTGGAGCTGCTGCCGGTCGAGCCGATCGTGCAGACCCTGCTGCGCAAGCCCGCCGAAACCGAAGTGATCATCACCGGTCGCTGCAAGAACATGCCCGCCTATTTCGATCTAGCCAGCGTCCACTCCGAGATGGTGTGCCACAAGCACTACGCCGAGCAGGGCGTGGACCTCAAACGGGGTGTGGATTACTGAGCAGCGGCCAAGATTCGACCATCGGCTACCGAAGCCAACGCGGGCCGTCAAGATCAGAACGCGGCCGGCACGACACTTCCCTTTCTGCGACAGGCCGCCATCGCCAGCCAAGGCCTTGAGCAGCAAAGTACGGTTGATTTTCCCGTAAGCGCTCGGTGCTCGACGCACTCCTATCCGCCCTCGACGATCCCGTCAGAGCAGCACTGCAACGCCATGGCCTGCTGCTGCCCCTTGTGGAGAAGGAGCTGGTGGCCGATCAAGTTTCAGAGGTGGTTGTGGAGGAAGAGGAGGCCAAGCAGCTCCTAGAGGCTTTTCTGCAGCACCACCAGCTGGCCGACCCCGCCCGCCTCGAGGCCCTGATTGCTGAAGGGCAGGTGGACCTGGAGCAGTTGCGCTGGCAATCGCAGCTGCCCCACCGCATCGAACGCTATTGCGAGCAGCATTACGCCCACCAGGCCGAAACCCGGTTTCTGCAGCGCAAACACCACCTCGACCGAGTGGTGTACAGCCTGCTGCGCTGCAAGGATCCCTACCTGGCCCGCGAGCTCTACCTGCGCATCGAGGAAGGGGAAGCGAATTTCGCAGACCTGGCTGCTGAGTATTCCCAGGGTCATGAAAAAACCACCAAGGGCATCGTGGGCCCCGTGCCCCTGAACCAGGCCCACCCTCTGCTGGCGGAGCGGCTGCGGATCAACCCGCCCGGCACGCTGCTGGAGCCCTTCTCGATCGAATCCTGGTGGCTGGTGGTACGGCTGGAATCGTTCCAGTCGGCCACCTTTGATGCGGCAACCCGGCAACAGATGGCCCGCGAACTCTTTGATGAATGGATGCACGAGGAGGCCAAGCGGCGCCTGATCGCCGTGATGCCGCCCCCAGCCAAAGCAGCCGCCCTGGCAGCCGCACGCAGCGAGGCTTGATCACATGACCCACTCCCCAATCACCAACACCGCCCTGGAAACGCTGCCCTGCTTCCAGGGCCTCAGCCCCGAAGGGCTCAAGCGCTTGCAGGCCGACGTAACAATCGCCCGCTACGCCCCAGGCCAACCAGTCTGCAGCGAGGGCATCATTCCCTCCCAGGTGGTCATTCCCCTCGAGGGCAGCGCCCGCCTGCTGGTGCGCGACCATGGCGGCCTCAAAACCCTGGCCCGGCTGGGGCGCGGCGAGCCGATCGGCCTGGCCTCGCTGCTGAGGGCGGCCCCTTGCGAGGAAGTGAGTGCGGCCGAGCCGCTGCGGGCCGCCTGCCTCAGCGACAAGGCCGTGCTCGAGCTGCTGGCCTCCGAACCCTCCTTCCGCCAGTGGTGCGGCAGCACCCTTTTCGCCGCGGAGCTGCAGGCCCTGATCGCTCAGATGGTGGAGCAGTCGCCGCGGGCGGATCTCTCGGTGGTGAACCTCACCCGCCAGCTGCAGCCCAGCGCCCGGCTGCTGGCCGCAGGGGAGCAGCCGCTCAGCAAGGCCATCGGCAACGGTAACGGCAGCGCTGGGATGGCAGTGTTTGCAGCCAGCGCCAACCTGATCGACTATGCCCTCGGGCAGCGCCTGGCCGAGGGCAGCCCCGCTCCTGAAGCCCGGCCGCCCCTGCCGGCCCGCCTGATTGCCCTTCCGGCAGAACTGGTGGACAGCTGGCAGGTGGTGCAGAGCCGCGGCACCGAGTCTCAGGGGGCCGGCGACAGTGATGCGCCCCTGGCCGGGGCCCCGCTTTCCACCGGCATGGAACTCGGCCAAAGCAGCCAGGATCGCCAGTGGCGGCTGATCCGCGGCGAGGGCCCGCTCGATGAAACCCTGGCCTGTTTCCAGATGCTTTCTGCCGAAATGGAATTGCCATTTCGGAAGGATTCAATCGAAAAAATCCTGCGCGACAGCCTCCGCCGCGGCCAGCAGCCCGACCTGCAACTCTGCGGCAATCTGGCGGCGATGCTGGGCCTGCACGTGAGCGGTGCCAAGGTGCCCGCAGCCATGGGCACCCGGCTGCAGGTGCCGGCCCTGGTGCCCTGGCAGGGGGGCTTTGCCCTGGTGCGTGCCAGCAACGCCGCCGGGCTCACCCTCGCCTCCCCAAAGGCCGGCTGGGTGCAGCTGAGCCCCGAAAAGATTGAAGAGAGCTATCCCGAAGGGATTGAGCTGCTGCTGCTCGACCGCACCAACGCCACACCGGAGAACAAGTTCGGCCCCAGCTGGTTCATTCCGGCACTGCAGCGCTACCGCGGCATCCTGCTGCAGGTGCTGCTGGCCTCCTTTGTGGTGCAGCTGTTCAGCCTGGCCAACCCGCTGCTGATCCAGGTGATCATCGACAAGGTGATCTCCCAGCGCAGCCTCGACACCCTGCAGGTGCTGGGCATGGCCCTGGTGGTGGTGACCCTGCTGGAGGGGGTGATCAGCAGCCTGCGCACCTTCCTGTTCACAGAAACCACCAACCGCATCGACACCCGCCTGGGGGCGGAGGTGATCGATCACCTGCTGCGCCTGCCGCTGAGCTACTTCGACCAGCGACCGGTGGGCGAGCTGGGCACCCGCATCGCCGAGCTGGAGAAGATCCGCAATTTCCTCACCGGCCAGGCCCTCACAACCCTGCTCGATGCCGCCTTCTCGGTGATCTACATCGTGGTGATGGCCCTCTACAGCTGGGTGCTCACCCTGATCGCCCTGGCCGTGCTGCCGATCCAGGTGGGCCTCACCCTGCTGGGGGCACCCCTTTTCCGGCGGCAATATCGCCAGGCCGCCCAGGAGAACGCCCGCACCCAGAGCCACCTTGTGGAGGTGCTCACCGGCATCCAAACGGTGAAGGCCCAGAACGTGGAAATGGTGAGCCGCTGGAAGTGGCAAGACCTCTATTCCAAATACATTTCCCGCACCTTCGAGAAAACGATCACCGGCACAGCCCTCACCGAAACCAGCCAGGTTCTCCAGAAACTTTCCCAGCTGCTCGTGCTCTGGGTGGGTGCCGCCCTGGTGCTCAAGGGTGAACTCACCCTCGGCCAACTGATCGCCTTCAGGATCATCTCTGGCTACGTAACCCAGCCACTGCTGCGCCTCTCCTCCATCTGGCAGAACATCCAGGAGCTGAGGGTATCCTTCGAGCGACTGGCCGATGTGGTGGATACACCCGAGGAATCAAATGAAGCCGATAAGAAAAAAATTCCTTTGCCGCCAATCAAGGGGGATGTAACTTTCGAAGACCTGAATTTCGCCTTCAAGCCGAATGCGCCACTGGTGCTTAAGAACGTGAACCTTCACGTGCCCAGTGGCACCTTCGTGGGAATTGTTGGCCAAAGCGGCAGCGGCAAAAGCACGCTGATGAAACTCTTGCCTCGCCTCTACGCTCCGAGCAGCGGCCGTATCATGATCGACCACTACGACATCGACAAGGTTGAGCTTTATTCGCTGCGCCGCCAGATCGGCATCGTGCCCCAGGATCCACTGCTCTTCTCAGGCACCGTAAGCGAGAACATTGCACTCACCGATCCAGATGCTGGCAGCGATGAAATCGTAAGGGCAGCCACGATAGCCTGTGCCCATGAATTCATCATGGAATTAAACGCCGGCTACAGCACCGATGTGGGTGAACGTGGGGCAGGCCTCAGCGGCGGCCAGAAGCAGCGGATCGCCATCGCCCGCACGTTACTGAGTAATCCCAAGCTGCTGGTTATGGATGAAGCCACCAGTGCCCTCGACTACGACACCGAGCGCAGGGTGTGTGACAACCTTCACGACAACCTTCACGATTGCACCGTTTTCTTCATCACCCACCGGCTCACCACCATCCGCCGCGCCGACATCATCGTGATGATGCACCAGGGGGCGATCGTGGAAATAGGTAAACATGATGAACTGATGGCCCTGAAGGGTCGCTATTACGCCCTTTACCGCCAGCAGGAGGCAGGTTGATGAAACATTCGATACCCACCCCCAAATCCCTGTTCCGTTCTGCCCAGAATGCGCTCGAACAACGGGTGCATACCTCCCACGAAGGGGTTGTGCTGCAGCAATCGCGCTTTTGGGCCCGAGCGATCAGCTGGACCCTGATGGGAACCACGGGGTTTGCCATCGCCTGGCTGGCCCTGGCCAAAACCGAGGAGATTGTGGTGGCTCCCGGCAAGCTGGAGCCCATCGATCAGGTGAAGCCCATCCAGGTGCCCGTTGGTGGGGTCGTTGAGCAGATCCTGGTGAAGGAAGGTGAGCTGGTGAAAAAAGGCCAGATCCTGCTCAGGCTCGACACCGAAGCCACCGCAGATCGACAGAAAAGCCTGCTCGAAACCATTGGGCTCAAGCAGCAGCAACTGGCTGGCAAGGAAGAGGAACTGATGCGCTACCTGCAGCTCAACAGCACCGAGCAGCAGGTTCTTAACAAAAATCTTTTGCTGCAGCGAGAAATCCTGGCCCGCCTCGAGGGGCTGGCCCGAGAAGGTGCCAGTGCCGAGCTCCAGTATCTGCAGCAACGCAATCAGGTACAGGAGATTGAGGGCAAACTCGATCAGACCCGTGTTGATCGGCTGCGGCAAGAAGCGATTCTCTCCCAATCGCAACAACAATTGCGCAGTGAACTCTCCGACTTGAAAAGCAAGCTAACCGAGCTTCGGGTGAATATCCGCTACCAGGCGATTCGTTCGCCGGTTGATGGTCTGATCTTCGAGATGAAGCCCACCACCCCAGGCTTTGTTGCCCAGTCGAGCGAACCAGTGATGAAGGTTGTGCCCCTCGACAAACTCGAGGCACGCGTTGAAATCGCCTCCAGCGATATCGGCTTTGTGAGCGTAGGCAAGCTTGCCGATGTGAGCATCGACTCTTTCCCAGCTACAGATTTTGGAGTGCTGCAGGGGACTGTGCGCAGCATCGGCTCCGACGCCCTGCCACCCGATCAGCTCAAGCAAACCTATCGTTTTCCAGCCAATATCAGGCTGAATACTCAGCAACTCAAGCTAAAGAATGGCCAAAATCTCCCGCTGCAGGTGGGCATGTCTCTGACGGCTAACATCAAGCTGCGCAAGGTAACTTATTTGCAGCTGCTCTTAAGCGATTTCAAGGATAAGGCCGATTCCCTGCGCCGAATCTGAGGCCGCTCAGTAGCGCGGCACCGAGGAATCAACCTCCTGGCTCCAGGCATCGATTCCTCCAGACACATTGACGCCCTCAATGCCGTGGCGGCCGAGCGCAATCAAGGCCTTGGCGCTGCGGCCGCCGAGCTTGCAGTGAACATAGAGCTGCTTGCCTGCAGCCAGTTGCCGCACCCGCTCGATCGCTGTGCCGCTCTCGATCTGATCAAGGGGCACCAGCACTGAACCGGGGATCACGGCAATCTCGGCCTCGGGTGGATTGCGCACGTCCAGCAACAGGATGTCCTGCGGCTGACCCTGGAGCAGGGTTTGCAGTTCAGCCACCGTGATGCTGGCCACGCTGCCTGCTTCCTCCTGGCCTGGGGCGCTGCCGCCCACCCCGCAGAATTCCTGATAATCAATCAGCTTCTCAATCAGGGGACGCTCGGGATTGGGGCGCAGCTTGAGCTCGCGGAAGGCCATCTTCAGCGCATCGAACAGCAGCAGCCTGCCACTCAAGCTGGTGCCGATGCCCACGATGATCTTGACGGCCTCGGTGGCCTGGATCACGCCGATGATCCCGGGCAGCACGCCTACCACGCCCCCCTCGGCGCAGGAGGGCACCATGCCTGGCGGGGGCGGTTCGGGAAAGAGGTCGCGGTAGTTGGGTCCGCCCTCGTAGTTGAACACCGAGGCCTGGCCTTCGAATCGAAAGATCGAGCCATACACATTGGGCTTGCCCAGCAGCACGCAGGCGTCGTTCACCAGGTAGCGGGTGGGGAAGTTGTCGGTGCCGTCGCAAACGATGTCGTAGGGGCGGATGATCTCGAGGGCGTTATCGCTGCTGAGTGCCGTCTCGTAGAGATCCACCTGGCAGTGGGGATTGATCTCGAGGATGCGGGCCTTGGCCGATTCGATCTTGGGCTTGCCCACCCAGCTGGTGCCGTGGATCACCTGGCGCTGCAGGTTGGAGTAATCCACCACATCGAAATCGACGATGCCGATCCGGCCAACGCCGGCGGCCGCCAGGTAGAGCAGCAGCGGCGAACCCAGGCCGCCGGTGCCCACACACAGCACGGCGGCGGCCTTGAGGCGCTTCTGCCCCTCCATGCCCACCTCCGGCAGGATCAGGTGCCGCGAGAAGCGGGCCACCTCGTCGGGACTGAGCTGAATGCCACTGGTGTCGGGAGGGAGCATGGAGCGCCTAGGCCTACAAACAGGCTGAATCCAAATTCTCTCCTGTCGAGCGCCCTGCCCCGCTCAGCCAGCGCAGCCCGCGGCGATGGGCACCTCGATCGGATCCGGCCCGCCACCACCGCCCGGATCCGCGGGGTGATCGCCCAGCCACCAAGCCCGCAGGGTCCAGCTCGGCCCGGCGGGGGCGGCGATCAGCTGCAGGCAGGGCCGCACAGCCAGGCTTTCATCCAGGCCGGAGGGGAGAGGCGCTGAGGCCGGATGGGAGTGGAGCGATCCGAGCAGCTGCCAGCCCCGCGGCCGCGCCCACTTCTGGGCCAGCAGCTGCTCGCGGGGGTCGATGGCGAAGCGTTGGCGGCGCTCCAGGGCGGGCTGCCAGCGGTTGAGGCAGGGCCAGATGGCCCGCACTTGCCACTGCGGTGAGGCAGTGGTTCCAAGCAGCAGGGCACAGCCTTCCTCAGGCAGGGCCGCCGCCAGCACCGCCTCCGCCTCGATCAGGGGTTGCCCACCGAAGGTCAACCGATCTAGCCAAGGGCCACTCACACCGATAGCTTATTAAATGTTAGGAACCATCTCGGCTTTTGATGACCAACTCCAGTACCGACCTGCAGGAGCAGCCAACGGCCAGCGATGGGGCTGCTAGCGACTCCACAGCTGAGCAAAGCAGCGATTCCGGCGCCCAATTTGCCGAGCGCTACAGCGAAATCATTTCCAAGGTGAACCAGACCCTCGACCAGGTGGACTGGAGCCAGATGGGCCGTGTTGGCAAGGCCGCCGGCGTGATCCTGGCGGTGATCGTGGCCCAGATCCTGATCAAGGGTGTGCTCGACACGATCAACCTGTTGCCAGTTGTGCCGGGGTTGCTCGAGCTTCTTGGGCTCGTGATTGTGGGCCAGTGGAGCTGGCAGAACCTCACCACCAGCGAGAAGCGCAGCGCCGTGATCACCAGGCTCCAGAACGTGCGCAAGGAGTATCTCGGCTGATCCTGCCCTACTCGCAGGCCTGGCCTGCCCAGTGGCCTAAGGGGAAGAGCCTGCAATCCAGGCCTTTCCCCTCAGCTGCCAGCCAGCAGTCGCTGCATCGCAGCCAGCACCTGCCCTCTGTAGGAGCCGCCGAAAAGATTGAGGTGGTTGAGCAGGTGGTAGAGGTTGTAAAGCTGCACCCGCAGCTGGTGGCCGTCCGGCAGCGGCCAGCAGGCGTCGTAGCCGCGGAAAAACGGTGTCGCAAAACCGCCGAAGAGCTGGGCCATGGCCAGGTCCACCTCGCGATCACCCCAGTAAACGGCCGGGTCGTAAAGCACCGGCAGGCCATCGCCGCAAAAACCGGCGTTGCCGCTCCAGAGGTCGCCATGCACCAGCACCGGCTCAGGCCGATGGTTCTGCAGCATGGCCTCCGCTCGCGCCAGCAGGCGCTCCGCCTGCCGCCGCTCCAGCCCGCCACGGCAGGCCTGCTCAAGCTGGGGCTGCAGGCGCCTCGCCAGGAAGAAGCTCCGCCAGCAGGGCAGCCAGCCATTGATCTGGGGGCTGCTGCCGATGAAATTGTCGGCCGCCCAGCCAAAGCCCTGGACTGGCGCCGTCTGGGCACTGCCGCGATGCAGATCGGCCAGGGCCTCCCCCATCGCCCACCAGGCCGCGTCGCTCAGCCCGTCGCCAGCTCCGGCCGCGAACTCCAGCCAGGGCAGCACCAGCACCGCCTCCTCGCCCACCACGGCCAGGGCCAGCGGTTGCGGCACCAGCAGCTCTGCCCTGCCTGCTGGGGAGCAGAAGCGCCCCAGGGCCTCGAGCCCGGCGGCCTCGGCCTGCAACAGCGGCAGGGCGCTGGCGCGGTTGGTTTTGGCGAAGAGCAGCCGCGGGCTATCGCCTTCAGCCACCAGCTCCAGGCGCCAGGCCCGGTGGATGCAGCCGCCGCCCACAGGGCAACGGGCCTGTAGGCGCACCCCCAACTGCGCGGCCAGCCAGACGGCGAGCGGATCTTTGCCGGCCACCGCCACGGGGAGAGCCATCAGCAGGGCGATCAGGGCAGCTGCCAGCATGCCGCGATGGAGCAGGGCGGCGCGGCGGGCCTCGATGTGGTGGTGGTGGGCGCCGGCATCGCCGGCCTCACCGCCGCAGCCCTGCTGGCCCGCGAAGGCCTGGCGGTGGAGCTGCTGGAGGCGCACCACCAGAGCGGCGGCTGCGCCGGCACCTTCCGCCGCGGCCCCTACACCTTCGATGTGGGCGCCACCCAGGTGGCGGGGCTGGAGCCGGGCGGCAGCCACCAGCGGCTGCTGGCCCACTTCGGCCTGCCGGTGCCCGAGGCCACACCGCTGGATCCGGCCTGCGTGGTGGATCTGGCCGATGGCCGAGCGCCGGTGCGGATCTGGCGCGACCCAGGGCGCTGGGCCGCCGAGCGGGAGCAGCAGTTTCCCGGCAGCGGCCGCTTCTGGCAGCTCTGCGCCGCCCTGCACCGGGCCAACTGGGCCTTTGCCAGCCGCGATCCGGTGCTGCCGCCGCGCACGCTCTGGGATCTGGGCCAGCTGCTGCCGGCCCTGCGCCCCGCCAACCTGGCCAGCGGCCTGCTGGCCGGCGCCACGGTGGCCGACCTGCTGGCGCTCACGGGCTGCGGCGACGACCCGCGCCTGCGCCGCTTCCTCGATCTGCAGCTGCGGCTCTACTCCCAGGAGCCGGCCGATCGCACCGCCGCCCTCTACGGCGCCACGGTGCTGGCCATGGGCCAGGCGCCGCTGGGGCTCTGGCACCTGGCGGGCTCGATGCAGGTGCTCAGCGCCCAGCTGGAGCAGGCCCTGGCGGCGGCCGGCGGCCAGCTGCGGCTGCGGCATCGGGTGAACCGTCTGGAGCGCAGCGGGGCGGGCTGGCTGGTGAGCGGCGAGCGGCTGGGGGCCGGCGCCCGGCGCGAACCCTTCACGCTGGCGGCCGCCGATCTGGTGCTGGCGCTTCCGGTGCAGAGCCTGCCGGAGCTGCTGGGCGAGCAGCTGCCGGCGGGCTACCGGCGCCGGCTGGCGGGCCTGGGCGACCCCTCCGGCGCTCTGGTGTTCTACGGCGCGGTGGATCGGGAGCAGCTACCCCCGGAGTGCCCCGCCCACCTGCAGCTGGATTGGGCCGATCCGGGCTCGCTGTTTGTGTCGGTGAGCCGCGAGGGCGACGGCCGCGCCCCCGCCGGCCAGGCCACCGTGATCGCCAGCGTGTTCACGCCGGCCAGGCCGTGGTTTGCCCTGGAGCCTGCCGCCTACGGGCAGGCCAAGGCTGCAGCGCTGGCCGGAATGCGGCAGGGCCTGCAGTTGCGGCTGGGCATCGCGCCCGAGCAGTGGCGCCATGGCGAGCTGGCCACGCCGCGGGGTTTTGAGCGCTGGACCGGCCGGCCCTTTGGTTTTGTGGGCGGCCTGGGCCAGCATCCCAGCCGCTTCGGACCCTTCGGCCTGGCCAGCCGCACGCCCCTGCCGGGCCTGTGGCTCTGCGGC
>JAWOHV010000123.1:0-3003 GCA_046484965.1 Prochlorococcaceae cyanobacterium
GCGATTAAGCCACGGTGAAACAGGCACTGGAGCAAGGGCCAGCCAGGATCCACCACACCCACACGAAAGTGCTGGCAGGTCATGCAGATCTGGAACGAACGCGAGAGGCTCAGCACCTGATCGTCGAGATAGGGCCAATCCTGCTGATCCGCGCTGGCCGTCTCCACGCTCCACCCCATTGGTGCCCCGTCCTAAGGCCCGCAGAGCCCGGCCGCAAGGGGATGGAGCTTTTCTGGATGAAGCCTTTGACTCAGGCCACCACCCAACTGACCAACTCAATCAGGAGAAAACCCACCAGGGCCATGAGAGCCAGCAGGGAGGGAATGCGCATCTTCACGTGGCCCCACAGGACTCCCGAATAGTAAAGGGAACCTGAAGCGCCAGCAGCCGACTCCGCCGGTATCGCCATCAAGCGCAGCATCGCTACACGTGGCTTCATAAAGCCCCAACCCCAGGGCAGGGGCCCTTCAGGGGAACAGGGTGAGCTGTCCATCGCTGATCGCATCGGCCAGCTCTTCCGGCAGGGCCACGATCCCCGCAGGCAGGGGGTTGAGATCGCCATCCTCGGCGTTGGCCATCACGTGCCAGGAAGCCGCATGGAAGGCAACCACTTTGATCCGGCAGCTGCGGGCAGAAGGCCGGGCGAAAGACTGCACTGAAGTGCCGCAAGAGAGATCAGGCGCCAGGAGCGGCGATCGCGATGCCGTTCGGGCCTGGGTTCGGGCCTGGGTTCGGGCCTGGGTTCGGGCCTGGGTTCGGGCCGGAGATCGAGATGGCGGCGGAGTGGGCAATGTAAATAGTTTAACATTCATGCCGCTAACTGCTGGGGGATTGGGATCTCTCAGCAACAGTACATAAAAAATTGGTGCAGCGCCAGAAACGCTAAAAAGAGCTTGCTCCCCTAGGGCAGCGCCACCCCCATTTGAGCCCGCCAAACGCCAGCAAACCCCCAACAGAGCCTGCGCTCAGCGCGGCATTCGCGCCGCTTCCTATGCAAAGCAAATGTAAAATTCGCCAGCAGCAACCCTCGCCGCAGCTGATCTGGTGCCCAAATGTGCCGAAGGGCACAGCTGGCGGCGCAGCTTCAGAATCTCTTCGGGATCACCCGCAAAAGCGGCCAGCGTTATAGGCAACAATGGGACCATGTACCGCTGAAGGAGAATCAAGTCATGGATGCACGGCTACTGCTCCGATGCCTGTCCTGGGACCGGGACGGCGAATTGTGCCCCAACGACCGCGATCGGATCGTGAGCGTGCTGCAAAGCAGCGACAGCGAAGCGGCTCCGGCCCTGAGCGAGCTGCGGGCCTACAGCTCGATCCCCACCGCTTGCTGAGCCTTCATCTCTCGCCCTTTCAGGCCCCAGGCGAGCTGCTGCTGCTTCGCCACCAGAGCCAGCCCTGCAGGTTGATCAACAGCCCGAACACCACCAGGGCCAGCATCAGCACGATCTGATCGATGCGGGCATCGGGCACAAGGATGTCGGCGATCAAGTGGGGCAGATTGGTGATGCTGTACACCACGCTGAACCAGAAGTGGATGCGCCGCCAGGCTCGCCAGCGCTGGGGCGCCAGCGCCGTGCAGGCGTAGGCGATCAGCACGATGGCGATCAGAGGCAGCAGAAAGTAGCCGAGCATGGCGCCGAACAGCCAGGGCAGGGCTTGATCGCTCACTTGGCTATGGATCTCCGGCGACTGGCCGTGAAACAGGGGCATCAGCCCCAGATCCACATGGAAGAGCATCGCTAGCAGCCACACCGTCCAGAGGCTGATCAGGCGAAGGCCATAGCGAAGCGAATCGGTCATGGTGGGATCTCAGTTGGGCGGGCTGTTCAGTTGGGCATGGTCACAAACTCCTCGGCCACCGAGGGGTGCAGGGCCATGGTGCGATCGAAGTCGGCCTTGCTGGCACCCATGCCGATGGCGATCGCCGCCATCTGGATGATCTCGGCGGCGTGCTCCCCCACCATGTGGCAACCCAACACCCTGCCGCTGGCGCGCTCCACGATCAGCTTCAGCAGCACCTTGGGATCCCTGGCCGGCAGGGCCTGGCTCATCGGCCGGAAGCGGGCCCGATGCACCTGAATGCCATCGGCGCCGCAGCGCTCGATCGCCTGCTCCTCGCTGAGCCCCACGCTGGAGAGCTCGGGCTGGGAGAACACGGCACTGGCCACCAGGGTGTGGTCCACCTGGCGCGGCCTCTGCCCATAAACGGTGTCGGCAAAGGCGCGCCCCTCGTCCACCGCCACGGGGGTGAGATTGATGCGGTCGGTCACATCGCCCACCGCATGGATGCCCGGCACATTGGTGCATTGATCGGCATCCACCGGGATCCCTGTGCCCTCCAGCGCCACCCCGGCGGCCTCCAGGTTGAGGCCCTTGAGGAAGGGTTTGCGGCCGGTGGCCAGCAGCACGCCGCCGCAGGCGATCGATTCGCCGCTCTCGGTGGTAACGCTGAGTTCGCCGGGGGCGCACTGGCCGGTGATCGCAGCCGGCGAGTGGGTGAAGCGGATCTCGATGCCGCCTGCCTCCATGCCGGCGCGCACCGCCTCACTGGCCTCGCGGTCGAAGCCCCGCAGCAGGTGCTCGCCGCGCACAAGTTGGGTCACCTGCACGCCCAGGCCATGGAGGATGCAGGCGAATTCGCAGGCAATGAAGCCACCGCCCACCACCACCACCGCATCGGGCAGCGTCTCCAGCAGGAACATGTCGTCGCTCACCCAGCCCAGGTGGGCGCCGGGAATGTCGGGCCGGTGCGGCCGGCCGCCTACGGCGATCAGAATCCGCTTGGCGCTCAGCTCCCGTTCGCTGCCATCGGCGGCGCTCACCGCCACGCTGCTGGCGCTGCTGAAGCGGCCCCAGCCCCGCACCAGCTCCACCCCTGCCTTCTCCAATAGGCCGATGTGCAGGGTGTTCAAGCGATCCACCTCGGCGCGCACATTGGCCAGCAGGCGGCCGGCATCGAGGCGCACAGAGCCCAGATCCCAGCCGTAGCTGGTGGCATCG
>JAWOHV010000189.1:0-14063 GCA_046484965.1 Prochlorococcaceae cyanobacterium
TGCCGCCGGGCATCGGAAAGGCCGTCGGCCCGCTGACCACGCCGCCCCGCTCCTACGGCCTCGGCGAGAACGTGGTGCAGGGCGCCGTGAACCCTGATGAGTACCTGATCTTCAAGCCCACCCTGGCGCAGGGCTTGGCGCCGATCCTGAGCAAGCGGCTCGGCAGCAAGGCGATCCGGATGGTGTACGGCGAGCAGCTGGGCGGACCCGCCGTGCGCAATATCGACGTGCCGCCGGCAGAGCGCGGCCGCTTTGCCCTCACGGATGCGGAAGCGCTGCAACTGGCCCGCTGGGCGGTGGCGATCGAGCAGCACTACAGCCAGCAGCGCGGCGTGCCCACGCCGATGGACATCGAATGGGCCAAGGACGGCCTCAGTGGTGAACTGTTCATCCTCCAGGCCCGCCCTGAAACGGTGGAATCGCGGCGCAGCGGGGCGGTGCTGCGCAGCTGGCAGCTCGAGCCCCACAGCGCCACGCCGATCCTCAGCGGCAGGGCGATCGGCGCTTCGGTGAGCAGTGGGCGGGCGCGGCTGATCCGCGATCCCTCCGAGATCGGGCGCTTCGAGGAGGGGGATCTGCTGGTCACCGAGCGCACCGATCCCGATTGGGAGCCGATCCTCAAGAAGGCCAGCGGTGTGGTCACCGACCAGGGCGGCCGCACCTGCCACGCGGCGATCATTGCCCGCGAGATGGGGATCACGGCGATCGTCGGCACCGGCGATGGCAGCCGCCGCATCGCCGATGGCCAGGCGATCACGATCAGCTGCTGCGAAGGCGATGTGGGCCATGTGTACCCCGGCACGCTCGCCTTCCGGGTGCTGGAGCAGAACCTGGGCGAGCTGCCGGCCACCCGCACCCAGATCCTGATCAATGTGGGCAACCCGGAGGAGGCCTTCAAGCTCGCCGCCATCCCCTGCGACGGCGTCGGCCTGGCGCGGCTGGAATTCATCATCGCCAACCACATCAAGGTGCATCCACTGGCGCTGCTGGCGCCGGAGCGGCTGACCGACCCGCGCGAGCGTGAGGCGATCGCCAAACTCACGGCCGCCTACCCCCACCCGGCGGACTACTACGTGGACCTGCTCGCCCAGGGCATGGCCCGCATCGCCGCGGCCTTTTATCCGCGGCCGGTGATCCTGCGCTTCTCCGATTTCAAGAGCAACGAATACGCCCGCCTGCTGGGCGGCGCCGTGTTTGAGCCCAAGGAGGAGAACCCGATGCTCGGCTGGCGCGGCGCCTCCCGCTACTACTCCGCAGGCTTCCGCGAGGCCTTCGGGCTCGAATGCCAGGCCTTGCGCCGCGTGCGCGAGGAGATGGGGCTCAGCAACGTGATCCCGATGGTGCCCTTCTGCCGCACCCCCGAGGAGGGCGACCGGGTGCTGGCCGAGATGGCGCGCCATGGCCTGGTGCGCGGTGAGCACGGCCTGCAGGTGTATGTGATGGCCGAGCTGCCCAGCAATGTGATCGCCGCAGCTGCCTTCGCCGAGCGCTTCGATGGCTTCTCGATCGGCTCCAACGACCTCACCCAGCTCACCCTCGGCCTCGACCGCGATTCCGCGCTGGTGGCCGAGCTGTTCGACGAGCGCCATGGGGCCGTCAAGGAGATGATCCGCCTGATGATCCGCAGCGCCAAACGCTGCGGCCGCAAGATCGGCATCTGCGGCCAGGCCCCCAGCGACTACCCCGAGTTCGCCCGCTTCCTGGTGGAGGAGGGCATCGATTCAATCAGCCTCAACCCCGATGCCGTGATCAGCGGCCGCATCGCCATCGCCGCCATCGAATCTGAATGAAAACCTGATGCCTGAAGCGACATCAGCAGCAACTGCACCCCGGCCGAGCGATCAGGTCACTCGAGCGGGCAGCGCCAGGTCATAGCGCTCACCGGGCACGGGGTCGATCAGGCGGCAGCCCTCGCCGAGGCTGAGCTCCGCCTCAGCTGCGCTGCCCTTCTGCCAGAGCGCCCGGGTGAGCAGGCCCTCGTAGCGCACTCCCCCGCCGGCGGTGCTGGCCAGCACGGTGCGGGGGCTGAACCGCTCCAGCAACTGGGGCAGCACCTGCTGGCCCTTCACAAACGCCCCCGCCAGCGGCAGCCCCAGGTCCACCACCGGTGTGATCACCGCATCGAGGGGCTGGGCCGGCAGGTTGGCGGCCAGGAAGCCATGGGGTTCGAGGTAGAGGCTGCCGGCGCTGTGCTCCAGCAGATAGCCGTTCTCCAGCTGGGGCACCGCTGCCCCCGCCGTGGCCAGAATCTGCAGCCCGCGCTGGCTGTGGCGCTGGCCGGGCGCCAGGGCAGTCACATCGCTGAACCCGAGCGCCCGCAGCCGCGCGGCGGCGCTGGCGGAGCCCAGCGCCGGCAGGTCGCGGCGCAGCAGCGCCAGGGATGGTGGATGGCAGTGGTCCGGCAGGCCCTGGGTGAGCAGCAGCAGATCGAGCGGCTCCGGCACCGGCCAGGGGTGGCTCAGCTCGGCCCGGAAGAACCAGGCGCCTGGCGCAAACTGCAGCGAGCCGCTGAGCCAGGGATCCACCAGCAGCCTCAGGTCGTCGAATTCGAGCAACCAGCCGTTGGCGCCGTAGTAGGTGGCGTGCAGGGCCACCGGGTCAGGCCAGCTGCAGCCGCGAGCTGGCTGCAGCAGTAGGGATGGCTGCAGCCGTAGGGATGGCTGTTGGGGCCTGAGGGCGCAGCTGCCAGACGATCAGGGCATGGGCGCTGAAGCGCGCGGCACAGAGCACGGCCAGGCCCATGCAGAGCGGACAGTGGGTCAGTCCCATGGGGAGGGGCGGGTTGAGCCAAGATTGATCTCCACCATGGCACCTCCCTGCCGCCGGCGGCGAGCTGCTGGCCTGCATGGGGAGGTGCTGGCTTACAAAGGAGGGATGTACTCCCTGGGGTCCATCCCCTGCCACTGGCCGTGCTGCGCCTGAGTGAGCTGAAGCTGCCGCTCGACCACAGCCCGGCCGACCTGGAGGCCGCCATCTGCCGGCGGCTGCGCCTGGCCCCCCAGCAACTGCGGGGCCACCGGCTGGTGCGCCGCAGCGTCGATGCGCGCCGCAAGGGCGCCATCGCCCTGGTGTATTGCCTCGATCTGGATCTCGCCCTCGACGCCGCCGCTGAACAACGGCTGCTGCAGCGATTCCGCGGCGAGTCCCAGCTCCAGGCCACCCCCAACAGCCAATACGGCTTCGTGATCGACCCCGCCGAAGGCGCCAGCTGGAGCCTGGGCCCCGGCGAGCGCCCCCTGGTGATCGGAGCTGGGCCCTGCGGTTATTTCGCGGCGCTGCTGCTGGCCCAGATGGGGCTGCGGCCGCTGCTGCTCGAGCGGGGCAAGGCGGTGAAGGAACGCACCGCCGACACCTTCGGGTTCTGGCGTGGCAAGCGACGTTTCAATCCCGAATCCAACGCCCAGTTCGGCGAGGGGGGAGCGGGCACCTTCTCCGACGGCAAGCTCTACAGCCAGGTGAAGGATCCCCGCCAGCTCAGCCGCAAGGTGCTCGAGGAGCTGGTGGCTGCCGGCGCCAACCCCGAGATCCTGGAGCTGCAGCGCCCCCACATCGGCACCTTCAAGCTGGCCACGGTGGTGCGTGGGCTGCGCGCCCGGATCGAGGCCCTCGGCGGTGAGGTGCGTTTCGGCAGCCGGGTGCAGCAGCTCCTGCTGGGGCCGGAGCGGCAGCTCCAAGGGGTGTGCCTCGCCGATGGCAGCCACATCGCCGCCAGCCAGGTGGTGCTGGCGGTGGGCCACAGCGCCCGCGACAGCTTCGCGATGCTGCAGCAGATCGGTGTTGCCCTCGAGCCCAAGCCGTTCGCGATCGGCTTGCGCATCGAGCACCCCCAGTCGCTGGTGGATCGGGCCCGCTGGGGCGAGCAGGCCGGCCATCCATTGCTCGGGCCGGCCGAATACAAACTCGTGCATCACTGCAGCAACGGCCGCAGCGCCTACAGCTTCTGCATGTGTCCCGGTGGCCTGGTGGTGGGTGCCACCTCCGAGGCAGGCCGGGTGGTTACCAACGGCATGAGCCAGCACTCCCGCAACGAGCGCAATGCCAACAGCGCCATCGTGGTGACGATCACCCCGGCAGATCTGGCCCCCTACGGCGCCAGCCCCGGGGATCCGCTGGCCGGCGTTGCCTTCCAGCGCCACTGGGAGGCCCAGGCCTTTGCCCAGGGGGGAAGTGACTACCGGGCGCCGGCCCAGCTGCTCGGCGATTTCCTGGCCGGCCGCCCCACTGATCAAAGCCTGCATCAAAGCGCGCCGAGCCTGCAGCCCTCCTATGCCCCCGGAATCCGCTTCACCAACCTGGAGCCCTGCCTGCCGCCGGAGGTGCTGGAGGCCCTGCGGGAGGCGCTGCCGGCCTTCGAGCGGCAGCTGCCGGGCTTCCTGATGGAAGGGGCGGTGCTCACCGGCGTCGAAACGCGCACCTCATCACCACTACGCGTGCCTCGACACAAAAAAACCCTGGAGAGCCTGAACACTCCAGGGCTATATCCGGCCGGTGAAGGTGCCGGCTATGCGGGGGGGATTTTATCTGCCGCCCTCGATGGAATTCGGGTGGCAGAGGCCGTTGCCATCACTCTTCGTCGTCTTCGCTGCCCAGGGGCACCAGACGAATCTGCTTGCGGCCCAGTTTGATTTCAAACTGGTCGCCGGGCTTGAGGTCGAGCATACCCGTGTAGGCCTTACCCACCATCAGGTTTCCGTTGAACTGGATCTTGGTGTTGAAGCTGAGTTTACGACCGCCGCGGCCCACCTTGGCGGAAGAGCCGAGGTCAACGCCCTTGGAATTGAGCAGAGCTTCGTAAAAGGCCGTGAAGTTCAGACGCTCGCTGCCGTCTTTCTTATAGGAGACATAGCCGCAGGCCCGCACGAGGTCGGACTTGCTGGCATCCCCCATTTCTTTGACCCGGTTGAGCAGGTCGGCTCCAGTGAGCATGGAAATGATTTATGCAACTTCTGCATTATTCCATGCCGCTGGAACTCCGCGCAAGCCCTGCAGTCGCAATCAAAGGCACACAGGATGTTCTGGGGCGCCTCGATCGGAGCATCCAGCTGGGGGCAAGCAGCCCAAATGCCAGTCGGCGGCCATAGCTGTGGGCATGAAGCCCTTGCAGATCCAGATGACCGATCAATCGGATCAGATCGCCTGCGACACGATCGCACTCCATTGCACCGCCTTAACCTGATCCCGGCGCCAGGAGTGAAACAGCAGCGGTTCAGAGGCCGTGCACAGGGGGCAAACGCTGATCTGCTCGGTGCTGATTCCTTGCCGCAGCAGCTGTTGCACCGTGGCGGCGCGGATGTCCAGGCGGTGGCGATCCGGTTGCGGGTCGTGCCCCAGGGCGCCGCACTCGGCCAGCTCGGCCATCGTCAAGCCGGCGGCAGCCGCCACCTGCTCAGCCACAGCCCCATCCACCTGGTAGGCCGCACCGCCCACCGCCGGTCCGAGGGCCACCAGCAGGTCGCTGCGGCGGCCGCCTGCCGCCTCCAGCAACGCCACTGCCGCCGGCACGATCCCGGCCGCAACCCCGCGCCAGCCCGCATGGCAGCTGGCCACACGGCCGCTGGCCTGATCGGCGATCAGCACCGGCGTGCAGTCGGCACCGCACACCCAGAGGCTCTGGCCTTCGCCGTCACTCACCAGCCCATCGGCCTCGGGCCAGGGCTCGGCAGCGGCGGCACTGGCCGGCATCACCAGAGCACCGTGCACCTGCCGGGTGCGGTGGATGCTCACCCCGGCACTGAGGTAGGCAGCCAGCTCCTGCGGCGGCCGGCCCTGCCACTGGCGGCTGAAAAAGCCGTGCTCGAAGTCATGGAGCAGGTTGGCCTGCAGGTAATAACCGCCGTAGCAACCCACCCAGGTCCACCCCGGCAGGGCGTTGAAGCCCAGGTCTGGGCGATCGAAGGGGGGATCAACCGCTTCGGCCATCAGCTGCTCGGGCGCTCAGGCATCGGGTAGATCCTGGAGCAGCCAGAAGCCACTTAGGGCAGGCTCACTCTCGCTGCTCTGCACGGCGATGAACTGCAACCCACCGCCCTGCTCACGGGCCGCAACCAGGGCGGTGGCGGCGGCTTCTGCCTCCTCGGCCGGCAGGGTGGCCAGCAGCCAGCGATCATCCAGGCCCGCCTCGAGCACCAGCTGGCGGTCGCTGATCGCCAGCCGCACGGGCTCCAGCCCGGCCAGCCAGCCGGCGATCGCCAGGGCCCGCTGGCGGCTGAACAGGCGGATGCCCGGCACCGGCAGCTGGGGGTCGAGATTGGTGGGCACCGGCAGCAGGCCGGCGAAACCCACCTCCCAGCCCGGGGCCGCGGCCAGGGCTTCCAGCGGCAGGGTCGCCCAGTCCCAGCTCTCACCGCGGGCGGCCTCCGGCAGCGGCACCGCCAGCGGCCTGGGCGGGGCCGGCGGCGGTGCCAGGGGGCCAGCCAGGTAACCCGGCTCAGCGGGGTAGACGCTGGCCTCCCGTTCCTGCAGCCAGCGCACCAGCGCATAGCAGCGGCGGCTGGGCACCAGCTCAAGCCCCAGGCCCTCAGCGGCCCTCTGCACCATCGTGCGCATCGATCCCCGCCAGCAGCGCAAGCGACGCGGCGGCGCAAAGCCGGCGGCGGCGGCGGCGGCAAGGGCCTCCTCGAGGGCCTGCCGCAGCCAGATGGAATTCACGCTGCCGGCTGGGCAGATCAGCTCCCAACGAAACGGGGGATGGGCCTCGCCGCCCCCCTCCAGCGGGGTGGGGGTGGAGCAGATCAGCAGGTCCCAGCGTTTTTTGCCATCGGCATCAACAATCGGACGGGAGTAGTAGTCGAGCTCCCAGTCGGCCGTGATCGTTGGCACCAGGGATGCGGGGGGCCCGCTCATCCGGCTTCCTGCTCCTTCTGGCGCAGCAGCTGACGGGCCCGGTTGGCCCGCTCGCCGGCCTCGGCCATCACCTTCTCCTTGTCGATCAGCAGTTCACCGGGCTGCCCCTCCAGCAGGGCCGTGTTCAGGGCAATGCGGCCGCGGCCGGGATCGAGATCGGTGATCAGGGCCTTGAGCCGTTCACCCTGGCCGAACACCTCGCGCAGGTCGCGCAGCTGGCCACCGGTGATGCACGACTGGTGCAGCAGGCCGCTCACCCCACCGAGATCCACGAACAGGCCGTAGGGCTTCACCGCCACCACCTGGCCCTCCACCAGCTGGCCCACCTCCAGCTCGGAGAACTTCGCCGCTGTGGCGGCCCGCTTCTCGGAGAGCACCAGCTTGCGGGTTTCTGGGTTCACCTCCAGGAAGGCCACCCCGAGGGTTTTGCCCACCAGAGCCTCGTGGTTCTCGCCATCCTGCAGCTGGGAGCGGGGGATGAAACCCCGCAGGCCCTCCAGGTCGCAGGTCACACCGCCGCGGTTGAAGCCGCTCACCTTCACCTGCACCACCTTGCCCTCCTTCTCGAGGGCGCGCAGCTTCTCCCAGCTCTGGCGCAGGGCCAGGGCGCGGGCACTCACGGTGACCATGCCGTCGGCGTTCTGCTCGCGGGTGACCAGCACCTCCAGCTGCAGCCCCTTCGGAAAGCGCTCCTTGAAGTTGGTGATCACCCCCAGGCCACACTCCGCCTTGGGCATGAAGCCGGGAGCCTTGCCGCCGATATCCACGTACACCCCATCGCTCTCGATGGCCACCACCACACCGCTCACCACCTCACCGGTGGTGCCCACCGGCTCGTTCTCATCGAGAGCCGCCAGGAAGGCCTCTTCGTCGAAGTCGAAATCGTCGACGGTGTGGCCCGGCAGCTGGCGCCCTGCAACCGCGGCGCCAGGAGCGCGGGAGCGCCTGCCGGAATCAGGGCCGAGCAGATCGGCCATCGTCATCCCTTCGAGGCCGGTGAGGTCGAAACGATCCTCTTCGCGCTCTGCTGAGCGCCCAGCTGAGGGCCCTGCTGAGCGCCCTGCTGTGCCAGAAGTTGGGCCCGCAGCTGGGCCCGAGGCCGGGCTGGCCAGCGGGCGGCGCGGCGGCCCACCCAGGGAGGGGGCAGCGCCACCATCCACCGCTGCGGCAGCCTGCTCCAGCTCCACCGCCCGGGCCAGGGCCGCATCAGCGCTGGCACGGGCCTCGGCCGCCTGCTGCTCCAGGCGCTCCTTCTCCTCCCGCTTGCTGATATGCAGCACCTGCAGGGGCTGGGGTGGACGCGGCTTGGGATTGCCGGAACCGGCCATGGCCCCTCAGGATCTTCAGAGTGATTCACTTTAGGGATGTGACCCCAGAAAGGCAGCTTCAACGGCTGAGCTGGCCGGCGGTTGCGGAGGCTGCCCGCCAACCCGGCAGCACCGTGCTCTGGCCCCTGGGGGCAACCGAGCAGCACGGCCCCCATCTGCCCCTGATCACCGATGGGCTGTTCGCCGAGCGCCTGGCCGATGCCGTGCTGGCACAGCTGCCGGCCACGGCACCGATCTGGCGCCTGCCCTTGCAATGGCTGGGCTTTTCGCCAGAGCACCAGGGCTTCGCTGGCACCCTCAGCCTCGATGCCGCCGGGATGATCGCCCTGGTGCGCTCAGTGGGCGAACAGCTGGCCGATGCCGGCTTCCGCCGCCTGCTCCTGTTCAACGCCCACGGCGGTCAGATCGCCCTGCTGCAGGTGGCGGCGCGGGAACTGCGAACCAGCCGCCCCCAGCTGGGGGTGCTGCCCACGTTCCTCTGGAGCGGTGCTCCGGGGCTGGCCGCCCGGATTCCCGAACCGGAACGGCAGCAGGGGATCCATGCCGGCTTAGCCGAAACCAGCCTGATGCTGCACCTGGCCCCGGAGCTGGTGGGCAGCGAGCGGCGCGCTGATGGCCTGCCCACCCAGCCGCCGCCGGCCGGCTGGAGCCTCGAGGGGGCGCTGCCCGCCGCCTGGCTCAGCCGCGACCTCAGCGCCAGCGGCGTGCTGGGGGATCCAGCCGACGCCAGCGCCGCCCTGGGGGAGCAGCTCCATGCCGATCTGCTGGCCGGCTGGGTGGAGCGGCTCACCTCCCTGCTGGCCAGCGACTGGCCCCCCAGCCAGCCCCAGCCACCGGCTTAGCAACAGCCGTCTGCCAGGCAACAGCCGTCTGCCAGGCAACAGCCATCTGCCAGGCAACAGCCATCTGCAAACCCCCATCGGAGCGGCGGCCGGGCCGTCTGGATCTGGTCACGCTGGTTACAGTTGGGCCAGTTGACCAGTAGCAGGCTCCATGCCGATCGCCGATACCGCAATCTCCAGTTCGGGAGCCAGTTCCGTGGCCACCCCGATTGGGAGCCCCGAGGGGCTGCCCGATTTCAGCAGCGCCGCCTACAAGGACGCCTACAGCCGCATCAACGCCATCGTGATCGAGGGTGAGCAGGAAGCCCACGACAACTACATCTCCATCGGCACCCTGATCCCCGAGCAGGCTGGGGAGCTTGCCCGTCTGGCCCGCATGGAGCTCAAGCACATGAAGGGCTTCACCGCCTGTGCCAACAACCTCGGCGTCACCGCCGACATGCCGTTCGCCAAGGAATTCTTCTCCCCCCTGCACGGCAACTTCCAGAAGGCCCTGGCTGAAGGCAAGGTGGTGACCTGCCTGCTGATCCAGGCGATCCTGATCGAAGCTTTCGCCATCGCTGCCTACCACATCTACATTCCGGTTGCCGATCCCTTCGCCCGCAAGATCACCGAAGGAGTCGTCAAAGACGAATACACCCACCTCAACTACGGCCAGGAGTGGCTCAAGGCCAACCTCGAGAGCGCCCGCGAGGAACTCGAGCAAGCCAACCGCGAGAACCTGCCGCTGGTGCGCCGCATGCTCGAGCAGGTGGCAGGCGACGCCGCCGTGCTGCAGATGGACAAGGAGGATCTGATGGCCGACTTCATGAGCTCCTACCAGGAGGTGCTCACCGACATCGGCTTCAGTTCCCGCGAAATTGCGCGCCTGGCCACCGCAGCCCTGCTCGGCTGAATGCCCGGCTCCCCAGGAGGCCCGTGGCAGGATGGGGTGCTGGCAGCTGCCTGATTTCCCTACCCCAAAGTCCTCCGCATGTTCGGCCTGATCGGTCACTCCACCAGCCTCGATGAGGCCCGGAGCAAGGCCTCTGACCTCGGCTATCCCGAATACGCCGAGGGCGACCTCGACATGTGGTGCGTAGCGCCTCCTCAGTTGGTGGAAACGGTCAAGATCACCAGCCCCACCGGCAAAACGATCGAGGGCGCCTACATCGATTCGGTGTTCGTGCCGGAGATGCTCAGCCGCTTCAAAACGGCCCGCCGCAAGGTGCTCAGCGCCATGGAACTGGCCCAGAAACAGGGCCTCAACATCACCGCCCTCGGAGGCTTCACCTCGATCATTTTCGAGAACTTCAACCTGCTCAAGGAGCAACAGATCCGCAGCACCACCCTTGAGTGGGAGCGTTTCACCACCGGCAACACCCACACCGCCTGGGTGATCTGCCAGCAGGTGGAACGCAACGCACCACTGCTGGGGATCAACCTGCAGCAGGCCCGGGTGGCCGTTGTGGGCGCAACTGGCGACATCGGCAGCGCCGTCTGCCGCTGGCTCTCTCAGAAAACCGGCGTGGCCGAGCTGCTGCTGGTGGCCCGCCAGCAGCAGCGGCTCCAGGATCTCCAGGCCGAACTGGGCGGCGGCCGCATCCTCACTTTGGAGGAGGCCCTGCCCGAGGCCGATGTGGTGGTGTGGGTGGCCAGCATGCCCCAGGGCCTCACGATCGACCCTGCCAGCCTGCGCAAGCCCTGCTTGATGATCGACGGCGGCTACCCCAAGAACCTCGATTCCAAGGTCAGCTGCGAGGGGGTGCATGTGATCAAGGGCGGCATCGTTGAGTTCTGGCAGGACATCGGCTGGCAAATGATGGCGGCGGCCGAGATGGAGAACCCCAAACGCCAGCTGTTCGCCTGCTTCGCCGAAGCGATGCTGCTGGAGTTCGAGGGCATTCACACCAACTTCAGCTGGGGCCGCAACAACATCACCCTGGCCAACATGGAACTGATCGGCGCAGCCTCCCTGCGGCATGGCTTCAAGGCCCTGGGCCTCTCCCAGGCCGCCGGCTGCTCCAGCGCCGAGAGCGCCAACGATCTGAGCGCCAACGATCTGGTGGTTGCCTGAGGCGCCGCGACACCTGCTTCTGCCCACCCCCTGATTCGCCCGCCGATCCGCCATGGCCCGCCGCCCCCTGCTCGAATTCGAGAAACCCCTGGTGGAGCTCGAGGAGCAGATTGAACAGATCCGCCAACTGGCCCGCGATTCGGAAGTGGACGTGAGCCAGCAGCTGCTGCAGCTGGAAACCCTCGCCACCCGCCGCCGCGAGGAGATCTTCAGCTCCCTCTCGCCGGCCCAGAAGATCCAGGTGGCCCGCCACCCCCAGCGCCCCAGCACCCTGGATTACATCCAGGTGCTCACCGACGAGTGGTATGAGCTGCACGGCGACCGCCGCGGCTCCGACGACAAGGCACTGGTGGGGGGAGTGGGTCGCATCGGCGACCAGGGCGTGGTGCTGCTGGGCCATCAGAAGGGACGCGACACCAAGGAGAACGTGGCACGCAACTTCGGCATGGCCTCCCCTGGCGGCTATCGCAAGGCGATGCGGTTGATGGACCACGCCGACCGCTTTCGGCTGCCGATCCTCAGCTTCATCGACACCCCCGGCGCCTACGCCGGTGTGCTGGCCGAGGAGAAGGGCCAGGGCGAGGCCATCGCCGTGAACCTGCGCGAGATGTTTCGGCTGCGGGTGCCGATTCTGGCCACTGTGATCGGTGAGGGGGGCTCCGGCGGAGCCCTGGGCATCGGCGTGGCCGACCGGCTTTTGATGTTTGAGCACAGCGTTTATACGGTGGCCAGCCCCGAGGCCTGCGCCTCGATCCTCTGGCGCGATGCCGCCAAGGCGCCGGCGGCCGCCGAAGCCCTCAAGATCACCGCCAACGACCTGCGCAAGCTGGGCATCGTGGATGTGGTGCTGCCCGAGCCCTCCGGTGGCAACCACTGGGCGCCGCTGCAGGCCGCCGAAACCCTGCGCAGCAACCTGCTCGCCCAGCTGGCCGAGCTGCAGCAGCTGAGCGAGCAGGTCCTGCTGCAGCAGCGCTACGACAAGTACCGCCGCATCGGACGGGTGCTGGAGGCGGAAACGGCAGATGCCGCCTTCGGTGCCTAGGGTTTCAGCTAGCAGTCCGCGCCCCGGAGGCGCCCTTCCCCTTTGCCCGTTGCCCTGATCACCGGTGCCTCCCGTGGCATCGGTGCTGCGGCTGCCTGCCGCTTCGCCGCCGCCGGCTACGACCTGTTGCTCACAGCACGCAGCATCGAGAGCCTGCAGCAACTCGCCAGCGAGCTCGGCGCTGAGGGCAGGCGCGTGGAGGTTGCGGCCATCGATCTGGCTGACCCGGCCGCCATCGCCCCGGCGATCGCTGAACTCTGCGGCCGCGGCCTGGCGCCCCAGGTGCTGATCAACAACGCCGGCGCAGCCGCCACCGGCCCCCTGGCCAGCCTGCCGCTGCAGCAATGGCAGTGGCTGTTCCAGCTCAACGTCACCAGCGCCTTTCAGGTGTGCCAGGCGGTGCTGCCGCTGCTGCGCAGCCTCGGCGGCGGCCGGATCATCAACGTGAGCAGCCATGCCGCCCGCAACGCCTTCAGCGACTGGGGGGCCTACTGCGCCAGCAAGGCCGCCCTCCAATCCTTCAGCCGCTGCCTGGCGGCGGAGGAACGCCCCCATGGGATACACGTCAGCACCCTCACCCTGGGTGCGGTGAATACACCACTTTGGGACAGTGAAACCGTCCATAGCGGTTTCGATCGCCGTGCCATGCTTTCAGCTGAGCGCGCCGCCGATGCCCTGCTGTATCTGGCCCAGCAGCCCGCTACTCAAGTTGTCGAAGACCTCACCCTGATGCCGGCCGCCGGCGCTCTCTGATCACAGCCATGACCTCCACCATTCCCGCTCCGTTCTCCTCTTCGCTGCGGCCCCTGGAACCGCAGGGCAATGGCAGCATGCTGCCCGTGAGCAAGCGCATCAGCCAGCGCCTTGATGCCGCTGGTGTGCCCTACCTGGCCAACGACAACGTCGCTGAACACCTGCTCGAGGGTGAACTCGATGAGCTGGAGATCGAGGTGGCCGGCAAGGTTCGCGAGCTGCTGCGCAGCCTCGTGATCGATATCGACAACGACCACAACACCGAGGAAACGGCCGAGCGGGTCGCCCGCATGTACCTGCATGAGGTGTTCAAGGGCCGTTATCACCACCAACCCAAGATCGCCAGCTTCCCCAACGTCAAGAAGCTCGATGAGATCTACACCGTGGGGCCGATCACGGTGCGCTCTGCCTGCTCCCACCACCTGGTGCCAATCCTCGGCAACTGCTGGATCGGCATCAAGCCCGGTGAGCGGGTGATCGGCCTCTCCAAGTTCTCCCGTGTGGCCGACTGGGTGTTCTCCCGCCCCCACATCCAGGAGGAGGCGGTGATGATCCTGGCCGATGAGATCGAGCGGCTCTGCAAGCCCCAGGGCCTGGCGATTCTGGTTAAGGCGCAGCACTACTGCATGAAGTGGCGCGGCGTCAAAGAACCGCAAACGAGCATGGTGAATTCCGTGGTGCGCGGCGATTTCCGCCACGATCCCAGCCTCAAGCAGGAGTTCTTCGAACTCGTCAAGCAACAGGAATCGATGCTGATGCGCTGAGCTCAGCGGGCCGGCAACACCGGAGCCACCGGCGCCGAGACCACCTGGCTCAGCACCAACTCGACTGAGCACGCACCGCCGCCAGCAAGGCCGCCACCTTGGCGAGGTCTTTGTCGCCGGGGGCCCGCTCCACGGCACTGGAGGCATCGAGGCCGGCGGGCCGCAGGCTCGCCAGCAGGGCCGGCACCCGTTCGGCCGCCACACCGCCGGCCAGCCACCAGGGCAGCGGTGGCGCGAAATCTGCCAGCCACTCCAGCGGGATCCGCTGGCCCGTGCCGCCGCCCACCATCCCGGAATACCCGCCGGCGGGCCAGTTCAACCACGAGCCGCGCCGGAAGCGGAAATTGCTGGTGCGGGGCCGTGAGCTGAAGCGGTTGGTTGGGGCGGTCGAGCGCGAGGGCCGCACGCTTGCCCCGCTAAAGCTCTATTTCAACG
>JAWOHV010000211.1:0-4131 GCA_046484965.1 Prochlorococcaceae cyanobacterium
GGACGGTCCTGCCGTCTTTGAAGAAATATATCCCTCCGCTCGAAACAGCCGAATCAGGTATTCCCAGGCCGAGGATCTGGTTCATGGCGTCGTACTCATGGGTCAGCAGGTCGCCGGAAAGGCCAGAAATTCAAGGAGTCGGGGGTGATCAATCCCGATGACCTCTCCAAGTCGAAGGTGGCCCTCTGCTACGGCCAGATGAACGAGCCCCCCGGCGCCCGCATGCGCGTGGGCCTCTCGGCTCTCACCATGGCCGAGCACTTCCGCGATGTGAACAAGCAGGACGTGCTGCTGTTCGTGGACAACATCTTCCGCTTCGTGCAGGCCGGCTCCGAAGTGAGCGCCCTGCTGGGCCGCATGCCATCGGCCGTGGGCTACCAGCCCACCCTCGGCACCGACGTGGGTGAACTGCAGGAGCGCATCACCTCCACCCTGGAAGGATCGATCACCTCGATTCAGGCCGTCTACGTGCCCGCCGACGACCTCACCGACCCGGCACCGGCCACCACCTTCGCTCACCTCGACGCCACCACCGTGCTCAGCCGCGGCCTGGCCTCCAAGGGCATCTATCCGGCTGTGGATCCTCTGGATTCCACCAGCACCATGCTCCAGCCCGCCGTGGTTGGCGATGAGCACTATCGCACCGTCCGCGCCGTGCAGAGCACCCTGCAGCGCTACAAAGAACTCCAGGACATCATCGCGATTCTTGGCCTCGATGAACTCTCCGAGGACGACCGCCGCACGGTGGACCGGGCCCGCAAGATCGAGAAGTTCCTCTCCCAGCCCTTCTTCGTGGCTGAGATCTTCACCGGCATGCCCGGCAAATATGTGAAGCTCGAGGAAACCATCAAGGGCTTCAACATGATCCTCTCCGGCGAACTCGACGACCTGCCCGAAGCCGCCTTCTACCTGGTTGGCAACATCGATGAGGTGAAGGCCAAGGCCGCCAAGATCCAGGCCGAAGCCAAGGCCTGATCGCCGCACCTCCCCAGCCCAGTCACCGCACCGTCACGTCGCCCCTCTCACGAGGTTCCCTGCCCATGACCCTCACCCTGCGCGTTCTGGCCCCAGATCAGAGCGTCTACGACGGCAGCGCTGATGAAGTGATCCTGCCCAGCACCACCGGGCTGGTGGGCATCCTCAGCGGCCACGTTTCGATGCTCACGGCCCTCGACACCGGTGTGATGCGGGTGCGCGAAGGCAATGGCTGGCAATCGATCGCCCTGCTCGGCGGTTTTGCCGAAGTGGAAAACGACGAAGTGACCGTGCTGGTAAACGGCGCCGAGCTGGCCAGCAGCATCGACGCCGCCAGCGCCGAACGGGAGTTCGAGGCTGCCCAGCAGGCCGCCGCCGGCTTTGAAGGCCAGCCCACCAGCACCGAGAAGGTGAAGGCCCTGCAGGAACTGGCCCGCAGCCGTGCCCGCCTGCAGGCCACGCGGGCGAATTGAAAAACCTGAGCACCATCAAGCTCCAGGCAGCTTGAGCTCCAGGCAGGAGGTCCCCAGCGGGACCTCCTTTTTAATGGCCAATTCCCATGGGCTCGCCAGCCAACCCCATGGCTGAGCATCAAAAAAGCGCCCCAGCAGGGGCGCTTTCACAACAGGCAAGCCTGATCAGGCGGTACCGCAGAAGGTCACATCTGGGAACTTGAGCTTGGCATCATCAAGACCCTTGCCCTTGCCCTCTTCCTGCCAGTAATTGATCACCTCAGTGGCCTTGTTAAGGATTTCAACGCGTTCGTTGTCGGTGATCCAGCTCTTGCCTTCGAGCTCGGCTCGGAGGATTTCCCAGGCGTCCTCCCGGGGCCAGAAGAAGTAGGCCGTGAGCGGGCTTGGGCCGCCACCCACGATCTGATCCACCGCCAGGGCCACGTTGTCGGGCAGCCAGAGGATCTTGAGCATGAAGCGGCCCTCATCAGCCTTGGGGGTGTGGCCGGAGGGGATGCCGTCCTCGTCGATGGTGGCGGAGGCCAGGGCCGCGCTGGCACCACGCAGCACCGGACGCCCCTGGGTCGCGCCATCTTCAGCGGCTGCGGCCACCTCGCTCACGGCGCCGACTGCAGCCTCGGGCGCTGTGCTGACTGCAGCGTCTGTGGCGCTCTCGGTGGCTGTCATGGTTTCAGCGCTCAACTCAGAAGCTCAAAGACCTAACTTATCAGCCGCCGCCTTGCGCCCCCTGCCCCCCCGCGCCGCCCTGCTCTTCGACATCGACGGCGTGATCCGAGATGTGGGCGGCAGCTACCGGCGGGCGATCGTGGAAACGGTGCACCACTACGGCGGCTTTCGGCCCCAAGCCGAGGCCATCGATGCCCTCAAGGCCGAAGGCTGCTGGAACAACGACTGGCAAGCCTCCCTTGAACTGCTGCGCCGCAGCGGGCTGGCCCCACTGCCGCAGCTGCAGGCCCTGGTGGAGGTGTTCAACGGCTTCTACTTCGGCGGCGATCCGAACGGCGATCCCGCCAGCTGGAGAGGCTTCATCGGCACTGAAGCGCTGCTGGTGGATGCCAGCTTCTTCGAAACCCTCAGCCACGCAGGCGTGGCCTGGGGGTTCGTGAGTGGGGCCGAAGCCCCCTCGGCGCGCTTCGTGCTGCAGCGGCGGCTGGGCCTGGCCAATCCGCCCCTGATCGCCATGGGCGACGCCCCCGAAAAACCCAACCCCAGCGGCCTGCTGCGCCTGGCGCGGCAGCTGCTGGGGACCGACCTGGGCCCCGGCGCCGCCCCGGTGGCCTATCTGGGCGACACCGTGGCCGATGTGCTCACAGTGCAGCGGGCCCGCCAGCAGCACCCCCAGCAGGCCTTGTTCAGCCTGGCGGTGGCCCCACCGCACCTGCAGGCCCCCGGCGCCGAAGGGCGCCGCAGCCACTACGAGGCCCAGCTCAAGGCAGCCGGTGCCGATCGGGTGATCCCCGCCACTGCCCTGGCACTGGCTGCCCTGGAGGAGGCCCTGGGGGAGGCCCTCAGCGCTCCAGGGCCGCAGGTGCCTTGAGGGCCGCCGCCGAAAGCACCTCGCGGCCGTGGTCGCTCACGGCCACGTCGTCTTCGATGCGGATGCCGATGCCCTTCCAGCGCTCCTCGATCGCCGGCTGGCCCTCCGGCACCGGCAGCCGATCGCTCACATAGAGCCCCGGCTCCACGGTGAGCACCATGCCCGGCTCCAGCTCCACGTGCTGCTCGCCGAGCCGATAGGCCCCCACATCGTGCACATCGAGGCCGAGCCAGTGGCCGGTGCGGTGCATGTAGAGGTGGCGGTAGGCCCCCTGCTCGATCACCGCCTCCACCGAGCCGGCCAGCAGCCCCAGCTCCAGCAGGCCCTCCACCAGCACCCGCACGGCCGTGTCGTGCACGCCCTCGGCGGTGAACCCAGGCGCCACCGCGGCCACCGCCGCCTCCTGGGCCGCCAGCACCAGCTCATAGAGCGCCCGCTGCTCGCCGCTGAAGCGGCCGCCCACCGGGAAGGTGCGGGTGATATCGCCGTTGTAGTAGTCGGCCAGGGAGCAGCCGGCATCGATCAGCAGCAGGTCGCCGTCGCGCAGGGGCGCGCTGTTCACGGTGTAGTGCAGCACGCAGGCGTTGTCGCCGCCGGCCACGATCGAGCCGTAGGCCGGGCCGCGGGCCCCCTGCTCGAGAAAGTGCTGCTCGATCACCGCCTGCACCTGGCGCTCGCTCAGGCCAGGCCGGGCCACCTGGCGGGCCAGTTCATGGGCCTCGGCCGAGATGCGGCAGGCTTCGCGCAGGCGATCGAGCTCCTCGGGTTCCTTGCGCAGCCGCAGCTCATGCAGCAGCGGGCAGGGGGCCACCAGCCCCAGGGCGGCATTGCCGCTGCGGGAGGCGCGATCCAGCTGGGCGCCCCAGGCCTTCAGCACCAAAGGCTCCACATGGGGATGGCGGCCCACCCGGAAGGCGATGCCTTCAGCCCCCTTGAGATAGTCGGCGAGGCGCTCGGGCAGTTCGGCGATCGGGTGGGCCAGGTTGGCTCCGAACCGCTCCACCGCCCCCTCGCAGCCCCAGCGGAAGCCCGTCCACACCTCGGCGCTGGCGTTTTTCGGCTGCACGAACAGCACGAACGGGTTCTCCGGCCGGTGCGGCAGGAACAGGGCCACCGCATCGGGCTCATCGAAGCCGGTGAGATACC
>JAWOHV010000082.1:0-7318 GCA_046484965.1 Prochlorococcaceae cyanobacterium
CGCGGTCGACGCAGTAGCGATAAATACCTCCCTGGAGGTGGTCATTCAGCCCCCGCATCATCATCGTGTCAAGCGTTGTGGTGACTATTTCGCTGAGCGACTCATCGTGCTTGACGGAGAGCTGGTAGAGCATGAAGAGCAGGGTGGAGTGGGGAGGGAACTTCTGGCCTGCGCCAAAGCCGCCAGACAGTTTCATGGTGTCGAGCCCCGTTGTACCCCACGAGCAGTACCCAGGGTTACTATTGCTGCTGATTGCTTTGACTGCCATGCTCACCGGTTCCGACCTTCTCGCCAAGCTCAAGGAACTGGGCGATGTTTCGAAGTCGGAGCTGGTACGCAGCTGCGGCTATGTGAGCACCAAGAAAGACGGTGGCGAGCGCCTGAACTTCACCGCCTTCTATGAAGCGCTGCTGGAGGCCAAAGGGCTGAGCTTCGGGGAAGGCGGCAAGGGGCTTGGCAAGGCCGGCCGAAAGCTCAGCTATGTGGCCACGGTGCAAGGCAACGGCAACCTGCTGATCGGCATGGCCTACACCGCCATGCTGGATCTCAAGCCTGGCGATGAATTCGAGATCAAGCTGGGCCGCAAGCAGATCAAGCTCATCCCGGCCGGTGCCGTTGAAGAGGAGTGAGCGGCTGAGCCCCTTGCGCTCGCGGGATCTCTTGCCTCCTCGCCGCCGCCGGGATGGGTGGCTCAGGTCACGCCGGCCCAGGGCTGCTCCCGCGGCTGCGCGGTCATTCGCAAGGCCGCGGCCCACACGATGGCGCTATTGAGGCCCTTCTGGCTATCAAGGAAGCCGGCCGGTAGCAAGTCAGCCGTCGACAGGAGGGCCAGGCATGCAAAGCGGGCTTGGTTGGGCAGGCTGCCCTCCCGGCTGGTGCTGGAGCATGCCGCCCGGAGTACGGCTGCGGCCGTGGCCTGAGTGCGGATCCTGTTTGACCAAGGGACACCGGTTCCATTGCGCCGCCATCAAAGAGGGCGACTACCGGGAGATCCCCATTCCCTGAGCCTCAGCGCTGCAACATCCAGCGCAGCAGCGAGAGGCCGATGATCAGCCCAATGCCGTTGTTTCACAGCAGACAGACCCCGCAGACCGTGCTAGTACAGGCGTACGCACAGAGGATGGTTCATGGGTTCCCCCCGGCCGAAGCCCGCGGCCCATGCGGCGCGGCTCGATCGCCCGATCGAAGAATGGCCTTACCTCGATGAGGAGGTGTTGTTCAAGACCCGCAGCCGCCAGGTCTGCATGACCTGCCACTGGTTCCGGCACCACGCCGGGGTGACCTGCATCCCGGTGCTCACCTGCCAGCTGCATGAGAGCCTGATCACCCACGGCGAGCACCTCACCAGCCGCTGCCAGGGCTGGACCGACGACCTGAGCTGACACCCTGGTGATGCTGGGTAGTCCCCACACAGCCCTCAAGGCCACGGTGCTGCGCCAGATGGTGGCCAGACGTCTGCCCGGAGCGACCTTCGCGGATCGGGTGCGCTACATCTCGGTGGCGGGAGATCTGGATCTGCAGGCCGCCACGCCCCTGGCCAGAGTCCCCCGTCGTGAACCAGACAACGGAAGAGGCACAAAGTCAGGTGGGACAGAGCTCAAGGCATCGAGCTGGATGAGGCTGCAGCGGGCAGCCTGCAGCGCAGCAGATCAGATCACCCGTCCGAGCGGGGTCTGCCGCAGCACGATCGTGAGCAGCCAGCTCCCGCCCAGGGCCACACCAAAGCTGATCAAAAACTTGAGCGCGGCGGGCAGGGGGACAGCCAGCAGGGCGAACTGGGTCCAGGTGACGAGCGGGTAATGCAGCAGGAAGATGCCGTAGGAGTTCTGCCGCAGGCTTGCGGCCAGCCTGCCGGGGGCGCCGAGAAAGCGGCGAGCGAAGCCCAGGGCCGCCAGGATCGTGAACGTGCCACAGGCGGCACCGCTGAAGGCCAGGGCCAGGTGAAGGCTCAAGGGTGGTTGGGGTGCCAGACCTCCCGGTTGGGCCTGGAGCACCACGGTGAGCAGATAGGCAAGGGCGCCCACCATCGCCCACTGGCGCCAGGGCCGCAGCATGGTCATCGCTAGAGCCTCCTCCAGGTTGCCCGCCCCGAGCGCCACACCGAGCAGGAACCAGGCGGCATAGAGCAGCAGGCGCGAAGCCTGAACAGACAGTGGACCCACCAGGGTGACCCACTGGTCAGGAGCGACGACCAGTGCCATGGCGCCACTGGCGATCCAGCTGCAGGCCAGGCAGACCGACATCAGCTGCAGCGATGAGCGGGGCTGCCAGCTCCAGCGGCGCAGCCAGGCGGGGGCGAGCCCATAGGCCAGGGCGACCACCAGGCAGAAGGCCAGCAGGAGCCACAGGAACCAGGCGGGCCCCGGCGACCAGCCATCGATGCCGTAGTAGCGCTGCCAGAAGGGCAAGCCGTCCTTCTGAGCGCTCATCAGCCAGGAGGGATAGAACGCCAGGGGGCTCAGCAGGCTGGCGGCCACGAGGAAGGGCAGCCCAAGCCGCAAAGCACGCTCCAGCAGGAAGCGCCGAATGCCCTTGCGCCGAAGCGACGGCAGCACAAACAGCCCGGACAGCAGGAACAGCAGAGCCATGAAGTAGTGGTCGTTCCAGCTCACCAGCAGATCCAGGGGCCACCAGCGCTGGGGGTCCACCACCGGGGCACTCGACTGGATGTAGTGCTCCGGATCGACGTGGGCGTGGCGGATATAGGCCAGGGCGGCATGGTGAGCCACCACCAGCACGATCACGGCGCTGCGCAGATCGTCGATCGGCCGGATCCGGCCCAAGTCCTGGCTCCGATGGGCTTGGCTCTCAAGGCAATTCTGCAGGGGCACACAGCCGTCGCCTGGAGTGAGCAGCCCAAAAACCACGGCGATGTGCATGAGCAGCCTGGGGGGGGGCAGAACCCCATGCCGATCCCGCGCTTGTTGCGATCGATCCTGCAGCCCGTCGCAGGCCGAAACCTTCCCCAAAGTGGAGGCAGAGGCAGGAGAGGCCATGGCATTCACTCCATCCACCAGCCTTGCGGAGATTGCCTCGACAAACCCCTCCTTAACGCGGGAGCTGGAGCGGCTTGGGCTGGATTACTGCTGCGGCGGCAAGCGCAGCCTCGCCGAGGCCTGCCAGCAGCAGGGGCTCGATCCCGTGGCCATTGCGGCGGAACTCGCCGCCCTGCCCGTTGCCGCTGAGCCCGCGGCCGACTGGATTGGGCTGCCGCCGGAGGCGCTGGTGGATCACCTGGAGGCGACCCACCACGAATTCCTCAAGCGGGAGCTGCCGCGCCTGAGCGAGCTGGCCGCCAAGGTGAGCCGGGCGCATGGCGCCAAGCACCCGGAGCTGGTGGAAGCGGCTCAGGTGCTGGCCGAGATCCGCGCCGATCTGGAGCCGCACCTGCGCAAGGAGGAGGAGGTGCTGTTCCCGATGATCCGCACCCTGGCCTCTGCCACCAGCCGGCCCTCGTTCCATGGCGGCTCAATCGCCAATCCCATTGTTGTGATGGAGCAGGAGCACACGGCCGTCGGTGCACTGCTGGAGCGGCTGCGGCAGCTCACTGGCGGCTATCAGGCGCCTGAGGACACCTGCGCCTCCACGCGGGCGCTGCTGGCGGGGCTTGCTGAGCTGGAGGCCGACACCCACCTGCACATCCACAAGGAGAACAACCATCTGTTCCCGGCGGTGCTGGTGCTGGAGCAGGGCCTGGCAGCGTGACGGCAGCAATGGTGCCAAGACAGGAGCGGCTGCAGCAAACGCTGATCCTGCGGGCCAGTTGGGTGGCCCTTGGCCTCTACCTGCTCGCCAGCCTGGTGCTGCTGGCCTGGCGGGCGCTGCGCTGCGCTGCGGGGAAGCGGAGGCCCTGTTTCTGCGGGGACCAGGGCTGCGGGCGTCGCTGCTGTGGGGCGGGGGCCTCGGCGCCATGCCGCTCGTGGTGGGGTTGCGGGCTGCCGCTGGAAGCCGTGAAGCAGCTTCTGTTCGGCCGGGAACTGGTGCTAACGCCTCCACGCCCTTCTGGAGCATCGCTGCAGACCAGCTGCTGGCTGGGCTCGGATCCGCCGCAGGGGGCTTAGCGACCCTGGCGCTGATCCAGCCGCGAATCCGGGACCAGGATGTCGGCAATCAGATGGGGCAGGTTGGTGATCGTGTACACCAGGCTGAACCAGAAGTGCAGGCGTCGCCAGGCACGCCAGCGCTGCGGAGGGAGCAGGAAGTAGGCGCGCATGGCGCCATGGTGCTGCTGGTGCCGCTGGCCTGGCTGAGCGGCTTTGTGGTGTATTCCAACCACGACGGCCGCTGGGGACGGCTGGCCTGGGTGATCCCCGGGGATTGGATCGACATTCACGGCACCATCGGGGTGCTGCTCTGGCCCCTGGCGCTGCTGTTTGGCTTCTATGCCCTCAGCCTGGGCCGCTCGCGCTTGAACACACCGGCCCATGCAGCAGCCCTGCTCGCCCTGGCTCTGGCGGTGGGCAGCGGCAAGCTGATGGATGAGGGCTGGCTGCGCACCAACCAGCTGAACCATCTGGTGATCAGCCTGCACCTCACCGCCTGGCTGTTGGTTGCTGGCGCCGTGAGCTGGCACCTGGGCGCTGTGCTGCAGCGGGGAGGCCTGGCCCTGGCCAGCTCGATGATGCAGCGGCAGATCCGGGCCAACGACCAACCCCGCCACTGGCCCGCCCAGGTGAAGGCCTGGATCCGGCGTCAGGCCTGAGCCTCCCGCAGGATCCGCCTGCCGCCCTGGAGCACCAGCAGGCTGATGGCGGTGCCGATCAGCAGGTCGGGAAGTCGGCTGCCGCTCCAGGCCACCAGCGCTCCGGCCGCGATCACGCCCAGGTTGGCCAGGGTGTCGTTGGTGGAGAAGATCACCGAAGCCCGCATGTGCACGCCGCCCTCCCGGTGCCTGCGCACCAGCACCAGGCAGAGCAGATTGGCCAGCAGTGCCAGGGCACCGATGCTCACCATCAGGGCGCTGATCGGTTCAGTGCCAAAGGCGCTGCGCCGCAGCACATCCAGCAGCACCCAGATCGCAAGCACGATCTGCAGCCGGCCGCTGAGCACGGCAGCCTGGCGCTGCTGCGAAAGGCTGCGGCCCACAGCCAGCAGGCTCAGGGCGTAGACCCCTGCGTCGGCCAGCATGTCGAGTGAATCGGCGATCAGGCCGGTGGACCTGCCTTGCAGGCCAAAGACGAGCTCCACCACAAACATCGCAGCGTTGATCACCAGCACCAGCCAGAGGGTGCGGCGCTCCAGCGCTGCTGCCTGCTCGCCGCCACAGCCACAACCGATGGCGTTGTTGCTGCTTGGGGCCACTGCGGGACAACGAAGGGCAGGCTCCAGCTTCACGCAAGCGAGATGCAGGTGTGGGGGTAGCAGCCGCTGATCAACGGTCTGAACACAACAAAGCCCGGAGCGTTGGCCCCGGGCATTTGCCTGCTCAGCCGTGGTGCCTTCCCAAGGGGGTCGGGCGCAGTTGTGCGTGGATTGTGCTTGGCAACAGCCGTGATCGTTTTCAGATCAGGTGGTTTTCAGTTGTGGGCGGAGCTGCCGGCGCTGGCACCTGGGGCCAGGTGTCGATTGGGACGTTCCGTTCGGTCCGGGGCACCTAGGGCGATGCAGTGGACGGCCATTGCGGCCAGGAACATCAGAGATCCGTTGAGAGTGTTGGAGCAGGGGCCGGATCGTCAGCGCGCTCCTGTCTGCTGCTCAGGGGGGGTGTCTTCCGTCAATGGAGCCTCCGAATCCCGTTGCAGGCACGATGGGCCCGCCCAGCGGAACCAGCAAGGGCTGCAGCACTTCCGACACCGGTCTTCACCGGCGGCAATGGGAGTTCATGAAGGGTGCTTCATGGCGCAAGGACAGGCCCCCTTGGCGGTGTTGGCAGGATCCCCAGGGCCTGAAGGCTGCTGCGCCCCAGCCGCTCGCGTTTTGGGGCATCGGCAGCGCCGGCCATGGCGATGTTGAGGGCGAAGGGGGTGATCTGGTCCCCCTTCTGCACCCAGCCCACCCACCAGCCCACGCCGGCTGCCGGGGCGTTCTGCCAGCCGGTCTTGGCATGCAGGCTCCAGCCAGGGCCGCTGTCCATCCGCGTGATCTCGGCCACCTGCCGCTGCGCCTGAGCCGGGAACGGCAGCGTGCGGTGGGCCAGGCGCGAGAGGAAGCGTGTCTGCTCCACCGCACTGATCGCCAGCGGGCCCCGCAGCCAGAACGTGGTGACGTCGCTGCCGATCTGCTGGTTGCCGTAACCGAGTCGCACGATCGCTTCGCGCATCCGTTGCAGGCCGATGCGACGGGCCAGCTCCTGATACAGCGGCACGTTTGACACCTTCATGGCGGCGCGCAACCCCATCGGCTCCAGCCACTCGCGCATGAATGGGTTGGCATCCCCGGTGTAGGGGATCAGCTCATCGGCGCTGCGCACGGCGCCCAGCGAGAGGCCGATCAGGGCGTTGGCGATCTTGAAGGTGGAGGCGGGCGAGAAGCGCTGCTCCGCCCGGCTCTGGTTATGGCCGCGCAGTGCACCGCTGCGCTCATCCAGCAGCACGAAAGTGCCCTCCAGGCCAGCCTGCCGGAACAGGGCTGCCACGGCCGGCTGCTCACGCCAGGGTTCAGCCGCCGCAGCAGCCCCGGCAGCCGCAGTGGGCAGGGCCAGCAGTGCCACCGCCAGCAGGGTGCGTGGCGTGCCCATGGGTTCCAGGCGGGGGATCCCGATCAGCCTCGCCCATGCTTCATGGGAGTACCAGCAGCAGCAGGCGGTTGCCCTCCGGGTCCAGCAGCCAGGCTTCTGCCCCGAATGATTCCTGCCGGGGTGGGTCCGCCACGCTGGCGCCCAGCTCCAGGGCTTCTTTGATCCAGGTGTTGAGCATGGCAACGGTGCCTGTGCCATCCGCCTTTCGTTGCAAGCAGAGCGCCAATCGCCCCGACTGCCGCGGCTGAGGCCCGGCAGCTGCTCCACGTGGAGTAGCGCGCCATAAAACAGCGCCAGGGCGGCGGGATCGTCGGCAGCCAGCACAAGCGAGCTGGTGATCGAGCCGGCGATGGCCGTGGCCTCGGGCTCGGGCATTCCAGCTCAGCGGCAGAGAGCTGCTGGGCGACCCACTGGCCTGATGCTGCTGACGGCAGCACTGGGGCCGCGGCGCACGCGCACCCGAACCGTGCAATGGGCCGGCCCCATGTGCTCGATCAGGGCCTCGCGGGCCTCGTGCTGCAGCTCCTCCAGCGTCGGCGCGGTGATGCGGATGGGCAGGGTCACTCCTGCGGAGAAGGCTGCGCCTACGGCCTGGGCTTCCAGGTGGCCGGGGCGTTCAGCCAGAACGCGGAACACGACCTC
>JAWOHV010000268.1:0-4496 GCA_046484965.1 Prochlorococcaceae cyanobacterium
GCTGGCCGAGCGCGAAGCCCTGGGCTTTCCCCTGCTGAGCGAGGCCAAGCGCCAGGCCTGGATTGCGGCCCACCCCGAAGCAGCGCCTCCAGCCGCCGTAACTGCCTGAGGCTGGCTGCCTGAGGCCGGAGGAGCGAGCCGCCAGCCCCTGTGCACGGGCTGGGAACCCTGGGGGCAGTTGCCGCGCTCCCCGTGCCGCCTTCAGTGCCGCGCTTCTCCGCCATCTGGTCGCGCTATGGCCTGGGCCTGCTGTTGGCGATCACCGTGCTGGCGGCTTCCCTGCTGCCGCTGCTGCGGCCGCCCCAGCCTGGCCCCCAGGACCCGGTGCAGCTGCTGGCGGGGCAGTCGAGCCCGCTGCCGGTGCAGCTGAGCGGTCAGTTGCTCACTGACCCGCGCTTCACTGACCCGCGGCCCACTGACCCGCCCCAGCCCTGCCGGGTGGTGCTGCAGCTCAGCGGTGGCCGCACTGAGCTGGCCTTCCCCGCCTGCCCAACCCTGCAGCAGGGTTGGTGGCTGCGGGTGAGCGGCTCCCTGCGCCGTCCCCAGCCGGCGCCCCATCCGCTGCTCTCGGGCAGTGCCGAACGGTTGGCCCGTCAGGGGGCCTGGAGCCAGCTGCAGGTTGAGGAGTGGCAGGTGCTGCGGCGGCCCGCCACCCCGATCGCCAGCCTGCGCCGGGCGATCGCAGGCCGGCTTCTGGCCGTTGCCGGCCCCGAGCGCGGTGGCCTGCTGGCGGCCCTGGTGCTGGGCAGCGCCGTGGTGCCGCTGCCGCAGGAGGTGCGCGATGCCTTCCGCGTTGCCGGCCTCTCCCACGCCCTGGCCGCTTCGGGCTTCCACCTCAGCGTGCTCCTGGGGGCGGTGATGGCCGTGGCTCGCCAGGGGTCGCGCCCATTGCGGCTCTCGCTGGCCGCTGGCGCCATGCTGCTGTTTCTGGTGCTCGCCGGGCCCCAGCCCTCGGTGGTGCGGGCTGTGCTGATGGGCGCCATCGCCCTGCTGGTGCTGGAGGGGGGGCGGCGCGGCCGGCCCCTGGCGATCCTGGCCTTCACCGTGCTGCTGATGCTGCTGCTGCGGCCCGACTGGCTGCTGGATGTGGGTTTCCAGCTCAGCGTGGCGGCCACCGCCGGTTTGGTGCTCACCGCCCGCCCCCTGCAGGAGGGGCTGCAACGACGCCTGCCCGCGCCCCTGGCTGCTGCCCTGGCTGCTTCCCTGGCTGTGCCGCTGGCGGCCGCCGCCTGGACCCTGCCCCTGCAGCTGCTCCATTTCGGCGTGGTGCCCCTCTATGCCGTGCCGGCCAATCTGGTGGCGGCACCCTTCCTCACGCCCCTCACCCTGGGGGCGATGGGGCTGTCGCTGGTGGCGCTGCTGATTCCACCCCTGCTGCCCTTGCTGGCGGCGCCCTTCAGCCTGCTCACGGGCCTGCTGCTGGCGGTTGTGAAATGGTTTGCGGCGCTGCCCCTGGCCCAGTGGCCCTCGGGCCGGCCCCTGCCGCTGCTGGTGCTGCTGCTGGCCCTGGCGCTGCTGGCCTGGTTGCTGCCGAACCTGCGCCGCCGCTGGCGCCTGCTCGGCGCTGGCCTGCTGGCGCTGGCGGTGGCCGTGCACCTGGCCCTGGTCAGCAGCGACCAGCTGCTGCTGGTGCACCAGGGCAGCCGCGACCTGCTGGTTGCCCGCCATCGGGGCCGCTCAGCCCTGATCAGCCGCACGGCCGATCCGATCAGCTGCCACCAGGCCCGCCAGCTGGCCACCGGCCTGGGCGTGTCACGGTTCGACTGGCTGCTGCTGCTCGATCCGGTGGCCCCAGCTGAGCCCGCCTGCTGGCAGCAGCAGGCCACGCTGGTGCTGGCCACGGGTGAGGCGGGCCGGCCCCTGCTGAGAGGGCAGCGCCTGCAGAGCCCGGGCCTCTCCGCCGAGCGCCTCGATGGCGACAGCTGGGCTTTGCAGCTGTCGATCGGCCAGCGCCGCTGGTTGCTCCTGCCCGACCAGCAGGCCTACTGGGCCTGGCGCCGCGGCGACACGGCGCCGCCGCCCACGGGCGTCTGGCTGGGCTACGTTCCCCGCCCCAGGGAATCCGAGGCGCTGCAGCGCCTGCTCAGAGCTCCGGCCTGGCTGAGCGGCGAAGCCGCTGGCCCGCTACCCCCAGGCTGGCGGGCCACCGGCCGCAGCGGCTCCCTGCTGGCGGCCGGTGCTCCCGGCCGCAGCGTCGCTCTCTAAAGTGCCGCAGGCCCGTAGGGCCGTTCCCCCTGCCCCGGCAGGCTGGGAGCCGGGAGAGGTGGCTGAGTGGTCGAAAGCGAACGACTCGAAATCGTTTGAAGGGAAACCTTCCGTGGGTTCGAATCCCACCCTCTCCGTTTTTTGACATTCCGGAGAGATCCGGCGAAGTCCGAGAAGCATTGCACGGGAAGGCTTCTTGGCTTTTCGGTGCCTGAGGTCGTCCGGGGAAATCCGCCTGCATCAACCCCAAAGCTGACGGTATAGGTTCCGCTTTATACCGTCAGCCCGTCCGACGCCTCTACCGTCGGAACGGACCCCTCGAAGCTGCGGAGCCCTTGCGTCGCAAAGACTCTCGCGAATTCCAAAATGCTTTCGGAAAAAGCAATTCAGGCCCTCCGTCCAACTGCCAGCAGAGCGGCCACCAAGCATCACGACAGCGATGGTCCCTATCTCTGGGTCGCTCGCTCAGGCTCCAGGACCTGGCGGATGCCCCCCGTAGGGCCTTCAGCGCGACGAGCGGGGGAAGCTCGACAACTTCGTGCTGCCGGCCTTGGCCGAGCTGCCGATCGACCGGATTGATCCGCCGCCCCCGAAGCGAGCGAGCGCCTGCTGCGCCTCTATGACCCCGACCCTGGAAGGCTGTGTGGTCGAGGTCTTCGGAGATGACGGACTGAAATCTGCCTTTGACTGACCCCAGGCTCCGCCGGCGGCTGCTGGCCGCGGCGGAAGCTCTCCATCTGGTGTTTGTGGACTGAGGGGCTATGGCCCTCCTGCTGCGTTGAGCTGGGCTTCGCTGCGTCGCTCGGCGATTCAGTCGTAGATGGTGATGCTTGAGCCGCCAGGCGTAGACGAGCCCATGTTCATGGCTATTGCAACGCAGAAGCCCAAGGGCTACACATTGCCCCTCGGTGTCGTAAAGCCGCTGGAAGCCAGGAAGCGAGGAGCCTTTCTGGAACTGAATGTTGCTGCGCACCCAGTCTATGGCCCCAGGGCGGCGGCCGCGGAGGGAGCTGGGTAATCAAGACTAAAGATATGAATATTCGGATTTTAAGATTAAGGATTGACTACACAAATTGGCCTGGCGCTGCCTCGGTGCATTAATATACGTTTAATTCCTAAAATCCTTGTGGTCGATCTAGACACATTGACCGCTCTGGATGCCCTGCTGTGGTTGAGGACAGGAGAAGAGGTGCAGCGGCGATTTGGGATAGGTCCATCCACGCTCAGCAGGCAGTGTAGAAAATGCCTTAATATTTTTGGACTCGCACTAGAGCGAATCGACGGTGAGTGGAATACTATTGGTGATACTTCTGAGTTATCCTTGGAGCGTTATGTGCATCAAACTGCGCGCTTTATGGAATACAGGCCTCTGCGGCTAGAAGCAACCTACTGGTCTGGCCCACTGCTATGCACGCCAGCGCCATTGAGATGGGAATTGGGGCTTGCGAACATCGTTGGCATCGCTAGAAACTTGTATCTTGTTAGAGAGCGAATTGTTGATGCGTGGGTTGCTTCCTTCCCAGATGTTCCAACGGATGACGATGGGGAATTTGCTTCCATTGCTCTCTCTTCGATGCCGGTATTTTTCGTGGCAAATCCCGAGCATCCACTGGCCGGAAAATCAAGCATTTCTATCACTGATATTGCTGAATATCCCACCCTAGGCTTGCCCGCGGGATCCTACCCCAAGGTGGAAAAGTCGCTGCGGTCTATCGGCCTGTGGAATGACTATGTGCGGATGTCTCGCTATCGTAGAGATAAATGGGAAGGGAAAAGCGAATCTGAACTAACAATTGGCTATGGCACGGCCTTGAGTATGGAAGTGAGTGGCGGCAGCTTGGTTCGGCTTCCGTTAAATCTGCCGTTTAACGCAGGTGAGGCTATTGTAGTTCGCAAAGAGTATTTGAATCATCCTGCAATCTTTGCCTTGCGTAACTCACTGCTGGCCCGTTTGCAGGTGTTTGCGGATCAAAAATCGGAGATCAGGCTTTTTCATCAGTAACGCCAAGCCGGCTGCTAGCCGGCGGCCTCCTGTGCTGCAGCTCGGCGCTTTGGGGCTTTTTCTCGATTGATGCTGCATCCTTAAGCACTTTCCGAGACACCCGTAACCCTTTGCCAGCAGATCCTTATGCAGATTCTGCAATATTCCGCATATATCTTCGTCGAACCTGCTTTGGAGTGAGGCTCGACGCTATAATAACCAAGGTACATTGTGCCAAGGCATGGTTGAGGTTGACCACCTTTCGGCATTAGATGGTTTGATCTGGCTGCGTACAGGCAGCCAAGTAGCG
>JAWOHV010000005.1:0-16808 GCA_046484965.1 Prochlorococcaceae cyanobacterium
ACCGAAACGGCGGCGATGGTGTGCGCCCTGCCGCCCGATCGCTTTCTGGCTGGTGATGGGGGCTGCGGCCAGCCCCTGGCGGATGTGGCGCTGCGCCTCGAGGAGCCCCACGCTGCGATCGCCGTGCGTAGCGGGCGGCTCAGCCCCGGCTGGCTTGAGAACGGTGTGCTGCAGCCTCTGCCCCAGCGGGAGGGCTGGTGGGTAAGCGGCGATGCCGGCGCGCTTGCTCCGGCGGGGCTCAGCGTGCTGGGCCGGCTGGATGGCGCCATCCACAGCGGCGGCGAAACCGTGTTCCCGGAGCTGCTGGAAGCGCGGCTGCTGGGCGCGGCCGCCGCCGCGGGCCTGCCGATCGAGGCGGTGCTGCTGCTGGCGGAGCCGCACCCGGTGTGGGGGGAGCGGCTGGTGGCATTGGTGCGGGGGTCTCAGCCAGAGGGTGGCGTGGTCGATTCGCCTGAGCGGCTCCTGGCGGCGCTGGCGGCCCTCACGGCCCACTGGTTGCCGGCGGAGCGGCCCAGCCGCTGGCTGCTCTGCGCCGAGCTGGCTCCCACCCCCGAGGGCAAATTCCAGCGCGGGGAGTGGCAGCGATGGCTGCTGGGGCAGGCGGGCTCGCCCAGTGGCGGCGTCAGAGCGGCTGAACGCCCTTCCCCAGGCTTGAAGCCTCCAGCCAGCGGCTGATCGGATCGGGCAGGGGGCAGCGCTGGCGCCTGGCGGCGTCGATCGCCACGTGGCGGGTGAGTCCCTGGGCCACCGCGGCTCCATCGCCAGCGACGCCGCGCCGAAAGATGTACTGCACCTCGAAGCAGCCGGGATCAATCCGCCTGGGTTCCAGCTGGATCGCGAGCGGATCGCCTACCACCAGCGGCGCCAGGTAGTCGGCCTGGCAGTGCACGATCGGCAGGGCCACGGGGGGGCTTTGGCCTGGCCGCGGAAACACCTCCGCTGCCGTGATCCCGAAGCGCTCGAGGCTCTCCTCGTACGCCTGGTGGCACCACCCCAGCAGCCGCACGAAATGCATCACGCCGGCGGCGTCGGTGTCGCCGAAGCGCACGCTGCGGCAGAGCAGCAGCCAGCTGCTGGGATCCATGCTGGAGGAGGCCGTTAAGCTGGTCATTAAACTAGTCATCAGGGGCGTATGTGATGGCGCTTTGGCCTGTTCAGCACGCCAAGGCTCGCTTCAGCGAGTTGTTGTCGGTCTGTGTGCGTGAGGGCTCCCAGGTGGTGTCTCGCCGCGGCGCCGAACTGGCCCTGCTGGTGCCGATGGAGGAATGGCAGCGGCTTCAGGTGGCCGCTCGCCCCTCCCTGCGGGAGCTGCTGCTTGCTGAAGCGGCCCGCACCGATGCCTTTGTGCCCCAGCGCGGCGGTGCCCGCCGGAGGTCGCCAATCGCTCTGTAGGTGAGCGATGTATTTGCTCGACACCAATGTTGTTTCTGAACTGCGCCGGCCTCGGCCCCATGGGGCAGTGCTCGCCTGGCTGCTGAAATCCAGGCTGGGATCGAGATCAGGCGGGCGCAGGATACGGCCAAGGCGATGGAGATCGAATCCTGGTTGGACCTGGTGTCCCGCACGCACCAGATCCTGGCGATGGATGGTCCCGCCTTTCGTTGTTGGGCACGCCTGATGCACCGTCAATCCAACACGCTCTACGAAGACGCGATGATCGCGGCCATTGCCCGGGTCTACGACCTCACTGTGGTGACGCGAAACATGGCCGATTTTCGGTCGTTTGGAGTGAAGCTGCTGGATCCCTTCTCTGTCTCTGCCGAATCCCTTTGAACTGGCCAAAGCCAGCAACACAAGGCCAACAACACAAGGCCAGCAACACGATCATTCACCCTAAAGGGAACGCCCCAAGCCGCAGCCGCACCAGCCAGTAGCCCAGCAGCCCCGCCGCCGCCCAGCCCATGGGCCAGGCGGGCAAGGCGCGGGGCCGCAGCCGCCGCTGGCGGATCGCCGTGATGCTCCACCACAGCAGCGCCGCCGCCAGCAGCGGCCCGAAGGCGTGCAGCTCCACGGAGCCGACCAGGTCGCCCGTGAGCGCTGCACTGGTGGCCCGGCTGAGGAAGCAGGTGGGGCAGGGAATACCGCTGAGGGCCCGCAGCGGGCAGGACCAGCCGGGCAGCAGGGGGTGGAGGCCCTTGAGCCAAAGGGCGCCGGTGAGCGCAGCGGGCAGGAGGAAGCCCGAGTGCTTGAGCCGGCGCAGAAACGGCTTCAGCGATCCAGCCTGTTCAGCGGTCTACAGACCCCATGATCACATCGATCGAACCGAGGATGGCCATGATGTCGGCCACCTTGGCCCCCTTGAGGATGTGGGGCAGGATCTGCAGGTTGTTGAAGTCGGCGGCGCGGATCTTGAAGCGCCAGGGGGTGACATCGTTGTTGCCCTGGATGTACACGCCGATCTCGCCCTTGCCCGATTCCAGGCGGGTGTAGAGCTCACCCTCAGGGATCTTGAAGGTGGGGGCCACCTTCTTGGCCACGTACTGGTAATCAAAGCCATACCACTCGCTCTTCTTGCCCTCGGCCAGGCGATGGGCCTCGAGGGTTTCGGTGGGGCCGCCGGGGATCATGCGGCAGGCCTGCTCCACGATCTTCAGCGACTGGCGCATCTCCTCGATGCGCACCCGGTAGCGGGCGTAGCAGTCGCCTTCCTTCTCGCAGGCCACCGACCATTCGAAGTCGTCGTAGCACTCGTAGTGGTCCACCTTGCGCAGGTCCCAGGGCACGCCGGAGGCGCGCAGCATCGGTCCCGAGAGGCTCCAGTTGATCGCCATCTCGCGGCTGATCACGCCCAGGCCTTCGATGCGGCGGCGGAAGATCGGGTTGTTGGTGATCAGCTTCTCGTATTCATCGATCTTGGGACCAAACCAATCACAGAAGTCGAGGCACTTCTCCAGCCAGCCGTAGGGCAGATCGGCCGCCACACCACCGATGCGGAAGTAGTTGTTGTTGATCAGCCGCTGGCCGGTGGCCGCTTCCCAGAGGTCGTAGATCATCTCCCGCTCGCGGAAGATGTAGAAGAACGGCGTCTGGGCGCCCACATCCGCCAGGAAGGGGCCGAGCCAGAGCAGGTGGTTGGCGATGCGGTTGAGCTCCAGCATCAGCACCCGGATGTAGCTGGCGCGTTTTGGCACCGGCACATCGGCCAGCCGCTCCGGCGCGTTCACCACGATCGCCTCGTAGAACATGCCGGCGGCATAGTCCATCCGGCTCACGTAGGGCACGAACATCACGTTCGTGCGGTTCTCGGCGATCTTCTCCATGCCGCGGTGCAGGTAGCCGATCACCGGCTCGCAGTCGATCACGTCCTCGCCATCGAGGGTCACCACCAGCCGCAGCACCCCGTGCATCGAGGGGTGGTGGGGCCCGAAGTTCACCACCATCGGCTCGGTGCGCGTCTCGAGCTGCGTCATGGGGGCCGGGGTCTTGAGCGTTGGGGGGATCTTAGGAAGCCGAAGCCCACTAGGGTGCAAGCCCAGAGCACAGCGGCCAGACCCATGGGGCAGTCAAGGGTGTCCTGGCTGCAGGGGCTGGCGATCTGGCTGTCAGGGCTCCTGCTAAACCCTTCCAGAAGACGTGCGGCCCGCCTGCAGGGGCTTTTGCGTGAACGCCTGCAGGCGGTGTTGCAGCCCCTGGTTGGTAAAGGCGAAGCCGGTTTGGCCATTCTCGAAGGAGCCCTGGCCCTGGCCGAGGCCGACGGCCACTTCCGCGATGAGGAGTGGGACCTCTTTGAGTGGGGCATGGCCTGCCTGAAGCTTCCCGATCAGCAGCGCCAGCGGCTCAGCACCCATGGCTCCATCGATCTGCGCGGGGTGTGCGCCAGCCTCAGCGCCCTTGAGGCCGCCGAAGCGCGGCGCGCCATCGCGGGCTTCTACGCCTTGATGGTGGCCGCCGATGGCGAGGCTGGCGCTGCCGAACGGGCCGCTCTGCGTCCCCTGCTGCAGGCCCTCGATGCGGAGGCCGTGGAGGCGGAGCTGCCCCAGCTGCAGGCGCGCTACCGAAGCACGCCGGGCTGGCTTGAGCGCAGCTGCACCAACCTGGGGGAGAGCCTGGCGCGCTGGGCGGTGCCCAGACGGCGAAGGGCTTGATGATGCCGGCCCCGAGCTGCACGCCCAGCGGCGCCGCCGCTCCTTTTGGGCACCAGCCCGTGCTGGCGGAGCCGCTGCTGGAGGCTTTTACGGAGCTGGACGCGCTGCTGGCGGCCCAGCCCGCTGGCGGGGTGCTGATCGACTGCACCCTCGGCGGCGGCGGCCACAGCGCGCTGCTGCTGCAGGCCCATCCCGGTTTGAACGTGGTGGGGCTCGACCAGGATCCGAGCGCCCGCGCCGCCGCCGCCGAGTGCCTCGCCCCCTTCGCCGATCGGGTCGCGATCGTGGCCGCCAACTTCGCCGATTACACCCCCGCCGAGCCGGTGCTGGCGGTGCTGGCCGACCTGGGGGTGAGCAGTCCGCAGCTCGACGTGGCGGCGCGGGGCTTCAGCTTCCGGCTGGCCGGCCCGCTCGACATGCGCATGAACCCCGAGGCCGGCGAGACGGCCGCCGAGCTGATCGATCGGCTGGGCGAGGGCGAGCTGGCCGATCTGATCTACGCCTACGGCGAGGAGCGCCTCTCGCGCCGCATCGCCCGCCGCATCAAGGAGCAGGGGCCCTGGGGCGATCCGGCCCGGCCTCGCACCACCGCCGAGCTGGCCTACCTGGTGGCCGGCTGCTACCCGCCGGCGGCGCGCCGGGGCCGGATTCATCCGGCCACCCGCACCTTCCAGGCCCTGCGCATCGCCGTGAACGATGAGCTGGGGGCGCTGGAGCGGCTGCTGGCCGTCGCCCCCGATTGGCTGCTGCCGGGCGGCCTGCTGGCGATCATCAGTTTCCACTCGCTGGAGGACCGGCGCGTGAAGACCGCCTTTCTCGCCGACGAGCGCCTGGAGCGGCTGACCCGCAAGGCGATCCAGGCCAGCCCGGAAGAGGCCGAGGCCAACCCCCGCAGCCGCTCCGCCAGGCTGCGCATCGCCCGCCGCACCCCACCCCCGCAGCCCTGATGGACGCCCTGCTCGATCCGATCCGCCTCTGGCTCGCCGGCATCAGCCGCGCCGACCTGGCCTGGTGGCTGGCGCTGCTGATCCAGCTGGGGGCGATCCCGGGCACCCTGCTGCCGGTGCTGCCCGGGCTGGCGCTGCTGCCGCTGGGGGCGGCGGTGTGGGTTTGGGCCGTGGGCTGGAGTGCGGGCTGGCCGGCGCTGCTGCTGGCGGGGGTGCTGCTGGCGGCGGGCTGGGGCGCCGAGGCGCTGGGGTTGGTGCTCGGTCCGGCCCGGCTGCAGGCCACCCGCTGGGCCTACCTGGGCGCCGGCATCGGCCTGGTGGTGGGCCTGCTCGGCCTGCTGCCGGCCCTGCCGGTGGGCGGCCCGCTGCTCGGTGCTTTGGTGGGTCCGCTGCTGGGGGCCGGCCTGGGAGAGCTGCTCAGTGCCCCCAGCTCCCTGGGACCCTTCGGCCTGCGGCGCCTGCAGCGCTCGCTGCTGGTGGGCCTGGCGGTGGTGGCCGGCATGCTGGTGAGCCGGCTGGCCCAGGCCCTGCTGGCCGTGGTGGGGGTGCTGGGCTTTGTGCTGATCACCACGCTGCTGCGGGCCTGAAGCCTGGGCGTCAGCGGCGCAGCTGCCCCACCGCCTCGGCTACCGCCGCGATCGCCAGCTCGATCTCGGCTTCCGAGGTGCCCCGCCCCAGCCCGAAGCGGATGGAGGCGGCGGCTTCGGCGCGGCTGCGGCCCAGGGCCGCCAGCACGTGCGAGGGGCTGCCGGCGCTGCAGGCCGAGCCGCTGCTCACGGCCAGCTGCCGCCGCAGCAGCTGATGCAGGCGGCCGCCCTCCACACCGCCGATGGTCACGTTGAGGTTGTGGGGCAGGCGGGGCTCGGCGGCGCCGTTGAGTGCCACATCGCCCAGGGCTTCGAGCCCATGCCAGAGCCGGTCGCGCAGGGCGGCCAGGCGCGCCGCCCGCTGCGAGCGGTCGGCCAGGGCCAGCTCCAGGGCCGCCGCCAGCCCCACCAGCAGGGGCACCGGCGCGGTGCCGGCCCGCAGGCCCCGCTCCTGGCCGCCGCCGTGCTGCTGGGGCGCCAGTTGCAGCCCCGGGCGCACCACCAGGGCGCCCACCCCTTTGGGGCCGTAGAGCTTGTGGCCGCTGAGGCTGAGCAGGTCGATCCCCAGCGGCTCCATGGCCAGGGGGATGTGGCCCAGCGCCTGGGCGGCGTCGCAATGGAAGGCGATGCCCCGCGCGCGGCAGAGGGCGCCGATCGCCGCGAGGGGCTGGAGCACGCCGATCTCGTTGTTGGCGGCCATCACGCTCACCAGCAGGGTGTGGGGCCCCAGGGCGGCCTCGAGCGCGGCCGGATCGAGCAGGCCATCGCGCCCCACCGCCAGCTCCGTGAGCCGGAAGCCGTGGCGGGCCAGGTAGCGCAGCGGATCGAGCACGGCCCGGTGTTCGCTGGCCAGCGTGATCAGCTGACGGCGCGGGCCGCCCCGCTCCAGCTCCGCCTCGGCCAGGCCCTTGAGGGCCAGGTTGTTGGCCTCGGTGGCACCGCTGCTGAAGATCACGGCCTCGGGCAGCTGGCCCAGGGCCCTGCCCACCTGGGCGCGGGCCAGCTCCACGGCGGCGGCGGCCTCCAGGGCCGGCCGGTAGAGGCGGCTGCTGGGGTTGGCGAACCGCTGGTTCCACCAGGGCGCCATCGCTTCCAGCACCGCCGGATCGCAGGGGGTTGTGGCGTGGTGGTCGAGGTAGGCGAGCATGGAGCCATGCTGGCAATTCGATCCTTTCCCCTGGCGGCCGTTGCGCTGCTGGCCCTGGCCCCCCTGGCCCTGGCGCCGCGGGCCCTGGCGCAGGAGGTGCCCTCCCTGCTGCCCTCGGATTCGCGGCCGGCCGGGCTGGTGCTGCTGCAGCAGCGGCCGGTGCTGGGCGGCACCCAGACGATCGGCGTGTATGGCGCCGAGGCCGATCGGCTCGAGCCCGGCCTCTGGCGGATCAAGGTGTGGGATGAGCTGCCCGACGATGTGAAGGTGCGCAGCGAAACGATCCGTTGCGGAACGGCGGCGCCGATGCGGGTCACCAGCGACGGCCGTGTCCTGATCGTGCGCGAGCTCAATCCCGGCGGCGCGATCAACCCCAGCAACCGGCTCGATCACCTGATCTGGTGGGCCACCTGCTTCCCGCAGCGGGCCGGCCAGGATCCAGCCGGCCTCGGCGCCGAGGCGCGCCGGCTGGGCTACAGCGGCCATCTGGTGGAGCAGGAGCAGCGTCTGCCCCTGGCGGGGCGGCGCTGAAGGCAGCCCTTTGCCACGATGGAGCTGCAGCCCCCGCCCCGGCCATGGTCGATTCCGCCACTCCTCCCGATTCCGCCACGCCCCCCGATCCCGCCATTCCCCCCGATGCGGCAGCCGAGATGCCGGCGCCGCCGGCGCGGCTGCTGCTGGTCGACGACGAGCCCGGCCTGCGCACGGCCGTGAAGGCCTACCTGGAGGATGAGGGCTTCGCGGTGACCACCGCCGTTGATGGCGAGGAGGGCTGGACCCTGGCCCAGGAGCTGCTGCCCGATGTGATCATCAGCGACGTGATGATGCCCCGCTGCGATGGCTTCGCCCTGCTCAAGCGGCTGCGGGCCGATGAGCGCCTCGGCGGCACGCCGGTGATCTTCCTCACCGCCAAGGGGATGACGGCCGATCGCATCGCGGGCTTTCAGGCCGGCGCCGACGACTACATCCCCAAGCCCTTCGATCCCGATGAGCTGGTGGCCCGGGTGCACAACGTGGTGCGCCGCCAGGAGCGGCTGCTGGCCGAAGCCGCCCGCTTCGCCGATGCCGACCTGGGCCAGCTTTCGCGCCAGATCACCGAGATCCGCTCGCTGCTGGCCGAAGGCGGCAGCAAGAAACCATCCCCCAGCGTGCAGCACAACTTCACCCCCCGCGAGGCGAGCGTGCTGCAGCTGGTGGCCGAGGGGATGATGAACAAGGAGATCGCCCGCCGGCTGGAAACCTCGATCCGCAACGTGGAGAAGTACGTGAGCCGGCTGTTCATCAAAACCGGCACCGCCAGCCGCACCGAACTCGTGCGCTACGCCCTTGAGCACAGTCTTGTGGACTGAATCAGCCGGCTCGCCAGCGGCTTGCTTGCCAGCCGCCCTCAACCGGGGCCACGCCTACCGCGACCGGGTCACGGCTGATGAGTCTGGCCAGCCGCTCAGCGCCGTCTATGCCTCCCGCCACGCCCATTCCGGTGTGGTGGTGTGGCGGCAACGGCTCGCCGCCGGCGAGATCTGCAGGAACGGCCGGCAGCTCCGGGCCGATGTCGCCCTCGCAGCCGGCGATCAGCTGGTGTGGCATCGGCCCCCCTGGCAGGAAGCTGCCGTGCCGGTGCTGCCGGGCCCCCTGTTCGATGACGGCGACCTGCTGGTGTTCAACAAGCCCAGCGGCCTGCCGGTGCTGCCGGCCGGCGGCTTCCTGGAGCACACAGTGTTAGCCCAGCTGCAGGCCCGCTGGCCCGGGGCCCGGCCCGTGCATCGCCTCGGCCGTTTCACCTCGGGGTTGCTGGTGTGCGCCCGCTCCCGCGCCAGCCGCGCCTGGCTGAGCGCCCTGCTGCGGCAGAGCACGGCCGCGGCGGCCCCCGCCAGCTCCTGGCCGGCCCCCGCCCGCAAGATCTACCGCGCCCTCAGCGTGCCCCTGGCCAGCGATCTTGCCGCCAGGCTGGAGCTGGCCGGCGCCCTGGAGCTCAGCACCCCGATCGCGCGGCGCCCCCATCCGCTGCTTGGCCGGATCTGGTGCGCCGCCACCCCCGGCGATGCCAGCGATCCAGGTGATCGCAGCGATCCAGCGGGCCTGAGCGCCCGCAGCCTGCTCAGCCTGGTGGAGCAGCGCCCAGGCGCCAGCCTGCTGGAGCTGGCGATCGCCAGCGGCCGGCCCCACCAGATCCGCATCCACTGCGCCGCCGCCGGCGCGCCGCTGCTGGGGGATCCGCTCTATGGGCCGGGCGGCCTGGCTCGTGCCGATGCCCTGCCCGGCGATGGCGGCTACCACCTGCATGCCCATCGCCTGCAGCTGCCCCTGGCCGATGGCACGCTGCTGGAATTCGAGGCGCCCCTGCCCGAGGTGCTGCGTGCCGCTGCTGAGCGTGGTTGAAGCGATGGCCGTGGCGCAGCAGCTGCAACGGCCCGGCCTCTGCCTGCGCCACTGGCGGGGCTGGCTGGCGCCGGCCGCCGCCGCCCACCTGCTGGCGCGCCTGCAGGCGGAGGTGCCCTGGAAGCAGGAGGCGATCACGCTCTACGGCCGCCGCCATCCGCTGCCGCGGCTCACCTGCTGGATGGCCGATCCGGGCTGCGGCTACCGCTACAGCGGCCTGGCCAATGTGCTCGAGAGCTGGTCCCCGGCCGCCGAGCAGTTGCGCCAGGAGCTGGAGGCCGTGAGCGGCTGGCGCTTCAACTCCCTGCTGCTGAATCGCTACCGCGATGGCCGCGACGCCATGGGCTGGCATGCCGACGACGAGCCCGAGCTCGATTCCAGCGCTCCGATCGCCTCCCTCAGCCTCGGCGCCCGCCGCGACTTCCGCCTGCGGCCGCGCCCCAGTCCCCGCCGGCCTCCTGGAGCGCCGCCGCCGGCGGGCTACAGCACCAGCTGCGCCCCGTTCAACCTGGAGTTGCACAACGGCGATCTGCTGCTGATGGATCCCCCCACCCAGCTGTGGTGGCAGCACGCCGTGCCCAGGCGACTGCGGCTGCAGCAGGAGCGCCTCAATCTCACCTTTCGGGTGGTGCGCTCAGGCTGATCGCTCGCTGATTGCTGGCCCGATCTGATTCGCGCCCGGCCGTCATACCAACTGGCGATCGGTATGATTGCTTCGTTGCCTGGGCTGCTGTGATGCCTGTGCTGTCGATCAAGCTCAGCGATCAGCTCGACGCCCAGGTGCAGGGTCGTGCTCTGGCTGAGCACCTCAGCAAGTCGGAGCTGGTGCGCCGGGCTCTGCTTGCCTATCTGCAGCAGAGCTCAGCGGTCGCCCAACAGCCCGCCGCCTTGGCCGCGGTGGCGGATCTGGTGGGATCGTGCCTGGGTGCCCCGGCCGATCTGGCCAGCAATCCTGAGCATCTCGCCGGTTTCGGCCGGGTCTGACGGTGGCACGCGTTCAGATCCTTCTTGATACAGGGCCCTGGGTGGCCTTGTTGAGCCGCAGCGACACCTATCACTCCTGGGCTGTTGCCCATTTCGCCGCCCATGCAGGGCCCTTCTACAGCTGCGAGGCAGTTCTGGCGGAAACCTGTTTCCTGCTGGCCCGCTCTGGGTTTGATCCAGCGCTGGCGCTGCAGTTCGTCGAGCGCGGTGTGGTGCAGATCCCATTTGTGCTGCAGGAGCAGATCGCGGCCGTGCGGCAGTTGTTTGAGCGCTACGACAACGTGCCCGCCTCCCTGGCGGATGCAAGCCTGATTCGCCTCTCGGAGCTGGTGGATGCCTGCCAGCTGCTCACCCTCGATAGCGACTTCGCGATCTATCGGCGCCATGGACGCAAAGCTATTCCCCTCATCCGCCCTTCTGCCTGATTTGATTGGCGATCAGCCCCGCTCGAAGGCGATCAGCCGCGAAAAATAAAAGGGTGCCTGGTTGAGGCTGCGGCGCACCGGCCGGAAGCCGGCGGCGGCAGCCGCTGCCACGATGCCGTCCTCGCGCAGGGTGTAGGCGCGGGTGGTTTTGCTGGGGCCGGGGAAGAGCTGGCCGATGCCCTTGAGCAGCGCCAGCAGCGGCGTGTAGGGGGCGAAGCTCACGATCAGGTGCTGCTCCGCCAGGCCGGCCAGGTGGCGCACCATCTCCTCGGCGGCGGCCTGGGGGTAGTGGATGAACACATCCAGGCAGATCACCGTGTTGTAGCGGCCTTGGAGGCTCTCCAGATCGGAGGCCAGGAACTGGATCTGGCCGGGTTTCACGCCCACCTCGCTGGCGCGGCGCTCCGCTTCCTGCACCATCGCGGCCGAAAGGTCGGAGGCGGCGATCGAGCCTGCCCCCAGCTGGGCCAGCGGCAGGCTGAGGCTGCCCACGCCGCAGCCGGCATCACAGAAGCTGCGGCTTGCCAAGCCGCCCTGCTCCTGCAGCCACGCCAGCACGTTGTCCACGGTTTTCTGGTGGCCGATGCGGATGTTCCGCTGCACCTTGTTCACGTCGTCGGAGTTGCTGTAGATGCGGTTCCAACGCTCGAAGCCGGTGGTTTCGAAGTAGGTCTTGACCTCGGCTTTTTCGGCTGCTGTTTCGGTGGTGGCTGTTTCGGCGGCGGTGGGCATCGAGCGCGGCAATGGGCCTCGGAATGGGCTGGATCCTAGGGAGCGCCGGAGGCGGGGTTGAGCCGGCGATCAACGCCGATCCTCTGCCACGAAGCTGGCCGCCTCCGCATCGCTGACGTGGCGAATGCGCGGGAAGGCCTGCAGAGCGGCGATGGTGGCGGCCAGGCCCTCAGGCGATGCGGCGCGGTGGGGCAGCGGCAACCTGGTCTGCGACCTAGTTTATTGGCGTTTTGCTGCTGGCCTCCAGCACATGGAGATCGCGCCGCACGTCGGTCGGGACGTGCAAGGCCAGGGTGTGTGGGCGGGTGGTCGTAGGCCTGTTCCGTCTACACTGCGATGATGCTGTCTACACAGCCTGGCCATGGCGCTGAACATCCGCAATCCAGAGGCCAACCGGTTGGCGGCGGAGGTTGCGGCCCTCGCCGGTGAAAGCAAGACCGATGCCGTGATCCTGGCTCTGCAGGAGCGTCTGCAGCGGCTGCGCCGCCAGCGGGCGGCCCGGCCCGATGCCCAGGCGATCCTCGCCAGTCGTCTCGATCAGATCGCCCGGCGCTGTGCTGCCAGGCCGATGCGCGATCAGCGCCCGGCCGAGCAGATCCTTGGCTACGACGCCCATGGCCTGCCCTCCTGATGGTGATTGACACCTCTGCCGTCCTGGCTATCCTCCAGGACGAGCCTGAGCGCCGTGCCTTCAACGCCCGCATCGCTGCCGCCGACACCCGCCTGCTCTCAGCGGCGTCCCTGGTGGAGCTCTCGATCGTGCTGGAGGCCCGCTTCGGAGCCGACGGCCAAGAGGATCTGGATCTGTTCCTGAGCACGGCTGAGATCGAGATTGTGGCTGTGGATCGTGATCAGGCGGAGCTCGCCCGCCGTGCCTTCAGCCGCTACGGCAAGGGCCGGCATCCTGCTGGTTTGAATTTCGGCGACTGCTTTGCCTATGCCCTGACCAAGTGGTCCGGCTTTCCCTTGCTGTTCAAGGGCAACGATTTCACCCTGACCGACCTTCAACCGGCCTGCTCGCCCGCCGCCAGCTGAGCTCGCCGTTGACCTCCTGCCAGCGCAGGGTTTCGTCCAGGGGCATGCCGATCAGCAGCTCCTCCAGGGGGCGGTGGTCGCCAAGCACCCGGCGGGGCAGCAGGGTGGCGGCGGCGATCGCCCGCCCGGGCTGGCCGCTCCAGCCCGCCAACCGCCTCACCCCTTCGAGCAGCGGCATGGTCACGCCGGCGAGGGTGCCGTCCTCCAGCCGGCAGCTGCCGTCGGCCACAATCAGCAGGCGCTCATCCCAGCGGTGCGCCCCCTCGCCGAGGCCATAGGGGGCCAGGGCATCGCTCACCAGCACCACCTGTTCGGGCGCCAGCCGCTGCAGCAGCACCGCCATCGTGGGTTGCACGTGCACGCCATCGGCGATCAGCCCCAGGGCCACATCCCCGCGCAGGGCCGCCGCCGCCACCGGCCCCGGCTCGCGGCGGTGCATGTCGGGCATGGCATTGAAGGCGTGGGTGAGCATCGTCACGCCAGCGTCGAAAGCCGCCTGGGCTTGTGCCTCGCTGGCGGCGCTGTGGCCCAGGCTCACCACGATTCCGTGGGCGCGCAGGGCTTCGATCACCTCGGCGGCCCCCTCGAGCTCCGGCGCCAGGGTCATCATCTCGATGTCGGCTTCGAAGCCGGCGATGCGCTCGGCCAGGGCGGCGGCACTGGGGGCGCAGAGGTGCTGGGCGGGATGGGCACCGCGGCGTTCGGGGGCCAGGAAGGGGCCCTCCAGGTGGGCCCCCAGCAGCAGGGCGCGGCCGGGGCGGTGCTGGTGGCGGGCCTCGGCGAGCACCGCCAGGGCCTGGCGCAGGGGCGCCACACCGCAGGTCACCAGGGTGGGGCAGATGGCTTCGACGCCATCGCGCCAGAGCAGCTCCAGTAGCTCCAGCAGCCGCGGCAGGTCGGCGGCGCTGAGTTCCGGGAAGGCCAGCCCCAGGCCGCCGTTGATCTGCAGGTCCACGCCCGCCGGGCTGAGCCAGTCGCCGCCCCAGTCGTCGCCGGCGGCGGCGCTGCCGGCTGGGATCGCTGCCACGGCGGCGATCTGGTGATGGTCATCGAGGCCGATGCGCCAGCGCTGCTCGGCGCCGTGGCTGCAGCGGCGGGCCTGGGGCAGGCGCACGTTGCTCAGCCAGTGCATGGCGATCTGTGCAAACGGGAGAATGCCATCCTCTCTGCCCGGGTTCCATCCGGGGTTTGCCCATGTCTGCTGCCACCGTTGGACCCGCCAGTGCCGGAGCTCCCCGCGTGGCGGTGGTGATGGGCAGCGATTCCGACCTGGCCACGATGCAGCCGGCGGTGGCGGTGCTCGAGCGTTTCGGGGTGGCCTGCGAGGTGCGGGTGCTCTCGGCCCACCGCACCCCCCTGGAGATGGTGGCCTTCGCCCAGCAGGCGGCCGGCCGCGGCCTCAAGGTGGTGATCGCCGGCGCCGGTGGCGCCGCCCACCTGCCTGGCATGGTGGCCGCCCTCACCACCCTGCCGGTGATCGGCGTGCCGGTGCAGACGCGGGCCCTCTCAGGCGTCGACTCTCTGCACAGCATCGTGCAGATGCCCGCCGGCATCCCGGTGGCCACGGTGGCGATCGGCAACGGCACCAACGCCGGCCTGCTGGCGGTGCAGATCCTGGCCATCGCCGATGGCGATCTGGCCGCCGCCCTGGCCGCCTATCGCGCCGAGCTGCACGACCAGGTGGTGGCTAAGGACGGGCGGCTGGTTGATCTCGGCAGCAAGGCCTATCTGGAGCAGATGGGTGGGGCTCAGAGGTAGCCGATGGTCATATCGCCGGCCGAGAAGGGCAGCCCGGGGGTGAGTTCGGCGATCAGGCCACCCTTTTTGCCGAAGCCGGAACTTGCGAGATTTTGGTTGTAAAAAAGTTCACCGCTTTCGGAGGCATACACAAACGTTGCCTTTGATTTGGCCGCTTGTTTTTTGGTGGCTACCGTTTTCACGGTTTTGGAGCTGGCTTGCTTGCCCTTGAGCGCCTTGCCCAGGCTGGAGGTTTTGCTCACATCAAGGATCTCCACCTTGTCTTGCCCCGGCGTGAAATCAAGGATTCGGTCGGCACTGAGAAACTCGCCGCGATCGGCGAAGCTGAACTGAAAGCGGTCGTTGCTGCCGCCACCACGCAGTTGATCTTTGCCGGCTTTGCCCCGCAGGATGTCGGGATTGTTGCCGCCATTGATGATGTCGTCAAAAGCGGAGCCGCTGAGGGTTTGGGTTGTACTGCTAACCGAAGCCGCATTGATCAGGAAGCCGCCGCTCGGGAGCTGGAGCACCTGGGGTTCGGTGGAGGTTGAGGGGACGATGATCCCCCCACCTGCACCAGCGGATCCCTGCTCCGACTCTCCCTGTCCTGAGCCAATGAGTAATGAACCAGAAAGCTGTAATTCCAGGATTAAGTCGCTAATCGAAATGGTGCCGTCGCCAAAAATAAAAGATTCAATGTTCTGGTAGGCGTTAAAATTCTTGTCTCGCAGCGTGAAGCCAAGACTTTCACTTCCTGCTAGTTTGAATTGGTATGATTCTTTACTCCCGGGCAGTTGTATGGAGTCGCCGTTGCCGCTGCCACCATCGAACAAGCTGTTCACAGGCGGGGTATTTAGGATCACAATTCGATCAGGGCCGCCGCCGGTTCTGACCGTGCTGCTGGCGATGCTGATTCTGATCTCAATGGAATCGCTTTCGTCTTCCTGGTCTGACCCAGTAACCAGTATAGAGTTAATGCTTTTCCCGATTCGAATCGAATCGCGGCCAGAGGAAGCTTGTAGTTCGCTTGCTTCAAAAGTCTCTTCGATGGTCAGTTGATCGTCGCCGCTGCCGAGATCAATGTAGGCGCCTTTTGTTTGTCGAGCAAAGACGATGTCTGATCCTAGTCCGGTGAAAAGGTCGGCATAGGACAGGGCCCCATCAATGTAGGGGGTGTCGTCTTCCTCGCCGGTGGATACGGTGATGCGGTACAGAGAGCCCGCACCCTCAATGCCGCCAATCTTGGTGCGGTTGAACCGGAATGCTTGCCAGATATCGCCTCCAATGCTTGAATTCAGCGTGGGTGCTGTTTCTTCGCCAAACAAATAATATTCAGGCTGGCCATAGATCGAGCTGCTGGGTTGCTGCCTGTAGAGAATCAGATCAAAGAGGTAGTCGCCAAAAAGCAGCCGCTCGAATCCCCAGATTTTATTGTTATTGGAGGTGGCAATATAATCCCTTTCGTCGAGCAGTGAAGCAAGGGTGACGGAGCCATCGCCATTGCCGTCGTAAAATTCAAGATCCCAATCCGCTCTTGATCCTTTGAGAACGAGGGTGTCTCCAAATGGGACTTCCTCCAGCGTCCCTTTGAAGGTGCGATTGATCGAATCCAATTCACGCGTGTCAGCCAGTGTGACTGCGTATCCATCCAGTGGGATTGTGGATGGAGGATTCAGGGCATCGTAGTAGGAGGTATTGGTTCCGCCTTTGATGGTGGATTGCCACGCCAGCAGCACACTGATGTAGTCATCGCCGGCTTCACCGAATATGTTTGATTGGAAAACATATCCTAGAGTGCTCGCCAGGCTGATATCGGCGGTATTGGACTGGAAAATTCCATCCCCATAGATATTCAGGCTATCATTGCCGCCGCCCAGCCTGATCGTGGTGAGATTCAAGGCATAGATCTTGCTGTCGCCGGGACCGGGGATGGCACCTCGTACCCAGATATCATCCGCTAAATTGGTTGTTCTGTAGAGCTCTGTTCCAGATGAAACTTTTGAGCCTGAATCATTGAGAATATATTGAAAATTGCCCTCTCCATCTAGAATTGGACTGCCAAAAGTATCACGTTTTATCAGAAAGTCGATCGTGTCCGTTGTTCCGTCATAGGTAGGCGGCTGGCTGGGAATAAATATGTCTGTGGTTGTGTCTAGTGTGATCTTGCCGAGACCGGATTGCCAGTTGAGATATGTGGGCATTGCTAGGGAGTGGGCGCTTGATGTGAGACTAGAGAGAGCTGCTCCCTTGCGCCATCTGTTGTAGGCCTCGAGGCGCTTTTGGGTGCCAGTTTGCTGCCTGTCTTTCGTGTTGGATCGCGTGAACTTAGGCTTCGGCTGCGCTTTTGGGTAAACTATTCTATTTTTATCAGAATTGGCTGTGTGGATGATTGCGGCCATGCCGTCTTGGCTCCCATGGGTCTCCTTTGCCTTGAGGATGTCCGGCCTCTTCTGATGGCTTTGTGCGTGTCGAGTCGGTCTCTTCCGGCGGTCAGCGTGGCCCTGTCCGCAGCGGCATAAAGCCTTTACGCCTGAGCACCTCCGCCGGCCTCAGGCCGATCGGGATGGGTTTGCTGCCGCACCTTCCGCTGGCAGCCATCGGCAGCGGCGGCCAAGCTGAGGAGGCCCTGATCTCTGCGGCCCCCCCGTGCTCGCCGACCTCGATGGCGATGGCTCGCTCGACATCATCCAGGCCGGGCTCGACGGGCGAATCCACGTCCTCGCCCTCACCGGCGAATCCCTTCCGACCTG
>JAWOHV010000016.1:0-4395 GCA_046484965.1 Prochlorococcaceae cyanobacterium
TGCCGGCAGGCGACCAGGCGCCAGCCCCCGCCCCAAGAGGCGCAGCCGGGGCTGCAGGCCGATGCGGCCCGGGAAAAACCAGAGGCTGCCCAGACGTTCCAGCAGCTGTGATCGCTCAATCCCCGCCTGAGGTGAAAGGGCCATCTGCCAGGCCAGATGGCTGAAGGCACTGATCAACTGCTCGGGCGCTGCCAACGGTGGCCGGCCTCCCTGCTGCCACCAGCGCCACCAGTGCTGCAGCAGCTCCGAGCCACGGCCGGCCTGGTCCTCCAGCTGCTGGGCCAAGGCCCGATCATGCCGGGGCCGCTGCCAGTGGCTTCGGAAAGCCGAGGCCGGCAGCTGGCCATCGCCAGGCACCAGCGCCTGGTTGATGCTGGCCTTGATCGCCAGGTTGCGGGCGCTGTAGCGGCTCTGCTGGGAGAGCACGCTCGCTACCGCGGCACGACCAACCCCTGCTCGGACGCCGGAATGCAGCCTGGCCACCCAGCCGGCCCTCGGACAGGCTGGCGCCGGCTCCAGGCGTTGGCGCCGCGGCTGGTCCCAGGGTTCGTCGGGCCAGCCATCCCAGGGCCCCGCCAGCCCCAACCGCCAGAAAAGCTCCACTTTGGGGCGGCGGCCGTAGGGAAAGGCGGGATCAAAGCATTCACGGGCATGGGCCGCAAACACCAGCTGGGGTTCATCGCGGGGGTCGGGCTGAAAAGTCGGATCCAGCAGCTCCTTGTTGTCACCCACCCGCTGCATCGGTGCGTGGAAGTAGCTGGCATCGGCATGGGCGGCCACCCTGTGGCGCAATTCCCTCCAACCGGCTGCCGTCACAAAACAGTTGCCATCCCAGGGAAGGATCCAGTCCGCCCGCTGCCGCCCCAACTCAAGGGCCCGGTTGCGGGCTCCGTTGTTGTTCATCAGATAGTTGTTCTTGAAGCGGTAGAGGGCGATCTCCCAACCCTGCCGCTGATGCAGGAGCAGCCGGCGGAACTCAGCCGAGGCCAGAAAATCCGGCGAGGGCAGCACCGTCCAATCCCATGGCACGGCCTGAAAAGCGGCGCTCTCAAACGGGATGAGGTCATAGCCATAGCCATGCTCCTGCAGCAGCGTGGTGAGCTGGCGGAGCTTCTCGGGCCGGCGAATCCGGTTGAGGAGCCAGCGTTTTTCACAGCCCTCCAATGGCTGCTCATGCTCGAGGATGAAGCGCAGGTTGGCGAGACTCTGGCCGGCGTCGTGACGCGGATAGAGATCGTTGCCGACGATCCGGTAAAGCACAAAGCGGCTGCCCCTAGCCTTTGCCTGGGGTTTGCCTTGCTCAGCGGGCGAAGCGCTCTGCAAAGGCAGGGCAGCCAATGGGCTTGTTTGCCCAGGCAATGCCGATCGATCCCACGCGAGCCGTCTCTCCAGCCAACGCCTGCCCTTGGCCAGCAGGGCACCCACACGACGGCTGGCCTTGAGCCCCAGCACCAGAGCCGACTCGGGGGCGTCCAAGACGGGATCCAGGACAGCGTCGAGGCGGCGGGAGCGCAAGCGAATCAGCCAGGGGCAGGAGCGGCCAGTCGACGGGACAATTCCGCCACCATGGCCTCGGTGCGGCCACGGTAGCTGCACCAGGGCGGCAGTTCCGCCAGGGGAATCGGCGCCCTGATTGCCTGCCCCGGGGCCGCGGCCAGCAGGGCATCCACAGCCGCCAGATAGGCCGAAGCATCGGCGCAGAGATGGGCCAGATGGCCGAAGTCTTCAAGGGCCGGCAGGGCCGTGGCCACCACTGGCACACCCGCCGCCACGTATTCAAAGAACTTCAGCGGGAACATCGAGCGCGTGTAGGCATTGATCGGGCAGGGCAGGAGAGCCAGATCGAAACCACGCAGGTAGGCAGGCAGGTCGCCATAGGGCCTGGGACCCAGCAGGTGCACATTGGCGAGGGCCCGCAGGGCACCCAGATCCGTGCTGGGATCCCCCTCCCCCACCCGGCCGATGAGCACCAGCTGACAGTCGGGGCGGTGGCGGGCCAGGCGCTGCAGCAGCTCCAGATCGAGCTTGTAGGCACTCACAGCCCCGATGAATCCCAGCCGCGGGCCAGGGATGGCCTGCAGATCGGCGGCAAGCGGCAGCTTCTGATCGCGGGCCGTTGCGAAGTGCTGAATATCCGCAACATTCGGGTAGAAGCTGGTGTGGGGGTTGAGGGCGCCACGGCTGCGCAGCAGCTCCGGGGCGGTCACAAACACCTGATCACAAAGCCCACAGAGCCGGGCCTCCTCCACCGCGATCTCCTCAGCCGGCATGCAGGGCTGGGCCGTCAGATCATCAACGCAGTGGTAAACAAGCTGGCGAAAACCGCTGTAGTCCAGGTCGAGCAGCTGGCCGCTGAGGGGGTTGTAGGTCCAGAAGAGGTCGGGCTTGAGCCCCAGCCAACGTCGCCAGAGGGCCAGCAGGGCGCTGAACAGCCAACGGTTCAGGCGCCGCTGCCAAGCGCTGCGGGGGGCCGGAATCAGCAACGGCGACCAGACCCACAGCCCCGGGGCCACGCGCCGGGGTGGGCGGCTGCCGCGCATGAGGCGTCGGCCGATGCGGCGCAGGTCCTGGGCCTCCAGCCGGGGTGGGCGCAGCCCCAGCGACTCCACGTAGAGGACCCGATGACCGAGCTCCGCCAAGGCACGGGCCACGTGCTGCTTGTTGGTCCAGAAAGGGTGGTCCCAGTCGGCAGTGGCCAGCAGCACCACGTCGCGGCGGAGGGCTGGAACCGCTATGGGGCTTGTCACTCAGGGAGGCTGGCCAAGCGCGTCTCCAGCTGGGCCAGATCGCGGAAACTCTGGGAGCGCTCACACAATTGGGCGAAGCTGCCGGAAGCCTTGAGCCGGCCGGCCTCAAACTCATAGATACGGTCGCAGCGTTCGATCGTGGAGAGTCGATGGGCAATCACCACTGTGGTGCAGCGGCGGGCAATGATCTCGAGGGCAGCGATCACCTCGGATTCGGTGCGATTATCAAGGGCACTGGTGGCCTCATCCAAGAGCAGGAACTCAGCTCGACGGTAGAAAGCTCGAGCCAGGGCCAAGAGCTGGCGCTGTCCTCCGGAAAGGTTGAGACCATCCCGCCCGATCGACGTGTAAAGGCCGTAGGGCAGCTCGGCCACCACGTCCTGCAGCTGGGCAGCCTCAAGAGCCTCCCAGACGCGGTCGCGGTCCACCTGCATCGGGTCCTCGGCAAAGGCGATATTCTCAAGAACACTGCCCCGCAGGAAGGAAACCACCTGCGGCACATAGGCGCAGCATGACTGCCAGGCCCGCAGATCGTCGCCGTCCACTGACACCCCATCCAGCTCCAGGCTGCCGCGCTGGGGCTGCAGCAGACCCAGCAGGAGATGGGCGGTAGTGCTCTTGCCGCTGCCTGTTGCACCCACCAAAGCCACCCTGGAACCAACGGGAATAGTGAGATTGAGCCCATCAATCGAGGGCTTGTTACGATCGGGATAGGTGTATGTAACATCATGCAGCCGAATCGTACGCCGAGGGAAAATGCCCTCAGGGCTGATGCCGGCAGAGGGGAGCCCCAGGGCCATACCAGAGGGCTCGGGGAGGTCAAAAAAGGCGAGCACCGCGATCAGATTGGGCAGCGAAGAGCGCAGCCGCGTGATGGCGCTAAACAGGTCGTGCATCGCCGGGCTGATCCGCTGGGAAGCAAGCGCCAGAGTGGCAAGAAAGGGAATGATCGACTTGAGGTCTGAAACCTTGCCATCACCGAGCAACGCCGGAAGTGCCCCAAAGGAAAAAATCAACGTGATCCCGAGGGGCTCAATGATCTGTTTGGGCAAGGTTGGCAGAAAATTATTGAGTGCTTCAACCCGCTTGGCCTTGCGGGCATCGGCGCCGAAACTGCGCCGGAAGAAAGGCTCAGCAGAAGAGAGATGGATCTCACGAATCACATTCACGGAATCGAAAAACCCCTGCTTCATGGACGAAGCCAGATGGATCTTCTGCGCCGAAGCACGACGCATGTAAGGCGTGAGAAGTACGGAAAAAAGGCCGTAAGATAGCAAAAGACAACTAAAAAGCCAAAACGCATACCACCGCCCCACGTACAACAAACCGGCCAACAAGAACAGCACCGTCAGCAGGGATGCCTGCAGCTGCATCAGGGGCGCCAGCACCCCCTTGGCCACCTGATTTACATTAGTAAGCAGCTGGGTGGCGAGCTTCTTTTCATTTTTACCGATGTGATATTCATAAGGCTGCGAAAGAATTCGCGCGTAGATCGTATCCGTCAGCCACAGCCATAGCTGGCCTGTCAACCGTTCCTGAATAGCAAGAACCGCAAGCTTGGAGAGCGAACGCAACCAGGAAAAAACGATGAACAGGCCGATCAGCCAGAGAACCTGCTCAAAGCGCTCGGAGGAGTCAAGGAAGGGCA
>JAWOHV010000068.1:0-5425 GCA_046484965.1 Prochlorococcaceae cyanobacterium
AGCGCGCCACTGGTGGAGCAGGCCCCCATCGAGGCGCCGCCCAGCCCCCAGCCGCGCCTGCTGCTCAGCCTGGCCAGCGTGGGCGAGCAGACCCTCAGCGAACAGATCGCCTGCATCACCGAGAAGGCCCGCGGCTTCGGGCTGAGCCGCTGGCAGGAGCTCAGCTCCGCCGAGCTGGAGAGGTTGCTGATCACGGCGCGGGGGCCGCAACCGCCCCGGGGCGAGGGCTGGCTGCTACGCCTGGGGGTGAGCTCCAGCCAGGTGGCCAGCCTGCTTGCCAGCCGAAGCCTGCGGGGGCTGCCGGCGGTGATCGGCGCCGGCGGCGGCCTGGGCTACGCCTGGGCCAGTGCCGCAGAGCTACCGGATTACCGGGTGGAGGAGCTGCGCCGCCGCTGCAGCGAGCTGGGCGGCTACCTCACGGTGCTGGAGCAGCCAGCCGGCGCGGCCATCCCCGCCTGGCTGGATGCCCCTTCGCGGCCGCTGATCGAGGCGATCAAGCGCCAGTTCGACCCGAAGCAGCAACTGGCGCGAGGTCGGCTGCCGGGGGTGCAGCCGCACTGAGCCCCACCAGCCACTCCAGCAGGGCACCGTTCACCTGATCGGGCACCTCATCGTGGGGGCAGTGGCCGGCGTCCAGTACCACCTCGCTGGTGGCCGCCGGCGCATGGCGCTGGAAGGCAGCGCGGCGGCCGGCGGCATTGATCCAGGGATCGCGGATACCCCAGAGCAGCAGCAGCGGGCAGGCCAGTTGGGCAAACAGCTCATCAAGGGGCTGGCCGCGGGGGATGTCGAACACGGTGCGGAACACCCCGAAGGCACCCGGATCCAGCGACGGCCGCCGGATCGCCTCCACCAGCGCGTCATCAACGTTGGTCTTGTCGATGTACACCTGCTTGAGGGTGCGGCGGATCGTGGCCGGCCGGCGCAGGTTCTCGAACAGCAGCCGCTGCAGCACGGGGCTTTTCAGCAGCGCGCCGCCGATGGTGTTGCGGGCGATGGCGCCCCAGCCCTTGGGTGGCGCCTGCTCATCGCTGAAGGGGCCGGCGGCGTTGATCAGCACCACCCCGGCGGCCTGCTCGCCGAGGGCCACGCCGGCGGCCAAGGCCGAGAAGCCCCCGAGCGAATTGCCCACCAGCACCGTGGGCCGGCCGATGCGCTCATTCACGTAGGCGGCCAGCTGGTCGCGCCAGAGGGCGCCGCCATAGGCCAGCTCGGCCGGCTTGGCGCTGCGGCCGAAGCCCAGCAGATCGATGGCATGCACCTCATGGCGCTGGGCCAGCACCGGGATGTTGTAGCGCCAGTGGTCGGTGGAGGCGCCGAAGCCGTGCACCAGCAGAATCGCCGGCCCCTCGGGCTGCGGGGGTGCCGCCGTGAGCGCATGCACGGCATGGCCCAGGTAGCTCCAGGGAAGGGGCAGGGCGGAGTCGGCCACCAGGGCTGAGGCAGTAAGCAACGATGCTAGGGAGATTCGCCATCTGCCCTTGCCGATCGCCAGCGCCGATTGGAGCAGCCTGCTGCCGGGAATCGCCCTCTGGGCCCTGGCCCTCTACCTGCCGCTGAGTATTCCGCTGGCCAGATTTGAGCAGTCGCTGGCGGCGGGCCCCCTGCCTGCACCGCTGCAACAGCTGCTGCTGCTGCTCTCCAGCCTCAGCCTTGCACTGGCCGTGGGCCTGGCCACCAACCTGGCCCTGGGCTGGGCGCTTGGGCCCGGCTGGGCGGCCAGCCTGGGGCTGATCGCCAGCGGCTGGGGGCTGTTCACAGCGCTCGCCAGTCGAGCCACGGAAGGCGGGGAATGATCGCCGGCGTGCGGGCGCGGTAGGCGGCGTAATCGGGGTGGGCCAAGGCCAGGGCCCGCTCCTCCCGCCGCGCCTTGCCGCCGAGCACCGCCGCCAGCCCAAGCAGCAGGGCCAGATGCAGCAGGCTGCCGAGGGCCAGGGTCATCCCCAGGGAGCAGAGCAGCACCGCCTGGTAGAGCGGATGGCGACAGCGGCCATAGGGGCCGCCCGTGACCAGCGCGGCCCCCGGCATCGGCTCGGGCAGGGGCGTGAGGCTGGCGCCGAGCCCCAGAAAGGCCTGAACCGCCAGCAGCAGCCCCAATACCAACAGCACCGCCCCGCCGATGGCGATCGGCAGCGGCCAGGCGAAGCCCCAGCTACCGGGAGCCGGCCAGGGCGGCAGCAGGTGGGCGGCGATCAGGAGCAGCTGGGCCAGCAGCCACCATTCACCGCGGCGGTTGTCCAGCCAGCCGCCCCAGCTCAGGCCCCAGCGGCTCAACAGCGGGATCTGGGAGCTCCCCGGCCTCGGGGGGATCTCAGGTGGGGATTTCGGCGAGGGGATCAAGGTGTGGGCCTCCGCTGCTGCCACCCAGCACCACTCGTAGCAGGATCGGCGCCAGGAAGGTGGTGCCGATCACCATCAGCAGGATGGCGGCCTCCAGGGCCGGGGTGAGCAGACCCGCCTGGCTGCCGAGCCCCAGGAAGATCAGACCCACTTCACCGCGGGGCATCATGCCGAGCCCCACCACCAGCCGGTTCGTTTTTTCCTTGCTCACATAGCTCCAGCCCGCCGCCACCTTGCCGGCGATCGCCACCAGCAGCAGGAAGGCCGCCACGACCAGGCCTTCGCGGTTGGCTGGCACAAAGGGGTTGAGCACCGAGAGGTCCATGCTGGTGCCGATCAGCACGAAGAAGATGGTGGCGAACAGGGCCACCAGGGGCTTCACCGTTTCCTGAATGGCGTGGGTGTGCCTGGAGCTGCTCAGGATCAGGCCCGCGGCAAAGGCGCCCAGGGCCGCCTCCAAACCGATCGCCTGGGCGGAAAAGCAGCAGAGGATCAGGATCACGAAGGCGGCCACCACCACTTCGCCGGGGGCCTTGAGCTGATCGAGCAGCCAGTCGAAAGCAGGCGCCGCCGTGCGGCTCAGAAACAGGGCCGCCGCCACGAACAGCACCGCCGAAATCACCAGCTTCACGATCGGCCCCATCGAGAAGCTGCCGCCGGCGGCCAGGGCCACCACCACCGCCAGGATCACGATGCCGAGGATGTCGTCGAGCACGGCGGCGCCGATCACGGTCTGCCCTTCGCGGGTCCTGAGGTACTTGAGCTCGCCGAACACGCTGGCGGTGATGCCGATGCTGGTGGCCGTCATCGCCGCCCCGGCGAAGATCGAGGGAATCAGCGGCACATCGAAGAGATACAGAAGGCCGAAGGTGCCGAGGGCAAAGGGCAGCACCACGCCGGTCACGGCCACGGTTGTGGCCTGCATACCCACAGCCACCAGCTCATCGAGCTCACTCTCGAGGCCGGTGAGGAACAGCAGGGCAAACAGGCCGAGCTGGGAAACTCCCGCCAGGCTGGAGAAGCTCTCCTCATAAATGCTCTGCACCGACTCCGCCGGCACGTTGGCCAGCGAACCGATCAGATCGAGGCCCCAGGAGTTGAGCTGGGCATGGGTTTCCGGCGGCAGGATCAGGTGCAGCCCAGAAACGCCGATCAGCACCCCGGCCACCAGCTCCCCAAGGATGGTGGGCAACTGCAGCCGCACCATCAGCTCAGCCATCGCCCGGGCTGCCACGAAGATCACCAGGAAGCGCCCCAGGGTGATCAAGGTGTCGACCACCTCCACCTGGTGGTTACCGATCTCGAGCAGCAGGGGGTGCATGGCAGAGCCGGAATGGCGGCGACCCTAAGCCAACTGAACCGAGATGTTCTGCCCGGCTCGGACCCGGGGACTAGGCTGAATTGCCCAGCCGAACCGAATCGAGCATGGCGCCCAGCGGCGCTGTGACCATCCCGATGATTCGGCCAGCAAGTGATTCCCCACGCGACCCCGGTGCACGATGAGCGACCACCTGCCCCTCAATCTGCACCTGCCCACCCCGGGCTGCTACGCCGATCCCGACCGCAGCGGCCTTGAGGCCGATGACGTGTTCGATGGCATGACCGAGCACCTCTTTTACACGCTCGGCAAACTCGCCCCCACCGCCAGCCGCCACGACCTCTACATGGCGTTGAGCTATGCGGTGCGCGACCGGCTGATGACCCGCTATCTGGCCGGCATCGAAGCGATCAGCGCCACCCCCACCCGGGTGGTGGCCTACCTCTCGGCCGAATTCCTGATCGGGCCCCAGCTGGGCAACAACCTGCTGATGCTGGGCATCCAGAAGGAGGCCGCCGAAGCACTGCGGCGCTTCGGGATTCCCGACATCGAGGAGATCCTCGATGTGGAGGAGGAGCCCGGCCTCGGCAATGGCGGCCTGGGCCGCCTGGCGGCCTGTTTCCTCGAATCCCTCTCCTCCCTGGAGATCCCGGCCACCGGCTACGGCATCCGCTACGAATTCGGCATCTTCGACCAGCTGATCCGCGATGGCTGGCAGGTGGAGATCACCGACAAATGGCTCAAGGCCGGCTGGCCCTGGGAGATTCCGCACCCGGATCAGGCCTGCTTCGTGGGCTTCGGCGGCCGCACCGAGAGCTACCGCGACGAGTACGGCAGCTATCGCGTGCGCTGGATCCCCGATGAACACGCCATCGGTGTGCCCCACGACGTGCCGGTGCTGGGCTATCGGGTGAACACCTGCAACCGGCTGCGGTTGTGGCGGGCCGATGCCACCGAATCGTTCGACTTCTACGCCTTCAACATCGGCGATTACTACGGCGCCGTGGAAGAGAAGGTGGGCTCCGAAACGCTCTCCAAGGTGCTCTATCCCAACGACGGCACCGACGAGGGCCGCCGCCTGCGCCTCAAGCAGCAGCACTTCTTCGTGAGCTGCTCCCTGCAGGACATGATCCGCAGCCTCGATGCCCGCGGCCTGCCGATCACCGAATTCCCCGACCACTGGGCCGTCCAACTCAACGACACCCATCCGGCGATCGCCGTGGCCGAGCTGATGCGGCTGCTGATCGACGACAAGCACCTCGACTGGGATGTGGCCTGGGACATCACCTGCCGCTCGGTGGCCTACACGAACCACACGCTGTTGCCCGAAGCCCTCGAGAAATGGGGGCTGCACCTGTTCGGCTCCCTGCTGCCCCGCCACCTGGAGCTGATCTTCGAGATCAACCGTCGCTTCCTGCAGCAGGTGCGGCTGCGCTACCCCGGCAACGAGCAGATCCTGCGCAAGGTGTCGATCATCGATGAAGACGGAGGCAAGGCGGTGCGGATGGCCAACCTGGCCACCGTGGCCTCCCACCATGTGAACGGCGTTGCCGCCCTGCACAGCGAATTGGTGCAGAGCGACCTGTTCCCGGAGTTCGCCGCCCTCTGGCCCCACAAGTTCACGAATGTGACCAACGGCGTTACCCCCCGGCGCTGGATTGCCCTGGCCAACCCCCAGCTCTCAAGCCTGCTCGATGAAGCCATCGGCGAAGGCTGGGTGAACAACCTCGACCGGCTGCGGGAGCTGGAGCGCTACGCCCAGGATTC
>JAWOHV010000234.1:0-3609 GCA_046484965.1 Prochlorococcaceae cyanobacterium
AGATGAAGGACGCCGCCATCTCGATCGCCAACGATCACAACAGCATCACCCCCGGCGACTGCTCCGCCCTGATGAGCGAAGTCGGCACCTACTTCGACCGCGCTGCTGCTGCAGTCGGCTGATCGGCCTGAAGTCCTCAGGAATCCTTCCTGATACACGGTTCATCCTTCTTCTCTCACCCCCATGAAGACCCCCCTCACCGAGGCCGTTGCAGCCGCTGATTCCCAGGGCCGCTTCCTCTCCAACACCGAGCTGAACGCAGCCTTCGGTCGCTTCGAGCGCGCCAAGAACGCCCTCGAGGCCGCCAAGGTGCTCACCTCCAAGGCCGATGAGCTCGTGAACGGTGCTGCCCAGGCCGTTTACAACAAGTTCCCCTACACCACCCAGATGCAGGGAACCAACTACTCCTCCGACGCCCGCGGCAAGGCCAAGTGCGCCCGCGACATCGGCTACTACCTGCGCATGGTGACCTACTGCCTCGTGGCAGGCGGCACCGGCCCGATGGATGAGTACCTGATCGCCGGTCTCGACGAGATCAACCGTGCCTTCGAGCTCTCCCCCTCCTGGTACGTCGAAGCCCTGAACTACATCAAGGGCAACCACGGCATCGCCGCCCTCGTCTGATCCGCTCAGCTAGGCGCAGCAGCTGCAGCCGCCCCTAGCTGAGCTGCTGCAGCTGGGCCTCGAGGCGCTGGCGCAGGCGGGTCTGCACCAGGGCGCAGAGGTCGTCCACCAGATCGCTGTCGGCGTTGTAAATCAGGCGCACACCGTCGCGTTCGCAGCGCACCAGGCCGGCCCGCTGCAGCTGACCGAGCTGCCGGCTGATGTGCGACTGGGAAAAGCCGGTGGCTGCGATCAGGTTGGCCACATCCATCGGCCCCTGCCGCAGCTGGCAGAGCAGCTGCAACCGCGCCGGCTCACTCAGCAGCCGGAAGAACTGGCTGTATTCCTCCAGCAGCTGGGCACTGGGCATTGAGGCGGTGGCAGCCATGGCAGCGATCTTTATGCCTGCCCACGCATTATGCCGCTTGGCTCGCGGCCGTTGCCAGGGCAGGTTTTATGCGTTTAACCTCATAGAAGCTTGTGAGGGCCGCTGTGCTCACTCCCCTTGCCCATCCCTTTGCCCTGCGCGCCGCCGCCGGTGGGGGCAGCCTGCTTTTGCGCCAGTTGTTCGATGCCGAAACGGGTACCTACACCTGCCTGCTGGTGGATGTGCCCAGCGCTGAGGGGGTGTTGATCGATTCGGTGTTCGATCAACATGGCCGCGACCTGGCCCTGATCCAGGAGCTCGGGGTCAAGCTGGTGGCCTCGCTCGACACCCATGCCCATGCCGACCATGTGACCGGCAGCTGGCTGATGCAGCAGGTCACCGGTTGTGCCATCGGCCTGGCCGCCTGCGTGGGCGCCGACAACGTGACCCTGCCGCTGCGCCACGCTGACCAGGTGCATTTCGGCGACCGTTATCTCGAGGTGCGCAGCACCCCGGGGCATACCGATGGCTGCCTCACCTTCGTGCTCGACGACCAGTCGATCGCCTTCACCGGTGATGCTCTGCTGGTGAGGGGCTGCGGCCGCTGCGATTTCCAGCACGGCGATGCCCACACCCTCTTCCGCTCGATCCACGAGCAGATCTTCAGCCTGCCCGATCACTGCCTGCTCTACCCCGCCCACGACTACTCCGGCCGTTCCCTCACCTCGGTGGTTGAGGAGAAGGCCTTCAATGCCCGTCTGGGCGGGGCTGCCACCGAGCGCGATTTCGTGGGCCACATGGAGAACATGAAGCTGCCCCACCCCCATCGGATCGCCGAGGCGCTGCCCGGCAACATGCGCTCCGGCAAACCACGCCAGCTGCAGGCCGCCGAGAGTTGGGCGCCGCTGCAGCACAGCTATGCCGGGCTGCCCGAGCTCAGCCCCGATTGGCTGGTCGAGCACCTTGGGCAGCTCACGATCCTCGATGTGCGCTCCAGTGAGGAGTTCAATGGGCCCGAAGGCAGGGTGCCCGGCAGCCTGCTGCTGCCTTTGCCGGAGCTCGAGGCCGGAGCCGCAGCCATCCCGGCAGATCGGCCAGTGGTGGTGGTTTGCCACTCCGGCAGCCGTTCAGCCCTGGCCACCCAGCAGTTGCTCAAGGCCGGTCGCAGCCAGGTGGCCAACCTGCGGGGCGGCCTCAGCCGTTGGAGCGATGCGGGCTACCCGCTTGAAGGCCTCGCCAGCGATTGACTCTCGCCCTTTCTTTTTGCCGTTTCTCTGCCGCCATGACCACCACTCCCCACCGGCATCAGCGCTTCAGCGCCCCCAACCTCGCCAAGCAAATCGCCAGCAGCCAGATCAGCGTGATTGATGTGCGCGAGCCGATGGAGTTTGCAGCTGGCCACATCGCCGGCAGCATCAACGTGCCCCTTGCCAGCCTGGCTCAGGCCGAGCTGCCCCAGGGCTCCCTGGTGCTGGTGTGCCAGAGCGGCAACCGCAGCAGCAAAGGGGCGCGTGCCTTGCTGGAGCGCGGTTATGCCCACCCCGTGGCTGATCTCGAAGGGGGCCTCTCCAGCTGGGAGCAGGCCGGCCTGCCGCTGCGCCGGCTCAGAAATGCCCCCCTGCCGCTGATGCGCCAGGTGCAGATCGCCGCCGGTTCGCTGATCCTGCTGGGCCTGATCCTCAGCCAGACCGTTTCTCCGGCCTGGATCCTGCTTACCTGGTTTGTGGGCCTCGGCCTCACCTTCGCCGGCATCACCGGCTTCTGCGGCATGGCCCAGCTGCTGGCCGTGATGCCCTGGAACAAGGTTTCGCCCTGATGGCAGCGGCCGCCGCGAGGCCATGCCCCTGCCGCTCCAATTCCCCCTACGCCTGATCCCACCCCCACCCCATGAGCGACCATTTCGACCTGATCGTGCTCGGTGCCGGCTCCGGCGGCCTGGCCGCCGCCAAGCGGGCCGCCTCCTACGGCGCCCGGGTGGCGATCGTGGAGGGCGACCGGGTGGGTGGCACCTGCGTGATCCGCGGCTGCGTGCCCAAGAAGCTGCTGGTGTATGGCTCGGCCTACAAACACCTGCTGGCCGATGCCACCAGCTACGGCTGGGATCTGGGCTCTGTGCGCCTCGATGCCGGCCGCCTGCTGGCCAATGTGCGCGCCGAGGTGGATCGCTTGAACACCCTGCACATCGGCCTATTGGAGAAGGCAGGGATGGAGCGACACGGGATCGCGAACAACCGCGCGGTGGAGTTGCACGAGACCGCCGGAGCGTCTCTGGATGCCGCCAAGGAGGCCTATGAGGAGCAGCGCTACGATGAGGCCGTGGCGGCGGGCCGGCACGCGTGGGGCTACGAATCCCGCGCCTACCCGGACGTGCAGACAACCGCCGAAGACGTCGTGAAGGGCGTGCTGTTCTACCTGGCGATCCTGCTGCCCTTCGCCTACTTCGGCGAGCGCCTGTTCTTCCACGCGCGCACCATCATCCTGCAGATCATCGGCACCCTCGTGGTGTTCATCGTCGTGTTCCTGGCGCTGGCCCTGGTGCACCCGGCCTTCGCGCTCACCTCCAGCCCGCCCATCATCCTGCTGGCCTTCATCGTCATGGCCCTGGCGGTCATGGTCATCAGCATCGTGACCATGAAGTT
>JAWOHV010000142.1:0-10501 GCA_046484965.1 Prochlorococcaceae cyanobacterium
AGGCGGTGGAGACGATGGAGACGTGACCCATGTACATCGCGAGGTGCGGCAGCTTCGATTGCACGTCCGCGCCTTCGCGGGCGGCCGATCTCGGCGAGGGTGTGACGATCCTCTCCATCGAGGCCAAAGCGCAGCCGCAGCACCTGTCGCTCCTGATCGCTCAGGTAGGTGAGCCACTTGCCAAGTTGCTCGTGGTGCATGCCACGCTCCACGTGCTCCAGGGGCTGGTCGCGGCTTGAATCGGCGATCAGATCTCCCAGGAAGCTGCGGCCTTCCTCACCGCTCACCGGGGCATCCAGGCTGGAGGTGGTGAGGGCCTGGCCGAGCAGGCCATCGAGCTCGTCGACGGAGATGGCCATGGCCTCGGCGATCTCCTGGCGGCTGGGCATGGCCCCAAGCTTGTGGGCCAGCTCCAGGCTCACCTTGCGGATGGCGGCAAGTCGCTCGCTCAGGTGCACCGGCAGGCGGATCGTGCGCGATTGGCAGGCGATCGCGCGGGTCATGCTCTGGCGAATCCACCAGAAGGCGTAGGTGGAAAACTTGTAGCCCCTGGTGGGGTCGAACTTTTCGACGGCCCGCTCCAAGCCCATCGAGCCTTCCTGGATCAGGTCGAGTAGCTCCAGCCCCTTGTTCTGATATTTCTTGGCAACGCTCACCACGAGACGGAGATTGGCCTTCATCATCCGTTCTTTGGCCCTGGTGCCAATACGGATGGCGCGTTTCTGAAGATCGGAGTAATCTTCAATCTTGGAGTCTTCGATTAGACTCATCATGGCCTGAACCTGGTTGCCCAGCTCGATTTCCTCGGCCGCTGTGAGCAAGGGCTCTCGGCCGATGGTGGCCAGGTACCAGGTTATTGGATCGTTGCTTCTGCGGCGTGAGCCTTCGGACGCATCGAGGGAAGAGGCTGTCATGGGTCCACGGGGCCTGGCGACAACTTTCATGCATTGGTGTCGTGTTTTGCCAGCTCTTCGGTGATCTTTCTGCTGCGGCACACTGGGTTGCTCGTTTTTAGCGATCTCGCTCGCGTATTGCGGCTTCCCGGTTGCCGATCACGGCCTGATTGGTTTATTTCGGCAATCTGAGCTTTTCAGCCCAGGCGGCTCGCAATCGCCAGCGGCGCGCCGCCGCCCCGGCCCGCCTGGGCGTGGGCCAGGGCCGCAGCTGCCAGCAGGGCGCCGTCGGCCCGTTGGCAGGCCGCCATGGCCATCGCCCCCAGGCCCGCCGCGTAGCCAGCCAGCACATCTCCCAGGCCGGCCCGGGCCGCCTGCGGGAACGCTTGCAGCAGTTGCCAGCGCCGCCCCGCCGGGCAGGCGATCACGCTGCGGGGGCCCTTGAGCAGCACCGTCGCACCGCTGCGCTGGGCGGCGCTTGGCGCCGCCTCCAGCGGCGGCAGGTCCGCCAGGTCGGGGAAGAGGCGGCCGAATTCAGCGCAGTGGGGGGTGATCCAGGTGGGTCCGCAGCGCCCCTGCAGCCATGCCAGCGCCGCCGGCCCCGCTCTGGCGAGCTGGTTGAGACCATCGGCATCCAGCAGCAGCAGGCCGGAGAAGGCCTGCAGCTGCTGCCAGCTGGGCCGCTCGCTGCTGCCGGCCTCGCCGGTGGCGCCGATGCCCGGGCCGAACAGAACGGCGTCGAGGCGCTCAAGGCCCGCCGTGTTGATCACCACCTCGGGCCGCTGCTGCCAGAGCTGCTGGGCCAGCTCCTCCGGCACGGTGGCCCGCAGGCTGCCGCAGCCGCTGGCACTGGCCCCTGCCAGGGCCAGGTGGGCTGCTCCGAGGTAGCGCCGGCTGCCGGCCACCACCAGCAGGCGGCCCCGTTCGTATTTGCTGGCATCTGCTGCTGGATGCGGCCAAGGGGCTGTTTTTAGGTCGCTGGCATCCAGGCCCAGGGGTTGCTCGCCTGGCAGGGTTGCCAGCAGCTGGCTGGGAAGGCCCAGATCCAGCCGCAGCAGCTGCCCCACCCAGCGCAGGGCACTGGCTTGCAGCCATCCCTGCTTCAGCAGGCCGATGGCGTAGGTGGTGGCGGCGCAGGCGGCGGCCCCTGCCAGCAGGCTGCCGCTGTCGGCGCAGAGGCCGGTGGGGCCATCGATCGCCACCAGCTGGCCTGGCTGCTGCTGCTGCCGCTCGGCCAGCAGCTGGCTGAGGGCCGCGCCCGGATCGTGCCGCTGGCCGATGCCGAACAGGCCATCGATCCAGAGGGCCGGATCGTGGGCCTCCGGTGGATCGTCCAGGCAGGGGATGCCCAGCCAGCGGGCGTGGCGCAGGTGGCTTTCGGTGAGCGGTTTGTGGCGCTCGAAGGGGCTCCAGATGCGCACCGGCAGCCCGGCCAGATGCAGCTCGCGGGCCACCACCAGGCCATCGCCGCCGTTGTGGCCCGGCCCCACCAGCACCAGGGCACCGTGCCGCTGCAGCCGCTGCTGCAGCAGAGGCTGCGGGCCGGGATCGCCAGTTGCGCTGGGCTTCAGCAGCTCCTGGCTCACCGCCAGCGCCGCCTTCTCCATCAGCGCCTCCAGTGGCAGCCCGCTGGCGAAAAGCTGCTGTTCCAGCTCCGCCATCTGGCCGCTGCTCACCAGCAGGTGGGCGGCATCCCGGCGGGGCCAGCTGGCGGTGGGGGGCTGGGGCACCGATCAAGGCGCAGGGGTTCCACCCATGATGGAGAGATTGAGCTGGATCAGCCTCCCCTCTTTTTGTGAGCACGGTTTCCTCCACTGACAGCGGAGCTTCCTCGGCGCCAGCTGCTTTGGCTACGGCTACAGCTACGGCTGCGGGTGCAGCTACGGCTGCGGGTACAGCGGCGCTCGAGCGCCTGCGCCAGTGGCCGGGGGAGCAGCGGGTGGCGGTGGGCCTCTCCGGCGGTGTCGACAGCTCCCTCACGGCGGCCCTGCTGGTGGAGGCCGGCTGGCAGGTGGAGGGGCTCACCCTCTGGCTGATGAGCGGCAAGGGGGCCTGCTGCGCCGAGGGCCTGGTGGATGCCGCCGGTATCTGCGAGCAGCTGGGGGTTCCCCACCACGTGGTGGATGCCCGCGAGCTCTTTCAGCAGCAGATCGTGCAGGTGCTGGTTCAGGGCTATGGCGAGGGGATCACGCCCCTGCCCTGTTCCCGCTGTAACCGGGAGGTGAAGTTCGGCCCGATGGTGCAGTGGGCCCAGCAGGAACGCGGCATCGGCCGCATCGCCACCGGGCACTACGCCCGGGTGCGCCCCGCCTCCCCAGAAACCAGCGGGCGGCAGCAGTTGCTGCGGGGTCTGGATGATCGCAAGGATCAGAGCTACTTCCTCTACGACCTGCCGCAGGAGGTGCTGGGCCGGCTGGTGTTTCCGCTTGGGGAGCTCACCAAGGCCGACACCCGCAGCGAAGCCGCCCGCCATGGCCTGCGCACCGCCAGCAAGCCCGAAAGCCAGGACCTCTGCCTGGCCGACCACCATGGCTCGATGAAGGCCTTTCTGGATGCCTATCTGCCGCCGAGGCAGGGCGAGATCGTGCTGGCCGATGGCACGGTGGTGGGTCAGCACGACGGCATCGAGCACTTCACCATCGGCCAGCGCAAGGGGTTGGGGGTGGCCTGGAGCGAGCCATTGCATGTGGTGCGCCTCGATGGCGCCATGAACCAGGTGGTGGTGGCGCCCCGCGTTGAGGCGGCCCGCTCCAGCTGCGTGGTGGGCGCGGTGAACTGGGTGTCGATCGCCCCACCCACCGCCCCCCTGGAGGTGGAGGTGCAGGTGCGCTACCGCAGCGGGCCGGTGCGGGCCCTGCTCACGCCCCTGCAGCCCAGCGACAGCGATCGCAGCTCCGAGCGCCCCCACCGCTGTGAGCTGCGCTTTGCGGAGCAGCAGTTCTCGATCGCCCCCGGCCAGGCGGCGGTGTTCTACGACGCTGAACTGGTGCTGGGGGGTGGGTTGATCCAGCGCTGAGCCTCACCAGTGGGGATCGCTGGCCAGTTCCACCCGCAGCACGCCCTGCCTGCTGGCGGGCACGGTGGCGATGCAGGCGCGCACCACGGTGCCGTTCACCTCGATTTCGCAGGCGCCGCAGCTGCCCCCCAGGCAGCCGGTGGGGATCGTCTGGCCAGCGGCCCTGGCAGCCAGCAGCCAGTCGCGGCCGGCGCTTTCGCGGCTGGTGCTGCCGTTGGGCCAGTGGATCGTGATCGGGCGTTCAACCATCGCTACGGGGCCAGCAGCGGAGCCAGGTTCACATGCTCCTCGAAGGCATCGGCGAGTCGATCGAGCAGGGCTTCGCGCTGGCGGCTGTGGTGGGGTTGCAGCTCGCTGAGCGGCGGCAGGCCGCGGCGGCAGCGCAGCTGATTGAGCCAGCGCCGCCGCCAGGCGCCGTTCTCGAACACGCCATGCAGGTAGGTGCCAGCCACCAGGCCGCCTTGGCTGCCCCAGGGTTGCCACCAGCCGAGATCGGCCGCATCGGCCAGAGGGGCCAGCGCCTGCTGCTCACTGGCGATCGGTTGGCTGCGTCCGTGGTGGAGTTCGAATCCTTCCAGCGCCAGCGGCTCACCGGGCGGCCAGAGCGATCGGGATGAGCGCTGCCGCAGTGCCTTCTCGGCGCTGAAGTGGGTGCGCAGCGGCAGCAGGCCCAGGCCGGCCTCGCTGCCGCTGGCTTTGGCGGCGGCTGCGCCCATCTCCAGCGCCTGAGGATCCACCAGTTCGGCCCCGAGCATCTGCAGCCCGCCGCAGATGCCGAACAGCTGGCCGCCGCTGCCCAGGTAGGTGGCCAGCTCTGCCGCCAGGCCGGTTCGGCGCAGGGCCGTCAGATCCGCCAGGGTCTGCTTGCTGCCCGGCAGGATCACGGCATCGGGTTGGCCCAGGGGGTCGCCGGGCCGGATCCAGCGCAGCTGCAGCGAGGGCTCGGCCTCGAGGGGATCGAGGTCGGAGAAGTTGCTCAGCGAAGGCAGCCGCAGCACGGCGATCTCCAGCTCCGCATCCTGCTTGCGGCCCCTGCGCTCGAGCAGATCGAGGGAATCTTCCGGCGGGAACAGCTCCTCCAGCCAGGGCATCACCCCCAGCACCGGCAGGCCCGTGTGCTGCTCCAGCCAGCTGCGCCCCTGCTCGAACAACTCCCGCCGGCCCCGGAAGCGGTTGATCAGCAACCCCTTGATCAATGGGCGCTGAATCGGGCTCAGCAGCGCCAGGGTGCCCACCAGCTGGGCGAAGACGCCGCCCCGTTCGATGTCGGCCACCAGCAGGCAGTTGGCGCGGAGGTACTGGGCCAGCCTCAGGTTGGTGAGATCACGGGCCTGCAGGTTCACCTCCACCGGGCTGCCGGCCCCCTCCAGCACCAGCCGTCCATCGGGAGCCATGGCTCCCAGCTCGGCCAGCCCCTGCCGGATCGCGGCCCAGCCGGGCCGGAACCAATCGCGGTAGTAGTGCTCGGCGCGGGCGATCCCCACCGAGCGGCCCAGGTGGATCACCTCACTGGTGGAATCACCCTGGGGCTTGAGCAGCACCGGGTTCATCGCCACCTGGGGTTCGACCCCCGCCGCCCAGGCCTGCAGCGCCTGGGAGTAGGCCATCTCGCCGCCAGCGCCATCCACCCAGGCGTTGTTGCTCATGTTCTGCCCCTTGAACGGCAGGGGTTGCTCGCCGCGGCGGCGCAGCACCCGGCAGAGGGCGGCGTTCATCAGCGATTTGCCAGCGCCGCTGCTGGTGCCGAGCACCATCAGGGGCCTCACAGGCGCGGCCGGTGGCGGCGGAAATTCTGGTGGATGCGCTCCGAAAGGCTGGCCCTGGGCAGTTCCCCCGGCCATTGCTGCAGCAGTTGCCGGCCCAGGGGAGTGAGCCGCACCCGCTCGGTGAGGCCCTGGCCGTCCACCTCACGGCGCAGCACGCCGAGGCGGATCAGCCAGATGAAGTGGGCTTCGACCCGATCAGGGCCCATCGGCAGAAAGCAAAGCTGCCGCCAGTCTTCGCGGCGGTAGAGCTCGGCGCTGCTGATCGCCTGCTCAGCCACCAGCTCGTAGAAGGCACGCCGGAAGGGCAGGCAGCGCAGCGCACTGGAGGCCCGAGTCCAGGAGCGGCCTTCAGCCCCCAGGCCGAGGGGCTGCCTGAGCCGGGCCATCAGCCCGTTCTCGCCGCCATTGCCGCTTGCCTGCCTGCCTCCATCGCCAGCCTGCGCTTCTACCCCTCGGTGGATGTCCATCGCGATTGCCGGCAGGACGATCTGCCCATTCTCGGGCAGGCGGGGCCGCCGCCGGTAAGCCACCTGCAATATGGCGCCTTTGTGCTCTTTGCCAGGCTGGTGCCCGCCGGCGCCGCTTTCGGAGCGATTTCTGACTCCCCGCAGGACATCCCCGCCCAGCCAGCCAGCCCAGAGCGACCGCCCGAAGTTCCCGCACGCAATGTCTCGATGCTCCTGCTCGCCTCCGCCTCCCCCGCCCGCCGGCGCCTGCTCCAGCAGGCCGGCATCGCCCACCGGGTGCGGGTGAGCGGCGTGGATGAGGCGGCGATCAGCGATGCCGATCCTGCCCAGCTGGTGCTGCGCCTCGCCCAGGCCAAGGCCGCGGCGGTGGCCGAGCTGGTGGCCAGCGGAGCGGAACCGCTGCAGCCGGATCCCGCAGAGCCTCCGCTGCGGGCGGTGCTCGGCTGCGATTCGCTGCTGCTTTTTGATGGCGAGGTGCATGGCAAGCCCCGCGATGCCGCCGAGGCGATCGCGCGCTGGCGCCGGCTGGCCGGGAACTGGGGCGAGCTGCTCACCGGCCACTGCTGGCTGCCGCTGGCGGAAAAGGCGGGGCGGGCAGCGCCAGGCGGCGAGGCGCGGCTGGCGCTGGTAACGACCCGGGTGCAGTTTGCACAGCTCAGCGAGGCTGAGATCGTGGCCTATGTGGCCAGTGGTGAGCCGTTGCAGTGCGCTGGCGGCTTTGCCCTCGAGGGGCGGGGCGGCCTGCTGGTGGAGCGCCTCGAGGGCTGCTTCAGCAACGTGATCGGCCTGAGCCTGCCGCTGCTGCGCTGCTGGCTGCTCAGTTCTTGAGCAGGGCGTCGATCAGCTGGCCCAGGGAGGGCCCGCCTGGGTTCGACTGCCGCTGGGGGGTCACCGTGAGCACCCGGTCCGACCAGCTGAAGCTGATGGTTGATCCCTGATCGCTCAGCCGCACCGGCCAGTTGGTGCCCTTGCTATCGATGATCTGGAACCCCTCGCCCCGCCAGCGGCTGAAGCTGTAGGTAGAGCCATCCTGGAGAGCCACATCAAGGCTGCGGGCGCCGCCGCCGCGCTGTTCGGTGATCTGGCAGCCGCCGCTGCTCTGCACCTTGAAGAGGCGCGTGAGCCGGCAGTTGGCCAGGCGGGTGGTGCTGCTGGTTTCGGCGCCGAAGAGTTGGCGGGTCAGTGACGCATCCACGCTGCGGCGCTGCCAGCCATCGCTCCAGCAGCGCCGCACATCCAGATCGCAGGCGGCGCCGGTGCTAAGCCGGAACTGCCGCGGAGGGGCCTGGCCGCGCAGGTTGCTGAGGACCCTCTGCTCGGCGTAGGTGCCGTAGTACTCACGGGTCAGCCCCAGTGAGAGGCCCATTCGGTCGTAGCAGACCTGGCCGGCCGGATCACAAACCACCCCTGGCTGGGGACGGTTGAGGCCGGCACTGCTGTTGCCACTGCTGTTGCTATTGCTGCCGCTGGTACTGCCGAACAGCTTCTGCGTCAGCCTGGGCGCCACGCGGTTTTTGCTGAAGCCGTCGCTCCAGCAGAGGCGGGCACGGGTGTCACAGACGGAGCCATTGCTGAGGCGGAAGTCTTGAACCGGCGGGCCGCTTGAGAGCTGGCGGGTCAGGCGCTCGGAGGCGGTGCGGCCGAAGCTGGTTTGGGTGTGGCCGATGGAGGGGCCCTGGGCGTCGTAGCAGATCGACCCTGCCGAATCGCAGAGCACGCCCTCAGCCGGTGAGCTGATGTTCTGGTCTGCGAAGGCCTGGGCCCTGGCAGGAGCTGGGGCAAGGGCCCAAAGGCTTAGGGATGCCGCCGCGAGGGGCGGCAAGAGGGTGAAGCGGAGTGCCATGGAGGCAGTTGCTGGCTAGGCAAAACCTTATGCAATGGGCTTGGCCTTTGTCAGCGAGCGTTTTCATCCCGCAAGGTGGACGGTTCGAAAACTTCTGCTTCTGAAGGGCCATCCGAGAACTCTGGCAACACATCCTCACGGGTTCTGCCGCTGAGAAGCTCCATTCCTGCCCAGCGGTATACGCCTCTCGATCCCTGATCCTTAATGCTCAACGAGCTGCCTCCGGCTTCGTTGCTGAGTCGGTACCGGTCACGATCCCAGATAAAGGAAACCATATAGTTCTCACCCATTTCGATTCGCAGCGTTTTTGGGTTTGGGGTTTTTGTGTTGATACCGGGGCTCGCCAGTTGGGGAGTTTCCTTGAACTGACAAGGTCCTTCGTAACGTATGGTTTGGTGCTGGTGCAGCTTGCAATAGCCAAGCCAATTCATGGTTGGCTGGTTTCCATTGGGGCGCCAGTCACCCCAGCCGCTGCCAGTGCTGGTGCTGCCGTAAAGCTCCCGGGTAGCCCTCCAGTTCACCGTTCCGGCGGGGTTGCGTTGCCAGCAGAGCCCGATCTGGCTGTTGCAAGTCAGTGCCTTTCCCAACTGGAAGGCCCCAAGCCCTTGAACCTCGTTGCGATTGCGGCAGATTGTGCTGCCGGCTTCGCAAAACGTTCCTGCAGCTGGCTTGCTGAAGTCTGCTCCCTCCGCACTTGGCTGAAGCAGGCCAGCCAGCAAAAGAGTGATCAGAGGGAGGAGTGGTCTGTTCACGTTGCGGATGAGCCGAAGCATCCAATTGGCTGCAAGCTATCTCCTCGCTGGCTATTCGGCACCGTCTAGGGGCGCGAACTTCTTTTCGGGCTTCTTTGCTGAGGGGCTGCCAACAAAAAGCCCCCGCTGTGGGCGGGGGCTGGTTAATTGACTTGGCTACTGAGATAAACGCCTGGATTGGAGGCTCAGTCGAGATCCGGCATGGCCAGGGTGGGCTCGGCCTTGCGGTCGATGCCCTTCTCAAAACCGGCTGCGGCGGCGCGGGCGCGGCCTGCATGCCAGAGGTGACCCACCAGGAAGAAGAAGGCGAGCACGAACTGCGTGGACGCCAGCCATTGGCGGATGTTCACGAAGTTCACCGAGTTGGGCTCGGTGATGATGCCGCCCACCGAGTTCAGGGACGCGTTGGGAGCGTGGGTCATGTATTCAGCCGCGCGACGCACCTGCCAGGGCTGAATGTCGTTCTGGAGCTTGTCGAGGCTGAGGCCGTTGGGGCCGCGCAGGGGCTCCAGCCAGGGGCCGCGGAAATCCCAGAAGCGCATGGTTTCACCACCGAAGATGATCTCGCCGGTGGGGGAGCGCATCAGGTACTTGCCCAGGCCGGTGGGGCCCATGGCCGAACCGATGTTGGCGCCGAGGCGCTGGTCACGCACCAGGAAGGTGAAGCTCTGGGCCTGGGAGGATTCGGCGTTGGTGGGGCCGTAGAACTCCGAGGGGTAGGCGGTGTTGTTGAACCAGATGTAGGCCGAGGCGATGAAGCTCATGAAGCTCAAGGCGCCCAGGCTGTAGCTCAGGTAGGCCTCACCGTTCCAGATGAAGGCACGGCGCACCCAGCCAAAGGGCTTGGTGATCGCATGCCAGATGCCACCGAAAATGCAGATCAGGCCGATCCAGATGTGCCCGCCGATGATGTCTTCCATCGAGTCGACCCCGATGATCCAGCCCTCGCCACCAAAGGGGGCACGGAACAGATAACCGAAGATCACACCGGGATCGAGTGTGGGGTTGGTGATCAGCCGTACATCACCACCACCGGGTGCCCAGGTGTCGTAGACACCGCCGAAGAACATGGCCTTGAACACCAGCAGCAGCGCACCCACACCGAGAAGGATGAGGTGGTAGCCGATGATGTTGGTCATCTGGTTCTTGTCGCGCCAATCCTGCGAGAAGAACGAGGAGTAGTTCTCGAGAATTTCAGGGCCGCGCAGGGCGTGATAGAGGCCGCCGAGGCCGAGCACGGCGGAACTGATCAGGTGCAGCACACCCACCACGAAGAAGGGGTAGAGGTCGGTGACCTCACCGCCTGGACCTACGCCATAGCCGAGGGTGGCCACGTGCGGGAACAGGATCAGGCCCTGCTCGTACATGGGCTTGTCGAAGGTGAAGTGGCTCACCTCAAACAGCATCATGGCGCCGGCCCAGAAGACCATCAGGCCAGCATGGGCCACGTGGGCGCCGAGCAGGCGGCCAGAGAGATTGATCAGGCGGGCATTGCCCGCCCACCAGGCATAGCCGGTGGAGTCGAGGTCTTTGCCCCCGACACTCACCAAGCCGGAATTAAAGGGCGTTTCCACGGGGCAGAACCTCTTCAGGGAAGACGAAGTTTTCGTGCGGCTGGTCAGCCGGTGCCATCCAGGCACGCAGACCTTCATTCAGCAAGATGTTCTTGGTGTAGAAGGTTTCAAATTCGGGGTCCTCAGCGGCGCGGATCTCCTGCGACACGAAGTCGTAGGCGCGCAGGTTGAGGGCCAGGCCGATGATGCC
>JAWOHV010000009.1:0-14938 GCA_046484965.1 Prochlorococcaceae cyanobacterium
TGCTTCGCCAGGGTGCCCGCCCGCTCGAGCTGCAGGCGATTGCGCTGCCAGGCCTCCCGCAGCAGATCGCCGCGGCCGCTGCCATCGGGGCGGCGATCGATGCCGGCTTTAGCCAGCAGCGCCAGCGCTTGATCGAGCTTTCCAGCCTGGAAGAGGGCCATGGCCTTTGCCTGCAGTTCCTGCTCCAAGCGCAGCAACTGGCTGCGGTCGGCAGGCGTGCCCGCCTGCGACTGCACCAGCTGGCGCTGCAGCTCCAGGGCTTCGCGCCAGCGGCTCTCCCGCCAGAGGGCCGCCACCTTGAGCCGCCGGCAGCGGCCCTGGTCGCTTGAGGCCTGGCCCGGAAGCCATTGCAGGGCAGAGAGCTGGGCGCTGTAGCGCAGGCAGGCATCAAGGTCGCCCCGGGAGGCTGCCTGCTCCAGGCGGTTGGGGAGCTGCAGCTGCCACCAACGGCCGGCCGCCAGAGCGCCACCAACCAGGCCCAGGGTGAGCAGGAGCCAGATGCGGGGCAGCCTGTGGCGACGGATGGCCAAGCCGGAGCGGCAATCAGCCTCCCGTTCTATGGAGTGATCGCCCCCTGCGACCCGCCGAGGGGGCAGCGCCGCCGGCGTCCACTCCTGGCGGAGTCAGCGAACCGAACCCAGGCGCTGCTGGCGGGGCGGAGACGCGCCGCGCAGGTCGCTGATCTCCACCACCAGTTGGGCTTCAGCATCGATGCTGAACCGCAGCCAGAGGCGATCTTCGCCGCTGCGGCCGGGAGGGTCCAGCTGGCAGCTCAGCGCCGCCTGCGGCCAGGGAATCACCGTGGCGTCCCCGGCCTGGCGCTGCTGCAGCACCGGGCGGCCGTCCTCGTACAGCACCTCGCCGCGGCTGAGGGGTTGGGGCTCGCCGAGCACCAGCTCCAGGCTTTCTTGCTGGTCCTCGCTGCAGGCAAGCGCCAGCTCCAGGGGCTGCTGGGTGGGCCAGCTCTGGCCAGCCACGAAGAGGGGATGCCAGCGGTGGCGAGCGCTGCGCCGATCCCAGCAGCGCAGGGCCACCCCGTGCGAAAGCACATCGCGCACCGTGACGCCGGGGGTGAGCGCCAAGGCGCCGAGGGCCACCGCTTCCAACGGTCGCTCGCTCCGCAGCGGTATGCCGCTGCAGCGCTCCTGCAGCCAGCGTTGGATCAGGGGGATGCGGCTGCTGCCGCCCACCGGCAGCACCGCATCGATGTTGCTCAGAGCCAGGCCGTGCCGGCGGCCAGCCGCCAGGATCTCCTCGAGCAGCCGATCCAGCTGCGCCAGCAGCCCTTGCTGGCGCAGCACCGCCTCGAGTTCATGGCGCTGCAGCTGCAGCGTGCGGCTTGGGCCGCTGCCGTCGCTCCAGATGGCCATCGCTTCGGTGTCGCTGCTCAGGGCGAGCTTCAGTTGCTCGGCCACATCCAGCAGGGCCGCCGTGAGGGGGCTGCCGGGGCAGAGATGCTCGGCTAGCCAGCGGTCGATGTCTCGGCCTCCGAGGGCCAGGCCGGCCTTGCCCAGCACACGGGCGCAGCGCAGCCGCTGGCGGCTGTCCAGCAGATCTCGCCCGGCGAAGCGCAGCAGCTGGGCCATCGGGGCGGCACGCCCCTCGCCACCTTCGAGCCGCACCAGCGAGAGATCGATGGTGCCGCCCCCCAGATCGACCACCAGCACCAGGCTGCCGGCGGCCAGCCCCGATCCCATCGCGGCGGCGGTCGGCTCGTCGACCAGGGCCAGCTCCGCTACCGGCAGATCGCGGCTCACCTCCTGCAGCCAGCGGCGGTAGCCCCGATAGGTTTCGATCGGGGCCGTGAGCACCAGCCGCTCCGGCTGCAGCTCAGCCGGCACGGCCTCCCAGAGGCTGCGCAGCAGCCAGCCACCGGCCTCCTCCGGGCTCAGCAGGGCCTGGGGATCGCTGGCGGCCGGGTCAGCCGCTGCGCCGATACGACGCTTGAAGTCGCGGCTCAGCCGGGGGCCAGGGTCGCTGGCGAGGCCTGCCTCCAGCACCTGGCGGCCGATCAGCGGCCGGCCGCCAGGGTCGAGGCTGCACCACACGAGGCTGGGAACGAGGGCCGGCTCCCCGAGGCTGTAAGGGGGCAGGCTGAGCAGGCTGGCGGGGCGCCCATCGGCCGGTTGAAAGGCCACCACGGTGGTGGTGCTGCCCAGGTCGATCGCCAGCGTGCCGCTCATGCTCGGGTGGGAATTAGTTCCAAAGTTGAAGGATTTGGGCGGCGCCCGTTCCGTTGGTGGGCTGTGAGGACATGGTGGAGGCAGTGGTGCCTCGTGGGGCCGGCCCTGGCCATGGTGAGTGATCGGATCATGCGCATGCTGCTCTCCTTCTACCGGGAGGAGAGCGCCCTCTGGCCCCAGCTCGAGCCCCTGCATCACTGCCGCTTTTGCCGCAGCTGGGGGGTGCTGCGGATTTCCTGCCTCGATCGGGAGCATCGCGAGGAGGTGAATGCGCTGCTGGATCTGCTGCGGCCGCCGGTGCTTTCGCTGCGGCTGGCCCGCCAGATCATGCTGCTGGCGCCGGGCCTGGAGCCCCTCACCTATCCCGCCCGGGTGCCGATCACAGAAGACCTGCTGAACTAAGGTGCAGTCATTACTGCCGGACCGCACAGTGGCGATCGAGGTCAATGCCATGGAACTGGCCCAGCGCGCCGACAGCCTGATCCGCCATTCCAGCAACCGCTACCTCACCACCGTACGGATCGCGTTTCGGGCCAAGCAGCGCCGCTTCGACGACTTCGACGGCCTGCTCGAGGAATCGATGGTGAAGCCGGTTCAGCGGGCCATCATCGAACTCAGCGACGAACAGGACCAACCCGATCTGATCCCTGGCTGAGCGCCAGCCCCGCCGGGCCGTTTGCGATGCGGGTGCAGCAGGGGCAGGGTTGGCGCCTGGAGCTCGATTACGGCCGCCAGCCCTTCGTGGTGTTGCTCGGCGGCCACGACTGGACTGCAGAGTTCACCTGGCAGGAGGCCACCTTGATCGGCCAGGGTCTGCAGCGGCTGCTGGATCAGCAGCAGGCCCTGGCCGATCAGCTGATGCAGGAGGAGCACCTGAGCCTGGAGTGGGAGTCGGGGGAAATCTGGCTGGCTCTGGAGGCGGCAGGGGGCAGCTGCTCGCTGCGGTTCATCCTTACGGCTGCGGCTGGTCGCCGCTCGCTTGAGGCGGGCTGGCATGGCCCCGCCTGTGCTGCAGTTGCTGCCGCTCTGGCGACCCAGGTGCTTGACCAGCAGCAACCTGACCTGGCCTGAGGCCCGCCAGAACTGCCCCGGGGCGCGCCAAAACTGGATCTACCAGAGCTGGATTGATCAGTAGGCCTGATTGATGCCCCTTTCCCCGGGGGAGGGGCATTTCCCCCAGGGATTTCACGGTTTTTCCCCAGGCAGGCCTCGGCGCCTGCCTCCCCAGCCCTGGAGGCTGGGGAGAACGCAGCCGCCCGGCGCTTTCCCCTTGACAGGCTGGCGCCGTTGGTTAAGTGGAGTGGGGAGCGCCGTTGATGCTGGCCCAAACCCAGTGCTGGCAAAGGGTCTCAGCGTTGGATCGCGACGATTGCATCCTGGATCGCCGCGCTTGACGCTGCCGGCGGCATGTGGAGAACTGTGGGCCAGTGATCGGCTCTGGCATGGAACGGGTGGTAGGGCAAGGGGCGGTGGTGAGCCTTCGTGCCGAGGTGCCGGAAGCTCTGTTGCTGGCGATGCGGGGCTTCATCGAGCGCCATCCGAACTGGGACCAATACCGCCTGTTTCAGGCTGCTCTGGCTGGGTTTCTGGTGCAGAACGGGCTGCAGAACCGGGGTATCACCCGTTGCTATCTTGCCAACCTTTTCCCTGCCCAGCGGGGTTTCGCTGCGGCCAGCGGAGCCGATCAGCGATAGGCCAGCAGGCCGGTGCGGTCTTCCTGGCCGAACAGTTGCTGATAGGCGGCTGCCACCACACAACTGATCACTGGCAGGCCCACGATCAGGCCTGCGCCGAAGCTCAGCACCCCAGCCAGCACGATCAGGGCCAGCAGCGCCAAGAAGCCCAGCATCGTCCACCAATGAGTGGCCAGAGCGATGCGGCCGCTGCGGAAGGCGGGCAGGGGGTTGAGGCCGCCGATCACGGTGAGCGGCAGGTGGAACACCTGACCCACCGCCACATACACGAAGACCCCCAGGCCGATCAGCACCGGCAGCAGGCTGAGCATCGGCTGGATCAGGCTCAGCACAGCGGCGGCCAAACCGCTCACCACCAGGATCAGCAGGTTGATCAGCAGCAGCAGCAGGCCCATCAGCAGCAGGCGCAGTTGGGCTGGCCCATCCCAGCGGATCAGGTCGCCCAGCTGCGGTTTCCTCCCCGCCAGGGCGATCCAGGCGCCCCGGAACAGCCCCACGTTGAGCCAGAGGCTGCTCACCACACTGATGCCGATTCCCAGCAGCAGCGGCAGCAAGGCGAGCAGCGTGCCACCGCCAGCGCTACCGCCACCGCTGCTGCTGAGCTCCAGGCGGTCTGACCCCAGCTTCTGCAGGCTCTGGCCTATCACGTTGGCGCTGCCGCCCACCAGGGTGAATCCGATGAAAGCCCAGGGGCTACGGCAGAAGGCCTGCCAGCCTCGCTGGAAACTTTCAGGGATATTCAGGGGCGCGCTTGTGATCGGGCTCAGCACAGTCGTGGGGCAGGCGGTGTGGTCTTAACCGTAGACAGTGATGGCCCTTTTGCCATCACTTTGGTGGCGGGGTTATTGAGCGGTCTTGCGCTGGCCTGGCCTTCAGCTTCGTTCGAGCAGGGCAAACAGGCGCTCGGCGCAGGCATCGCTCACCGGCAGAATTGAAAGGCGGCTCCCCTTGCGCACCACCCCGAGTTCTTCGGGGCTGAACTGCTGGCGCAGTTGCTCGAGGCTGAGCAATTCGGCAAAAGTGCGCAAATAGCGCAGGCGGACGCAGTCCCAGCGGGGGGCCTCGCGCGGCGAGCGTGGATCGAAATACTTCGAGCTGGGATCAAACTGGCTGGGGTCGGTGATGCCTGTTTCCACCACTTCCATCAAGCCGATGATCCCAGGCGGCTTGGCGTTGGAGTGGTAGAAAAAGGCTTGATCACCGCATTGCATGCTGCGCATGAAGTTGCGCGCCTGGTAATTGCGAATGCCGTCCCATAGGGTTGTGTCCTCGTTCTCGAGATCCTGAATCCCGTAAACGTCGGGTTCACTCTTCATCAGCCAGAAGGCCATCGGCTGCCGGCGGCGAGCTGCCACTCTCTCAGAGGGCTTGCACCAGCTGGCGGAAGTGATCGCCGCGGGCTTCGAAATCGCTGTACTGGTCGAAGCTGGCACAGGCAGGCGAGAGCAGCACGCTGGTGCAGCCCAGGGCTGGCGCCAGTTCCGCGGCGGCGCTCACCGCCTCAGCCAGTCCCTCCACCAGGCGCACGCTGCCGCTGTAGCCGGCCTGCTCCAGCATGCTGCCGAAGGTTTCGGCGGCGGCGCCGAACAGCACCACGGCAGCCGCCTGGCGCTGCAGCTGGCGGAGCCAGCCGGCGGCATCGCCCTGCTTGGCCTGGCCGCCGGCCAGCACCACCAGCGGACCTTCCAGGGCCAGCAGGGCCACTTCGGCGGCGTCGTAGTTGGTGGCCTTGCTGTCGTTGAACCAGCTGATGGCGCCCCGTTCGCGGATGCGCTCGAGCCGGTGGGGCACCCCCGGGAAGGCCCGGAATGCTGCCTCCATCTGGGCCGGGTCGAGGCCGGCCTCCAGGCCCACGGCGGTTGCCATCAGCAGGTTCTGGCGGTTGTGGGCGCCGGGCATGGCCAGGCAGGAGGCCTCAAACAGGGGGCCGCCGGCAGCGTGCACCTGGCCTGCCTCAATCCAGAGGTGCGCCTGCTGCCCCGCCGGCAGATTGGCGCGCTGGCCGGCGCTGACCCAGCGCACCGGCCGATCCCAGCCGACGGCGTGGGCGCGCAGATCGGGATCGTCGGCGTTGAGCACGCGGATGGCAGAGCGCTCCAGCAATCCGCGCTTGATGGCGCGGTAGTGATCCAGGCTGCCGTGGCGCTCGAGGTGGTCGGGGGTGAGGGTGGTCCACAGACCGATGCGGGGTGCCAGTTCCGCTGAGGCCTCGATCTGGTAGCTGCTCAGCTCCACCACCAGCCAGTCGGGGGCCTGCTGGCCCTGGCGCTGGCGGCTCAGGGCCAGCTCGGCTGCCCCCAGGCCCACGTTGCCGCACATCGGCGCATCCAGGCCGCCGTGGCGCAGCAGGTGGCTCACCAGGTGGGTCACGGTGGTTTTGCCGTTGGTGCCCGTGATGCCGATCCAGGGGGTGCCGGCGCTGGCCTCCCAGGCCACGCTCATTTCGCCCTGAACCGGGATCCCGCCAGCGCGGAGCGCCACCAGGGTCGGATGGTCGAAGGGGATGCCGGGGCTCACCACCACGCGGCCGGGCGGCTGCGGCAGGGCGGCGAAGGTTTCGAGGCTCAGCGGGCAGTCCAGCAGCACGCTGATGCCCTCAGTGGCGAGTTGCTGGGCTCTGGCCTCGAGGGCGGGGTTGCGCTGGCTTTCGATCAGTTGCACTGGCGTGCCCTGGGCCTGCAGCCAACGGGCCGCCCCGATGCCAGACCTGCCCAGACCCACCACCACGGTGAGGGGCTGATCGCCGCTCGCCCTGCTGCTGCCGTTGGGGTTGCTGCTGCCGTTGGCCTTGCTGCCCATCCACCGCCCTGCAGTTGGAGCCACGGAAAATAGGGCAAACAGGAATGGGCGATACTGGAATCGAACCAGTGACTCCTACCGTGTCAAGGTAGTGCTCTACCTCTGAGCTAATCGCCCCCAGGTTGGAAACTTAGCAGTCGATCTTCCTGCCGCCTGGCCTGCTGTTAGCGGCGCAGCAGCTCGATCCGCCAGCGATCGCGCTTGGTGGGCTGGATGGATTCAATCAGCAGCTCGCCTCGTCCCGCCAGCTGCAGCCGGTCGCCCGCCGCCAGCAGGCGGCTGGGGCTGCTGAGCGGCTGCCAGTTGAGGCGCATCGCCCCCTGCCGGATCAGTTCGGCCATGCGGTTGCGGGAAACACCAAAGCCGGCCGATGCCACCGCATCGAGCCGCAGGGAGGCCTCCACCGTCTGCAGGCGCCGCTCCTGGCGCTGGGCCGGCAGCTGCAGGCTCTCGATCGGCCGCGTCTGACAAAGCACCGGCACCGGCCCCACGTGGATCTCCTGGCCCTCAAGCCTGGCCGCCAGATCGGTTCTCAAGATGGCCTGGCCGCCCCGATCGCCGCGCAGCCACAGGTCCCCCAGCTGTTCGGGGCTGCCCCCAGCCGCCGCCAGCAGGTCGGCGGCCATGGCGGCGGCGCTGCTGGGGTCGAAGAGGAAATTGCCGCTCAGGTCGAGGCCGATCAGCGGTGCTGGGAACGCCTCAGGTTCGAGCGGAGCTTCGCGGCGTTGCAGCAGCAGGCAGCGGCGTTCGGCAGCCGGATAGCCGCCGTCGGCCCTCAGCTCCAGTTCGCTGAGGGCTTCGAGGCGCTGCTCGGCCTCTTCGCGCACCTCTGCCGCCAGAAAGCCCGTCCACTGGGGTTCCCAGGTACGCAGCACCGTTTCGGCCTGCCGCAGCAGGGCTGCCAGGGCCTCAGGCTGGCGCGCCCCCGCCAGCAGCTCGCGCTGGGGCAGTTTCACCGCTCGGCCAGTCGCACCACCGCCTCCGGCTTGGCCTGCTGCAGCAGGGTCCAGGGCATCTCCACCCCATCGGCCATCTCCACCAGCAGCAACCAGCGACCCTCCGTCAGCCGGTTGCGCAGGCCGCGGAGGCGGTCGTCATCCTCGGAGTTGACGCTGGCGGCGGCAGCAAAGCTGCCCATCCAGCCCGATCCCAGGCCGAGCAGGCCTCCGATCAGCCGTTCGCCCCAGGGGCCGGCGAAGCCGAAGGTGTGCAGGTCGGTGATCAGGGTGAACGTCACACCAGCTCCGAAACCGAAGGGGATCAGCCAGCGGGCCAGCGTCCGCTGGCGTCGTTGGCGGGCCACGGCTGGATTGAGCCGCTCCACCGCCAGCAGCTCCGTTTCCTGGTTGCCGATCGCCACCAGCTGGGCTGGCGGCGGAGTTTCCGCCGCCAGCCGATCGCGCAGCTGATGCAGGCGCTTGCGATCAGAGAGCACCACCACCACGGAGGTTGCCAAGGCTGTTGCTCCTGCTTGAGGCTCTTGATTCTCCCTGGCCGGGCGCGGCCGGGGTTTTGCCAGATGGGGCCGCTCTCTACACTGCACCTCCGGCCGCCCTCCCCCCGCCGGGTCATGACGAAGGTTCTGGTATCCGATCCCATTGATCAAGCGGGGATCGACATTCTTTCCCAGGTGGCCCAGGTGGACGTGCGCACGGGCCTGCCACCGGCTGAACTCAAGGCGATCATCGGCGACTACGGCGCCCTGATGATCCGCTCCGGCACCCAGGTGACCGCCGAGATCATCGAGGCCGCCAGCCAGCTGCGGATCATCGGCCGCGCTGGCGTGGGGGTCGACAACGTCGATGTGCCGGCGGCCACCAGGCGCGGCGTGATGGTGGTGAACTCCCCGGAGGGCAACACGATCGCCGCCGCCGAGCACGCCCTGGCGCTGATGCTTTCGCTCTCGCGCCACGTGCCCCACGCCCACATGAGCACCATGGCCGGCGGCTGGGACCGCAAGAGCTATGTGGGCAACGAGCTCTACAAGAAGAAGCTCGGTGTGGTGGGCCTCGGCAAGATCGGCTCCCACGTGGCCCGGGTGGCCAAGGCGATGGGCATGGAGCTGCTGGCCTACGACCCGTTCATCTCCTCCGAGCGGGCCCAGCAGCTGCAGGTGCGGCTGATGCCCCTGGCGGCTCTGTTTGCTGAAGCCGACTACGTGAGCCTGCACCTGCCCCGCACCCCGGACACCGAGAACCTGGTGAATACGGAGCTGCTGCGCACGATGAAGCCATCGGCCCGGATCGTGAACTGCGCCCGCGGCGGCATCGTTGATGAGCCGGCCCTGGCGGCGGCCCTGGAGGACGGCACGATCGCCGGCGCCGCCCTCGATGTGTTCGCCAACGAGCCCCTTGAGGCCGATTCGGTGCTGCGCCAGGTGCGCGAGCGCTTGATCCTCACCCCCCACCTGGGGGCCTCCACCGAGGAGGCGCAGGAAAACGTGGCCATCGACGTGGCTGAGCAGATTCGCGACGTGCTGCTGGGGCTGCCGGCCCGCAGTGCCGTGAACATCCCCGGCCTCACCCCCGAGGTGATGGAGCAGCTCAAGCCCCATCTGCAGCTGGCCGAAACCCTCGGTCAGTTGCTCAGCCAGCTCGCCAGCGGCCCCTTGCAGGAGCTGGAAGTGCGCCTGCAGGGCGAGTTTGCGGCCCATCCCTCCCAGCCGCTGGTGGTGGCCTCCCTCAAGGGCCTCCTCTCCACCGCCCTGGGCGACAGCATCAACTACGTGAACGCTTCCCTGGAGGCCAAGAGCCGTGGCATTCACGTGCTGGAGGTGAAGGACGCCGCCAGCCGGGATTTTGCCGGTGGTTCGCTGCAGCTCACCTCCCGGGCGGCCCAGGGTGGGCACAGCGTCACCGGAGCCGTGTTCGCCGATGGCAACCTGCGGATCACCACGATCGATGAGTTCCCGGTGAATGTGTCGCCCAGCCGCCACATGCTGTTCACCCGCCACCGGGACATGCCCGGGATCATCGGCAATCTCGGCTCCCTGCTGGGCGAGCACAACGTGAACATCGCCTCGATGCAGGTGGGACGCCGCATCGTGCGCGGTGATGCGGTGATGGTGCTCAGCCTCGACGATCCGATCCCGCCCAGCCTGCTGGCCTCGATCGGCCTGATCAACGGCATTCAGGAAGCCCATCCGGTGACGCTCTGATCGAACCCCTGCCTGCGCCGATGACCCTCTCTTGGTGGCGGCTTGAGCTGGCGCTGCTGCCGGAACTGGAGGAATCGCTCACCTGGAAGCTCCAGGCCCTCGGCATTCCACGGATGGCGGTGCGCTACCGCCCCGAAGCCCCCGAGCAGCGCCAGCTGCTGGCCTGGTTGCCGGCCAGCGACTGGCCGGCTGAGCAGCGCTCAGAGCTGGAGAGGGCGCTGGCGCCGCTTGGCGAGCCCTTCGGCCTCTGCCTGCCGGCTTTCCACTGGCAGCAGCAGGACGATGAGGACTGGAGCCTCAGCTGGAAGCAGCACTGGCAGCCCGATCCGGTGGGTGAGCGGCTGCTGATCCTGCCCGCCTGGCTGGAGAGGCCCGAGGAGTATGCCGATCGGCTGCTGATCCGGATCGACCCCGGCAGCGCCTTCGGCACCGGCTCCCACCCCACCACCAGGCTCTGCCTGGAGGCCCTTGAGGCCGAGCCGCCGCTGGGCCTGCGGGTGGCTGATCTGGGCTGCGGCAGCGGCATCCTCGGCCTCGGTGCCCTGCGGCTTGGGGCGGCCTCGGTGGCGGCGGTCGACACCGACAGCCTGGCGGTGCGCGCCACCGCAGCAAACGCGCTCCTCAATGGCCTCAGCGTTCTGGCGGGCCATGGTTCGGTGGAGCGGCTGGTGGAGCTGCAGGCGGGGCAGCGCGCCGATCTGCTGCTCTGCAACATCCTGGCGCCGGTGATCGAGGCCCTGGCTCCCTCCTTCGCCAGCGTGCTCACCCCCGGCGGCACGGGCCTGCTCAGCGGCCTGCTGGTGGAGCAGGCCTCCAAGTTGCAGCGGGCCCTGGCGGCGGCCGGCTGGCGGGCCGAGCTGGTGGCTGAGCAGAGCCGCTGGGGCCTGATGCGGCTGCGGCGGCGCAGCGATGTTGCATAAGGCACGCTGATCTGTGCCCTCAATTTGATTGGCCTTCCAACGCTGACGCCGCCGTAAGGCCTGAACACCCCCCTGGCGGATGTATGAATGAGCTGTCCTGCAGGCCCGGATTGTCCAGGCGCCTGTGAGCTCAAATCCCTTCCATGGCTTCCTACAAGGTCACCCTCATCAACGAGAGCGAGGGCCTCAACAAGACCATCGAGGTTCCCGACGACCAGTACATCCTCGATGCAGCAGAGGAGCAGGGGATTGATCTTCCCTACTCCTGCCGCGCTGGTGCTTGCTCCACCTGCGCCGGCAAGCTGACCGCCGGTACCGTCGACCAGTCCGACCAAAGCTTCCTCGACGACGACCAGATCGAAGCCGGTTTCGTGCTCACCTGTGTGGCCTACCCCACCAGCGACTGCTCCATCAAGACCCACGCCGAAGAGGAGCTCTACTGAGTTTCGGCCTGGTGGCCCACGGGCCCCCTTCCTGCCATGCCCACCAAGCCCAGGCTTTGTGGGCCCAGAATAAAACTCACTCCTTGCTCCATTGCTGCCACCCTCAGGGGTGGCTTTTTCATGGCCTCACCGCTGCAGACCCAGGTCCACGTTCTGCTTGAGCCCGGCAGCGAGCACACCAGCCCCGGCGGGCAGTACAGCTTCCGGGTTCTGGGGCCCTGTTGCCGCCTCTTCGATCGCGAGGAATTGCCCTGGCCCTGCTGCCGGCTGGCCTGGCGCAGCAAGGAACCCAGCTGGCGGCGGGTGGGGCGCCGCTTCGTGGCCGATCTGGCCGCCAGGCGATGCCCCTCCTATGCGGTGGAGCTGCTTCAGCCGGGCTCCAGGCCCACCCGCACCGTGATCACCCTGTTTCCGCAGCGGCTGGCCCCGCCGCTGCAGGAGTGGTGGTACAGCAAACAGCCGGCCTCATGCAACCCAGACAATGTCAGGCCCCCTGAACCAGCTTCGCCACAGGTTGGGGGGGATTGATCAGAAGTAGATCTTGCCGCCGCCCCACTGCACGCCCTGCACTTTCGGTGAAACGAGGATGTAGGCGGCGATCAGGCGCAGATCGTTCTCATCGAGATCGCGCATTTTCACGAACACGTCGCTGCTGCGCAGGCTGGGATGCAGGTCGGCGATGCTGTACTCGCCGTCATAGGAGGTGGGGTCCTTCATGTAGTCAACCAGCGACTCCACCGAATCCCTCGGGGGGGTGGCCAGCGAGAGAGTCTGGGGATCGAGGCCCACGTTCTGGTTGGTTTTGGTGATCCCACCGGCATGGCATTCACCGCAGCTGGTGTTGAACAGCTTGCGTCCGGCCTTGAACTCCTGTTCGCTGAAGGTGATTGGAGTCCCGTCGGGGCTCCCGGGCACGGTCAGGGTTGCGGCATCCCACTGGGCGGCGCTTGCGGGCCCGGTGAAACAGAACAGCAGAGCCAGGGGAAGAACCAGCAGGGCACGGGTAAGCGCGCGCAGGGCTGAGGGGAGGAAAGAGGCCATCAAAAAAGCCGCCAGGAAAGCGGTGCTCACCGCACTGAGATCTTGTATCACGGGCGACGGTCCCCCCAGGCGGGAAACTCGCGAACTGTTGCAGGCTCAGCTGGCTTGCGGCCGCTGGGCGGCGGGCCCGTCGGGGGGCTGATCGGCGCTCTGGAGCTCCAGGGTCAGGAAGTCCTTGGCCAACAGGGTGTTGGCGAAGATCGCCTGGGCCTCCGCCAGCAGGTCGTCGGCGCTCTGGCTGTTGCCGGGCATGTAGCGCGGGCTGAGGTGGGTCAGCACCAACTGGCCCACGCCGGCGGCCAGGGCTGTCTGGGCGGCCATCGTGCTGGTGGAGTGCTGGCGCTGGATGGCGAGCTTCGCTTCGGCGTGGCTGAAGGTGGCCTCGTGGATCAGCAGGTCGGCGCCGCGGGCGAGCTCCACGGCGGCCTCGCAGAAAACGGTGTCGGTGCAGTACACAACGCTGCAGCCCGGCCGCGGCGGCCCGCAGAGGCTTGATCCCTTGATGATCCGCCCGTCCTCCAGGCTCACGTTGCGGCCGGCCTTGAGCTCCGCGTAGATCGGGCCCGGGGGGATGCCCAGGGCCCGGGCCCGCTCCACATCGAAACGGCCTGGCCGCGGCTTCTGATCCACCCGATAGGCGAAGGCGGGCACCCGATGGGTGAGCGGTGCGCAGCGCACCTCGATGTCGTCGTCATCCAGCAGCAGGGCGCCTCTGCTGGCGGCTTGCTGCACGCGGTGGCTGCGCAGGGGGTAGCCGATGCGGGTGGAGGAGGTGCGCCATACCCCCTCGAGGTAGTCGCGCAGTGGGTCAGGGCCATAAAGATCGAGGCCCTGGCAGCTGCCTGCCAGCCCGAGGCTGGCCAGCAGGCCCGGCAACCCGAAGATGTGGTCGCCGTGCATGTGGGTGATGAAGATCCGGCGCAGCTGCGACACCCGCAGTTCGCTGCGCAGGAACTGGTGCTGGGTTGCTTCACCGCAGTCGAACAGCCAGAGCTCGGCTCGCTGGGGCAGCCGCAGGGCCACGGCCGAGACGTTGCGGGCACGGGTGGGGACACCCGAGCTAGTGCCCAGAAAGGTGATCTGCACGCTGCTGGTGCCGCTGCTGCATGGTGTCACGTTGCCCCGGGCAGGGCCTGGACGCCATCGCCAAGATGGGGCCCATTGCTTGCAGATCCCGTGCGCCACGTCCTGGCTGTTTTGCTGGCCGCCGCCGCTCCCCTGGGTCGTGAGCTGCTGCCGCTGGCCCCCAGCCTGGCCCGCACGGCACCGGAGCAGGCGCCGGAGCCGGAGCTGCGGGTGCTGCTGTTCGAAGGCCCCCAGGTGCAGCTGTCGGCCCCCCAGGGTGCCCGGCTGCGCGATGGCAGCGGCCGGGTTCTGCAACAGCTGCCGGCGGCCACGGCCTGGCGGCTGCAGGCTGCCGCCACGGGGCTGCTGTTCGGTGGGGCCTCGGCCGCAGAGACGGCGCCCGTGCCGATCGCCCGCGAGCTCTGGATCGAGCCTGCCGCCGGCGGCGCTGCCGCCGTTCTGGGGGTGGCTGAGCGCAGCTATCGGGGCCGCCTGCGGATCGTGGCCGATGGCGCGCGCCTGCGGGTGATCAATCACGTGGGCCTGGAAACCTATCTACCCAGCGTGGTGGGCAGTGAGATGCCGGCCAGCTGGCCCCAGCAGGCCCTGCGTGCCCAGGCGGTGGCGGCCCGCACCTACGCCCTGCGGCAGCGCAAGCCCAATGAGGTGTTCGACCTGAAGGCCACCGTGGCCAGCCAGGTTTACAAGGGCCTGGCCGCCGAAACCGCCTCCACCCGCGAGGCTGTGGCGGCCACCCGCTCCCTGGTGCTCACCTACCGCGGCGAACTGATCAATGCGGTGTTCCACAGCTCCAGTGGCGGCTCCACCGCCAACAGCGGCGAGGTGTGGAGCAGCCAGCTGCCCTACCTGGTGAGCGTGCCCGACTTCGACGAGCAAAGCCCAGTGCGCCAGTGGCAGCAGCCGCTGCCGGCCGAAAAGTTGCGCCAGACCTTTGCCGGTATCGGCGGTGTGGAGAGCATTCAGGTGCTTGGCAGTTCGGCCGATGGCCGCATCCAGCAGGTGCGGCTGCAGGGCCCCCTGGGGCAGGTTCAGCTGAGCGGCGCCGAGCTGCGCAGCCGCCTCGGCTTGCGCAGCACCTGGGTGCGCTTCGAGCAGCAACCTCGGCCCATGGTGGAACGGGCCAGCCAGGCGATGCTGCAGCTGCTGCCGGGGCTGCTCCCCCTGCCGCCCCTTGGCTTCGCTGGCGATTTCCAGGTTGGACGGCCCGCTGACGCGGCCGGCCCCACGCTCCAGGCCAGCACCGATTGGATTGCCATCGGCCGCGGCTTCGGCCACGGCGTGGGCATGAGTCAGTGGGGTGCCTATGGCCTGGCCCAGCGGGGCGAGGTCTTCGAGCAGATCCTGAGGCACTTCTACCGGGGTGTGGAATTGCAGCCCCACGGCCTGCCGCCGGCGGCCCCGGTGCTGGCCGGCTTGCCCTGAGCCGAGCGCCGGTGCCCCAAACCCTTCACCAGAGCCAGCTGATCGTGGCGCCCGCGGCCGAGCTGGCCCGGCTGCTGGCGGAGCGGCTGCTCGATCAGCGCCGCCAAGCTGCTCCAGGTAAGGTCGGAAATCGGTCAGGCGGTTGGTGAACTCGTCCAGTGTGTAACAGCAGATATGCTTGCGTCGACTGGCT
>JAWOHV010000118.1:0-5869 GCA_046484965.1 Prochlorococcaceae cyanobacterium
CTCTGGCAGCGGCGTGGCCCTGCAGGTGGTGCTGCTGGCCCTGGTGATCGCCCTGGTGATCGGCGTGCCGCTGGGCATGGTGAGCGGCTACCTGGGCGGCTGGGTGGATCGGGTGCTGGTGCTGCTGATGGACACCCTCTACACACTGCCGGTGTTGCTGCTCTCGGTGGTGCTGGCCTTCCTGCTCGGCCGGGGCCTGCCCAACGCCGCCGCTGCCCTCTGCGTTGTTTACATCCCCCAATACTTCCGCGTGGTGCGCAACCAGAGCGCCCAGGTGAAGGCAGAGCTCTATGTGGAGGCGGCCCGCTCCCTCGGCGCCGGGCCGATCTGGATCCTGCGCCGCTACCTGCTGCGCAATGTGATCACCTCGGTGCCGGTGCTGCTCACCCTCAACGCCGCCGATGCCGTGCTCGTGCTCGGCGGCCTCGGTTTTCTGGGCCTCGGCCTGCCTGAAACCATCCCCGAGTGGGGCGGCGACCTGCAGCAGGCCCTCACCGCCCTGCCCACCGGCATCTGGTGGACGGCCCTCTATCCAGGGCTGGCCATGTTTGTGCTGGTGCTGGGCCTCTCCTTCCTGGGGGAGGGGCTGGAGAGCTGGATCAGCGGCGGCAACACCGGCCGCAGCAGCCGCTAGTTGTGTAGATCAGCAGCTCAGCAGCGCAGCCGCAGCGTGCGGGGCAGCTCCTCACTGATCGCTCCTTCCGCATCGAGGGCGGGGTAGGGCCGCCCCTGCCGCTGGCACCAGGCGGCCACGTCTGGGTAGGCCCATTCGAACAGCTGCAGCTGGTATCGCTCCGGGCTGAGCCCTTGGCCGCCGCTGGGCACCAGGCCGGCCGCCTGCCGTTGCCGCAGCGCCTCAAACAGCAGCGTGGCCGCCGCCACGCTCACATTCAGCGACTGCACCATGCCGGCCATCGGGATCAGGATCTCCTGGTCCACCAGCGCGCTGGTGGCCTCACTCAGACCCCACTTCTCCGCCCCCAGCACAAAGGCCGTGGGGCCGGTGAAATCGCACTGGCGGTAGTCCACCGCCGCGGCGCTCAGGTGGGTGCCGTAGAGCCGGAAGCCCTGCTCCTTGAGGGCCGCCACCGCCGCCGCCGTGGTGGCATGGCTGCGCAGCGGCACCCACTTCTGGCTGCCCTTGGAGGTGCTGTTGAAGGTGCGCGTTCGCCCCGCCAGGCTCACCGCATGGGCCTCCAGCACCCCCACCGCATCACAGCTGCGCAGGATCGCCGAGAGGTTGTGGGGCTTGTCCACCTGCTCCAGCAGCACGCTGAGATCGCCCATGCGCCGATCAAGCACGGCCTGGAGCCTCTGGAAGCGGCGCGGCAGCAGTGGCATCAGGCCTGAACAGCACAACGCCATTCTCTGGTTTGAAAGGCACCCCGTTTAGAACGGCCGCTGAGCGCCGCCCTGCCGGCCCGATGCCCAGCCCTGAAGCCAGCTTTGATCAGCGCGTGTATGACGCGGTGGCCCAGATCCCCCGCGGCCGCCTGGCCACCTACGGCCAGATCGCCGAGCTGATCGGTGCCTGGGGGGCGGCCCGCCAGGTGGGCTGGGCGCTGCGCCGGCTGCCGCTGCCCTCGCCGGTGCCCTGGCAGCGGGTGGTGAATGCCCGCGGCTGCATTGCCATGAGCCCCGCCCGGGAGGGCTCCGACTGGATCCAGCGCGAACTGCTGCTCGCCGAGGGCATCGCGGTGGATCAGGCCGGCCGCCTGCCTCTGGCGCGCCACCGCTGGCTGCCCCGCGCGCTAGTTGTGGAACCCTGACCACCGCCGCGCCAATCCCTGGCCCCCTCAACCCCCGCAGCTCCTGCCGCCAGCGCCGATTCCGCCAGCGCTGATGCCGCCGCGATCGGCCTGGCGCCGCGCCTGCTGGCCTGGCGGGTGCTGCAGGCGGTGGCGGCCGGCGCCTATGCCGATGGCGCCCTGGAGCGGGAGCTGCAGCGCCAGAGCCTCGCTCCCGTAGACCGCGGCCTGGCCACCGAGCTGGCCTATGGCGCCATCCGCCAGCGGTTGCTGCTGGATGCCTGGATCGATGCCCTCGGCAAGGTGCCGGCCGAGCGCCAGCCGCCGGCCCTGCGCTGGCTGCTGCACATCGGCCTCTACCAGCTGCTGTTCAGCCAGCGGGTGCCGGCGGCGGCGGCGGTGAGCACCAGCGTTGAGCTGGCGCGCCAGGGCGGCCTGGAGCGGCTGGCGCCGGTGGTGAATGGCCTGCTGCGCTCCTGCCTGCGCCGCCGCGAGCAGGCGGGGGCGGCCGACGATCCCTGCGGCGGCCTGGTGCTGCCGGCTGATCCGGCGGCGGCCTTCGCCCTGCGCCACTCGCTGCCTGTCTGGCTGGCTGCCGATCTGCTGCGCTGGCTGCCGGCGGAGGGCGCCGCCGCCTTCGGCCAAGCCTGCAACCGCCCCCCCGCCCTCGACCTGCGCTGCAACCCCCTGCGCTGCAGCCGGGCGGAGCTGCTGGCGGCCTTCGCCGCCGCCGGTGTGGCCGCCGAGCCGCTCGAGGGGCTGGGCCAGGGGATCACCCTGCTGCAGCGCGGCGGCGATCTGCGGCAGCTGCCGGGGTACGCCGAGGGGCACTGGTGCGTGCAGGATCGCAGCGCCCAGCTGATCGCCCCCCTGCTCGATCCGCAGCCCGGCGATCGGATCCTGGATGCCTGCGCCGCCCCCGGCGGCAAGAGCAGCCACCTGGCCGAGCTGATCGGCAACCAGGGCGACGTGTGGGCGGTGGACCGTGCTGAGCCCCGGCTGCAGCGCCTGCGGCGCAACAGCGAGCGCCTCGGCCTGGGCTCGATTCGGCCGCTGGCGGCCGATGCCACGGCCCTGGCCGCCGCCCGCCCGGACTGGCTGGCCAGCTTCGATCGGATCCTGATCGATGCCCCCTGCTCCGGCCTCGGCACCCTGGCCCGCCACGCCGATGCCCGCTGGCGGATCACTCCCGCCGCCCTGGAATCGTTGCTGCCGCTGCAGCAGCAGCTGCTCTCTGGCCTGGCGCCGCTGCTGCGGCCCGGCGGCCGGCTCGTGTATGCCACCTGCACGGTGGATCCCCGCGAAAACGGCGATCAGGTGGCAAGCTTCCGCGCCGCCCATCCCGATTGGCTGCTGCTGGAGCAGGGCCAGCGCTGGCCGGGTGATGCCGCTGGCCGCGGCGATGGGTTCTACGCCGCCGTGCTCGAGGCTCCCTCTCTTCCTTCGGGCGGCACGGCTTAGGGCGGCGCAGCTTAAGGAGGAGGAGCCTCCACTGGCGCCGGCGCAGGAGGTGGCGGCGGTGCGGCAGGGGCGGCGGCTTCGGGTGCCGCCGCAGGCGGCGGGGCCGCTGGGGCACTGGGGGCGGCGGCGTCGGGGGCGGCACTGGGGGTGCCGGTGTCCGTGGCTGGTGGTGCCGCTTCGGGTGCCGGAGCAGGCGTTGCGGGGGCTGCTTCGGTTCGCGGCGGCAGGGCCTCTTCGGCGGGCTCCCAGCGGCGGCGGTTTGCGGGCGTGTCGCGCTCCGGTGCGGCGGGCCGGGCCGGGCCGCCGCGGAAGCTGCCCTTGAGCTCGGGCTTCGGCGGGAACGACTGCACCGGCAGGTTCCTGCTCACCCCCGCCATGAACCGCTGCCAGGCCCAGGCCGCCGCGGCGCTGGAGCTGCCGGTTTTGGCGTTGCTGTCGTAGCCCATCCACACGCCGGTGGTGAGCTGGGGAATCGAGCCGATGAACCACAGGTCGCGGCCCCCCTCGGAGGTGCCGGTCTTGCCCGCCACCGGCCTGCCTGGCAGGCCGGCACCGCTGCCGGTGCCGCCCCGCACCACACCCTCCAGCATCCAGGTCATCGCATCGGCCACATCGCTATGCACAGCCCGGCGGCCCTGGCGGCCATCCACCCGCCGGCTCCAGAGCAGCTCGCCATTGGCCCCCTGGATCTCCTCGAAGGGGGTGGGCGACACATAGAAACCGCGGTTTGTGATCGCCGCGTAGGCGGCCGTCATGTCGAGCACCGTTTGTTCGTTGGCGCCGAGCACCATCGAGGGGTACTGCCCCAGCTCGCCAGGGATGCCGAGCTCCTTGGCGGTTTTGATCACCTCGGGGTAGCCCACCTTCTCGGCCACGGCCACGGCCACGGCATTGAGCGAGCGGGCCACGGCGTTGGCCATCGTGCTGGTGCCGCCGGCGCCCTTGATGCAGAAGCCGCCGTAGCAGCGCTGGCGGTTGCTGAAGCTGTCCTCCGGCTTGAGGCCCTTGCGCAGGGCGGCCACGTAGGTGAACAGCTTGAAGGTGGAGCCAGGTGAGCGCAGCGCCTGGGTGGCCCTGTTGAACTGGCTTGTTTCATAGCTGCGGCCGCCCACCATGGCGCGCACCAGGCCCGTGCCCGGCTCCATGGCCACCAGGGCCCCCTCCAGGGCGCCGCCGGTTTGGTTGTTGATCGTGTCCTGGGCCCGTTTCTGCCAGTCGAGGTTGAGGCTGGTGCGGATTGTTAAGCCGCCCAGCTCGATCTGCTCCTTGCTCAGCACCCGCGGCAGTTCCTGGGATACCCAGCTGGTGAACCAGGGGGCCTGGCTCTGCCAGTACTTCGGCTCGGCCGGTTTGAGCCGCAGCGGCGCGGCATTGGCCTCAGCCAACTGGCGATCATCGATGAACCGGGCTTCCCGCATCCGCCGCAAAACGGTGGCCCGCCGCTGCAGGGCCAGATCCGGATTCAGCAGCGGCGTGTAAACTGAGGGGGCCGGCGGCAGGCCGGCGATCATCGCCGCTTCGGGCAGGGTGAGCTGCTCGGGCGTTTTTGAGAAATACACCCAGGCGGCATCGGAGATGCCGTAGGCGCTAGAGCCCAGATACACAAGATTGAGGTATTGCTCGAGGATCTGCTCCTTGCTGAGCTGGCGCTCTAGCTTGCCCGCCAGGGCCGCCTCCTTGAGCTTGCGGATGATCGTGCGGTCCTGGCTGAGGAACACCGTGCGGGCCAGCTGCTGGGTGATCGTGCTGGCGCCCTCCTCCACCGTTCCCTGGCGCACGTTGCGCACCATCGCCCTGGCGATGCCCACGGGGTCCACGCCGTGGTGCTGATAGAAGCGACGGTCTTCGGCGGCGATGAAGGCCCGCTTCACCAGCTGGGGCATCTGGCCGCTGGCCAGCTTCTCGCGGGTGGCGGGCCCCAGTTTCTCGAGCACCTCACCATCGGCAGACAGGATCGTGACCGTGCCGGGGCGGTTGAAGTTGCCGATGTTGCGGGCATCGGGCAGCAGCCCATCCACGCCGCGCAGCAGGGCTTCCTGGGCCAGGCCTGCGCCCACGCCCACGCCGGCGGCCAGCAGGCAGGCCGTCAGAAGCGTCCGGCGGCGCCTACGGCTGCTCACATCACAACGGCAAGGGAGCTGTGGCCGATCGCCAGGGCCGTCACCAGCATCCCCAGCACCAGAAATGGCTGGGCGCTGGCTTGATACTTCACATCGAAGGCCACCGGATCACGCAGCAGCCAGATGTCCTGGAAAGTGATCTGGGGCACGATCAGCAGCACCAGCAGCACGGCGGCGAAATGCTGGCCGATCGCGATCAGCACGGCCACCATCGCCAGCTGGAACAGATCGATCATGCCGGCGCTGATCCAGCTGGCCCTCTCGATCCCGAAGGCCACTGGCAGGCTCTGCAGCCCCATGGCCCGGTCGCCCTCCACGCTCTTGAAATCGTTCACCACCGCGATGCCCAGGCCCGCCAGCGAGTAGGCCAGGGTGAGCAGGGCGGTGGTCCAGGTGAGCTGGCCGAACAGCGCCTGGCCGGCCCACCAGGGCAGGGCGATGTAGCTGGCGCCGAGGGCGTAATTGCCCAGCCAGCCGTTTTGTTTCAGCTTCAGCGGCGGCGCCGAATAGATGAAGCTCACAAACGAGCCGCCCAGGGCC
>JAWOHV010000010.1:0-4021 GCA_046484965.1 Prochlorococcaceae cyanobacterium
CTGGTGAGTGTGTTCGGGGCCCGCGTGATGGGCGCCGCCGAACGCAGCCAGAAGCAGGTGAGCGAGCTGGCAGCCCTGCTGGGGGAGGCGATCAACGGCTTGCCGCTGGTGAGGGCCTTCGCCGCCGAGCCCTGGCTGCAGCAGCGCTTCGAGCGCGAGATCGACCAGCACCGCCGCGCCCGCTACCGCTCCCTGCAGCTGCTGGCCCTGCAGCACCCGGTGGTGGGCTTTATCGAAGCCGCCGGCATCCTCTCGGTGCTGCTGATCGGTGCGGCCCGCATCCAGGCCGGCGGCATCAACAGCCAGGGGTTCAGCAGCTATGTGGCGGCGCTGCTGATGCTGATCGATCCGATCGCCCACCTCACCACCAACTTCAACGAGTTCCAGCAGGGCCAGGCCTCGCTGCGGCGCCTGCGGGAGATCGAGCGCGAACCGGTGGAGATCCCCGACCGCCCCGATGCCCTGGCGCTGCCTGCGGTGCAGGGCGAGCTCGAGCTCCAGCAGGTGAGCTTCAGCTACGAGAGCGGCAAGCCGGTGCTGCGCGAGCTCGATCTGCATGTTTCCCCTGGTCAGGTGGTGGCCCTGGTGGGGCCCTCCGGGGCGGGCAAGAGCACCCTCTTCTCGCTGCTGCTGCGCTTCAACACCGCCCAGCAGGGGCGCCTGCTGCTCGATGGCCACGACCTGGCGGCCCTGCGGGCCCGGGAGCTGCGCCAGGCGGTGGCCCTGGTGCCCCAGCAGAGCACTGTGTTTTCCGGCACGGTGGCCGAGGCGATCGCCTTCGGCCGGCCCGCCAGCCGCGAGCGGATCGAAGCCGCCGCCCGCACCGCCAACGCCGCCGCCTTCATCGAAGCCCTGCCCCAGGGCTATTCCAGCCGCATCGAGGAGCGGGGCAGCAACTTCTCCGGCGGCCAGCTGCAGCGCCTGGCGATCGCCCGGGCTGTGCTGGGCGATCCGGCCGTGCTGCTGCTCGATGAGGCCACCAGCGCCCTGGATGCCGAGAGCGAGGCGGCCGTGCAGCGGGGCCTCGAGCAGGCGATGGCCGGCCGCACCGTGCTGGTGATCGCCCACCGGCTGGCCACGGTGCAGGAGGCCGATCGCATTCTTGTCATGGAGGGCGGCCGGATCGTGGAGCAGGGCAGCCACAATCAGCTGATGGCGCAGGGCGGCCGCTACCGCGAGCTGTGCGAGCGCCAGTTCATCCGGCTGCAGTCCTGATGGCTTGGGAATACCGCGTGATCCACATCAACGTGGATAACAACGCCCCACCCGGGCCTCCGGATCCCAAAAGCGACAGCGCCCGCCTCGGCGGTGCCCTCAGTCCCGAGTTCCTGCGCAACCAGTTCCCCCAGCAGTACGACGCCAGCCAGGGCAAGGCAACCCCCCGCCACCCGGCCGAACAGCTGCAGTTCTTCTTGAACATGCTCGGCAAGGACGGCTGGGAGATGGTGGAGGCGGCCCAGGTGGGGCCGCTGCTGATGTTCTTCTTCAAGCGGCCGGCCAGCAGCGAGCCTGTTGTTGCAGCGAAGCCTGTTGATGCAGGCGAGAGCCCCCCCCTGGCCGGCCCTGAATCTGCGCCTTAAGGTTTGGCCGACCCTTCCCGGCCCATCCGTGACCGACGAGACCCAACCACCCGTGCTCACCTTCGAAGGCAAGCGCTACGACCTCAATGGTCTGCCCGATGACGTCAAGGAGCTGGTGCGCGGCATGCAGGTGGCCGATGCCCAGCTGCGCATGCATGAGGACACCCTCAAGGTGCTCGCCGTGGGTCGCCAGTCGATGGCGATGCAGCTGAACGAGCGCCTGCAGACGATCACCCCGATGGGCGACGCCTAGAGCTGCTCGAGGTTTTCGAAGCGGAAAACCTGGCGGCTGGCTGGAGTGTCTCCAAAGGCATCCGTTTCCACTAGCCGCTCGCTCAAGACCCAGGGCCCCCCGCTGGTTAACGGCACAAAGGTGTCGCGGAAGCGGCTGCGGCCGCCGCGCACTTCGCCGCTGGCCGGGTCGGCGTACTGGCTGGTGTAGGTGCGGCTCAGGTAGCCGTGGCCGGTGTCGGTGGTGCTCTCGGTGAAGATCGTCACCACCGTGCCGTGGATGTGGCGGTGCACCATCGTCACCACGTTGTTGCGAATGCGGTAGCGGTCGCCGGCGCCCTTGCCACCCACGATCACCTCGGTGCCAACGGCGTCGGTGTCGCCGGCCGTGAACGTGTTCTCCGCGTGGGTCTGCTCGAAGCTGCGTCGCACGCGGTGGATCGCCACCTCCCAGAGCTGGGAAGCGATCGCTTTGTGCACGGCCTCATCGGCGATGCCCTCCACCTTGGCTTTGAGATCGGCGCCCAGCGTGAAGCTGCCCTCGGCGCGCTGGCCCGGTTGATCGGCTTGCCCGGGCTGCTCCCAGATGCAGCGGCCGCGGTAGCCGCCGAAGCCAGGGTCCCAGGTGTAGCGGTTCTCGTAGGCGGCCCGGAAGGCGGCCCTGCAGTCGCTGCCAGGGGCCAGGGCGGAGGCCTGGACAGTGGCGATGGCCTCGCTGGGGGCAACGGACACGGCGGGCACGGGGGCTGGGATTATTCAGAACCCTACGGGTTCAGCTCCCCCGCCGCCCACTGCACCAGCGCCTTCGCCGCCTCAATCGCGCCTGCGGCATCCTCCGGGCCGAATACGTCCATCGGCGCAGCATCACCGAGGGCATCCGGGTAACGGGTAGGGGCATAGAGCTTGTCGAGCGCGCGAGCCTGACAAGCCCATTGCGGCAGGGCATCGCCGCCCAGTTGCCGCAACAGGGCGGCAAGGGAATGACTGCGCAGATCCTGGTCTCGATCGGCCAACAGGGCCTTCAGCGCTTTCTCCGCAGCCTGTTGGGCCTGAAAGCAGCTGTGACTCCATTCGCCCGCATCGGCCAGCACCCCTGCCGCCCTCAGGTCCGCCTCGGCCTGACGCCACCAGAGAATGGCGCGAGCGTGGGCAGACTCGCGGCTCACGGAAACACCGAACCGGCCATCAAGGGGCGGGCCTCCGCTTTCACGGATCGCCAGAAGGGCGCATCAGCGTGGTGGGCCAACAGCGACGGAGCCGCCACGAGCGGCTGAATCGGCAACGCACTGGCTTCGATCACAGCCAGCACCTGGTCGTAGGCCTCCAGAACAGGGATCCCCTCAAACCCTTCAATCAGCAGATCGATATCCGAGCGGGCGCTCTGCGAACCGCGCGCCCAGCTGCCGAACAGCCAGAGGCCATGGGGATGGAGCTGCCTGACCAGGCGTTCCAGAACCGGCAGGAGCGAGGGCCTCAGCTCTTCGGGCAGATTGTCGGGCAACAAGTCCATGGCTTGAGGCTAGGCGGGGTGCCAAGTCTCTTCACGGGTATAGATCCTGAAGGGCCGTCACCTCCAGCTTCTGGCCCTGCAGGGCGTGCAGGGCGGCGATGCCCTCCACCGCCGCCCGGGCCGCGGCCAGGGTGGTCACCGTGGTCACGGCGTAGTCGATGGCGGCGCGGCGCAGGTACTTGTCGTCGTGGGCGGCCTGGCGGCCTGCCGGTGTGTTGATCACCAGCTGGATTTCGCCGGAGCGGATCGCATCCTCGATGTTGGGTCGGCCTTCATGCACCTTGAGGATCGGCTCCACGGCCAGGCCGGCGGCGGCCAGGGCGCGGGCGGTGCCCTCGGTGGCCACCAGCCGGAAGCCCAGCTCCACCAGCCGCCGGGCCACTGGCAGCAGGGCAGGCTTGTCGCGGTCGTGGGTGGAGAGGAACACGGTGCCGCCGGTGGGCAGTGCCTCGCCGGCGGCCAGTTCCGCCTTGGCGTAGGCCAGGCCAAAGCTGCTGGCGCTGCCCATCACCTCGCCGGTGCTGCGCATCTCCGGGCCCAGGATCGAATCGGCGCCAGGGAAGCGCTTGAACGGCAGCACCGCCTCCTTCACCGCCTGCAGGGGCGGCACCGGCTCGCTGGTGAGACCCAGTTGCTCGAGCGTGCGGCCCGCCATGATCTGGCTGGCCACCTTGGCCAGGGGCACGCCGGTGGCCTTGGC
>JAWOHV010000144.1:0-20899 GCA_046484965.1 Prochlorococcaceae cyanobacterium
ATCGCCGACCACGCCAACCAGCTGGTGGCCACGATCCGCACCAATCTCACCAAAACGCTGGAGCGCGCCGGCGTCACGATCATCCGCGGCACGGGCCGCCTCGAGGGCCCCCAGAAGGTGGGTGTGCGCGAGCTCAACGGCGTCGATCGGCTGCTCAGCGCCCGCGATGTGATCCTCGCCACCGGCTCGGAGCCGTTCGTGCCGCCAGGCATCGAAACCGATGGCCGCACGGTGTTCACCAGCGATGAAGCGGTGAACCTGGAGTGGCTGCCCCGTTGGCTTGCGATCATCGGCAGCGGCTACATCGGCCTGGAATTCGCCGATGTGTACACGGCCCTGGGCTGTGAGGTCACGATGATCGAGGCGCTCGATCGGGTGATGCCCACCTTCGATCCCGACATCGCCAAGCTCGCCGCCCGCCACCTGATCGACGGGCGCGACATCGATGCCCGCGCCGGCGTGCTGGCCCGCAAGGTGAGCCCCGGTGCGCCGGTGAGGATCGAGCTGGCCGACATGGCCAGCAAGGAGCTGCTGGAAACCCTCGAGGTGGATGCGGTGCTGGTGGCCACCGGCCGGGTGCCCTCCAGCAAGGGGCTGAACCTGGAGAGCTGCGCCGTGGACACCAACCGCGGCTTCATCCCGGTCGACGACCGGCTGCGCGTGCTGCTGAACGGAGCCCCTGTGCCCCATCTCTGGGCCGTGGGCGATGTGACCGGAAAAATGATGCTGGCCCACACCGCCGCCGCCCAGGGCACCGTGGCGGTGGACAACATCCTGGGCCACGGCCGCGAGATCGATTACCGCTCGATCCCGGCGGCCACCTTCACCCACCCGGAGATCAGTTCGGTGGGGTTGAGCGAGGCCGATGCCAAGGGGCTGGCGGCCAGCGAAGGCTTCGAGCTTGGGGTGGTGCGCAGCTATTTCAAGGCCAACTCCAAGGCCCTGGCCGAGCTGGAGAGCGATGGGCTGTTGAAGCTGCTGTTCAACAAGACCAGCGGCGAGGTGCTCGGTGCCCACATCTATGGCCTGCACGCCGCCGACCTGATCCAGGAGATCGGCAACGCCGTGGCCCGCCGCCAGTGCGTGCAGCAGCTGGCCGAGGAGGTGCACACCCACCCCACCTTGAGTGAGGTGGTGGAGGTGGCGTACAAGCAGGCCGCCACTGCGATGGCGAAGGCTCCGGCCGCCGTGGGGGCCTGAGCCATGGAGTTCCGTCGCCGGCCGCCCAACCCCTCGGTGAAGGTGGCCCACCTGGAATACGGCATCCCCCACCAGGAGGGAGAACCGCGCCACATCCTCGAGGAGATTGTGTGGGCCAAAGACCGCGAGCTGGCAGCAGCCCGCGAGCGGGTGAGCCTGCAGCAGCTCAACAAACAGATTTCCGAGCTGCCGCCCCCCCGCGATTTCCTGGCGGCCCTCAAGGCCAGCTGCCGCAAGCCGGCCGTGATCGCCGAGATCAAGAAGGCCAGCCCCAGCAAGGGCGTGATCCGCGAGGATTTCGACCCCGAAGCGATCGCCCGCGGCTATGCGGCCGGTGGCGCCAGCTGCCTGTCGGTGCTCACCGACAAGCAGTTTTTTCAGGGGGGCTTCGAGGTGCTGGTGCAGGTGCGCCAGGTGGTGGAGCTGCCCCTGCTCTGCAAGGACTTCATCCTCAGCCCTTATCAGCTGTATCAGGCCCGGGCCGCCGGCGCCGATGCGGCCCTGCTGATCGCGGCGATCCTCAGCGACCAGGACATGGCCTACCTGCTCAAGGTGGCCAGGGCTCTGGGGCTGGCGGTGCTGGTGGAGGTGCACGACGCCGAGGAGCTGGAGCGGGTGCTGGCGCTTGAGGGCGTGCAGCTGATCGGCATCAACAACCGCGATCTGGCCAGCTTCCACACCGATCTGGCCACCACCGAGCAGCTCACCGCCCGCTACGGCGAGCAGATCCGCGCCAAGGGCTGCCTGCTGGTGAGCGAGTCGGGGCTGGCCACGCGCGACGACCTCGATCGGGTGCTGAGCGCCGGCGCCGATGCGGTGCTGGTGGGCGAATCCCTGATGCGCCAGAGCGATGTGACCGCAGCCCTGGAAGCCCTGATCGGGGTTTGACGCGAATGCACCCGGCAGCCTTGGAGCAGCGGCCCCGCTACGACCTGGTGGTGGTGGGGGCCGGGCCGGCCGGCGCCACGGCGGCGGCGGTGGCGGCCCGGGGCGGCCTGCGGGTGGCCCTGCTCGAGAAGCAGCCCTTGCCGCGCCACAAGCCCTGCGGCGGCGGCATGCCGGTGCCGGTGCAGCGGGAGCTGCTCGATCTGGCTCCCGAGGCGTTTGTGGATACGCGGGTGCGCTTCATGCGCCACAGCTGGTGCTTCGGCCGGGCCGTGGAGGCGCCGATCGATCCGCCTGGCACGCCGCTGGAGCAATCGCGCGGGCTGCTGATGGTGCAGCGGCCGCGCTTCGACCATGCCCTGGTGCGCCAGGCCCAGGCCGCCGGCGTTGAGCTGCTGGAGGGCCATGCCTTCGCCGGCCTCGAGCGCGCTGCTGGCGGCGTGACGCTGCAGGTGCGCAGGCGGGCCGTGGCCGGCCAGGACGCTGCGGCGGGCACGCTGCTGGCCGATGCGGTGATCGGCGCCGATGGCGCCGCCGGGGGGGTGGCCGCCGCCGTGGGGCTGCGCCGCTCGCCGCGCATCGCCCTGGCCCTGGAGCTGGAGGTGCCGCACCGCTGGGATCCCGCCGAGCCGCTGCTGCGCCCCGATCTGCTGCATCTGGACTACGGCGCCCTGCGCTGCGGTTACGGCTGGGTGTTCCCCAAGGCCGACCACCTCAACATCGGCGCCGGCCTGTTCCAGGGCCGCCAGCGCGATGTGCGCCGCGATCCCAGCGCCCGCGCCCGCATCCGGGCGGTGATCGAGGCCTACGCCGCCGCTTTGGGGGTGGCGCCCGAGCGCCTGCGGGGCCTGCGGGGCCACGCCCATCCGCTGCCCTTCTGGGACGGCCCCGAACCGCTGCACAGCGCCGATGGCCGCGTGCTGCTGGTGGGCGATGCGGCCGGCCTGATCAACCCCCTCTTCGGCGATGGACTCTTCCACGCCATCCGCAGCGGCCGGCTGGCGGCCGAGGCGTTGCTGGCGGGGCAGCCCAGCAGCCACACCGCCCGCGTGCATGCTCTGCTGGCCGATGATTTCGAGGCGGCCAGGCGCCTGGCGCGGCTGTTCTACGGCCTGCCGGGTCTCACCTACCGCTACGGCATCTCGCGGCCGCTGGCCACGCCGCTGGCGGTGCGGCTGCTGGGGGGCGAGCTGGGCTTTCGGGGCCTGGGCCGCCGGGCGCTGCGGCGCATCGCCAGCGGCGTGCTGGGTGACACGCTGCGAATCGGCCGGCGCCAACAAAAAGCCCCGGACGGTTGAACGCAACCAGCCGGGGCCATGGGGGTTTTTGAACTGATCTGGGCCGCTGGGCTCAGACCTTGCGGCTGTAGAACTCCACCACCAGCAGTTCGTTGATCTCGAGGGCGACCCACTCGCGCTCGCACTTGCTGATCACCTTGGCCACGAGCTTGTTCTTGTCGAGCTCGAGGTGGGGCGGGATGTTGGCCAGGCCTGGGAACTCCAGGTTGCCTTCAGCCAGTTTCTTGCTCTGCTTGCGCTCGCGCACGGCGATCACCTCGCCGGCCTTGCACTGGTAGCTGGGGATGTCCACGACGCGGCCATTCACGGTGATGTGGCCGTGGTTCACCAGCTGGCGGGCGCCGGGCACGGTGGGGCCGAAGCCGAGGCGGAAGCAGACATTATCGAGGCGGCTCTCGAGCAGTTTGAGCAGGTTGGTGCCGGTGGAACCCTCCTGGGCGCGCGCTTTCTTCACGTAGCGCACGAGCTGCCGCTCGGAGATGCCGTAGTTGAAGCGAAGCTTCTGCTTTTCTTCGAGGCGGATGGCGTATTCGGAGCGCTTGCGACGGGCTTGGCCGTGCTGACCGGGGGGATAAGACCGCTTGGCGGACTTACGGGTGAGACCGGGAAGGTCTCCCAAGCGCCGCGTGATCCTCAGGCGAGGGCCGCGGTAGCGAGACATGAAAAGGAAGTACGGGGGACTGGGATGGACGATCGGCCGCGGGCATCGGGCATGCTGGAGAATCTCCCGCTGCCCAGGGCCGTGCTGCGCCAACGGTCGATCTTATCGGTTGGCCCCCAGGAGCTCGGCTTCACGCCGGTGCCGTGGCGGCAGAGGCCGCTGGCGGCCCTGCTGCTGGCGCTGATCGGTCTCTATCGCCAGTGGCTTTCGCCCCTGCTCGGCCCCCGCTGCCGCTTCATCCCCAGCTGCAGCGCCTACGGCCTCGAGGCGATCAGCCGCCACGGCCCCTGGCGCGGCGGCTGGCTCACCCTGAGGCGGCTGCTGCGCTGCCACCCGTTCACGCCCTGCGGCTGCGATCCGGTGCCCCACTGAATGGCCTCCTATCTGCTCTACAGCCGCGCTGGTTGTTGTTTGTGTGAAGGGCTCGAGGAGCGGCTGCGGGCCCTGCTGCCGGCGGCGGAGCTGGAGGTGGTGGATGTGGATGGCGATCCGGAGCTGCAGGCGCGCTTCGGGCTGGAGGTGCCGCTGCTGGCGCGGTTGGCGGAGGGGGGCTCAGCAGCCACCGATCTGCCGCGGCTCCTGCCGCGGGTGCCGCCGCGCCTGGCCGGTGAGGCGCTGCAGCGCTGGCTGCTGAAGCACCCCTGAGGCAGCCCTGAAGCGGTGGGCCTAAAAAGGCGGCAGGATTCGGCTCCGCGCCCCGCCGCCATGGTTCAGCTGCTCCACCCCCTGCTCACCCAGGTGGGCCTCACCATCCCCGCCACGCTGGCCAATGCCGAGGTGAGTGGCGTGAGCTGCGATTCCCGCCGCGTGGGGCCCGGCACGGTGTTTGTGGGCCTGCCCGGCAGCGCCGTGGATGGCGGCAGATTTTGGCCCCAGGCCCTGGCCGATGGGGCCGTGCTGGCCTTGATCGGGCCGGCGGCGGCAGCGGCCCTGCCGCCGGCCCCCGGCGATGCGGTGCTGGTGCTCGATGAGCCGCTGGCCCCCTGGGCCGGCCGGATCGCGGCGGAGTTCTGGCAGCACCCGAGCGCGCGCATGCCCCTGATCGGCGTGACCGGCACCAACGGCAAAACCACCACCACCTATCTGATCGAGCACCTGGCGCTGGCCTGCGGCCGCCCGGCCGCCCTCTTCGGCACCCTGGTGAACCGCTGGCCGGGCCACTCCATCACGGCCTCCCACACCACCGCCTTCGCCGATCTGCTGCAGGCGCGGCTGGCCCAGGCGGCTGAGGCCGGCTGCCAGCTGGCGGCCATGGAGGTGAGCTCCCATGCCCTCGACCAGCAGCGGGTGTCGGGCTGCCGTTTTGCGGGGGCGGTGTTCACCAACCTCAGCCAGGACCACCTCGACTACCACCCCACGATGGAGGCCTATTTCGAGGCCAAGGCCCAGCTGTTCTCGCCGCCGTTGCTGGCCGGCAGCGCCGTGGTGAATGTGGACGACCCCTGGGGGGCTCGCCTGGCGGAGCGGTTGCGGGCCTCGATCGGCGAGCGCTGCTGGCGCAGCTCACTGGAGGATCCGGCGGCGGAGCTGCAGATGCGGGGGCTGCGTTTCGGCGCCGCCGGGGTGGAGGGCGAGCTGATCACACCGGCGGGCCGCGGCCCGTTCCACTCGCCCTTGGTGGGACGCTTCAACCTGATGAACCTGCTGCAGGCGGTGGGTGCGCTGCAGCAGCAGGGCCTGCCGCTGGAGCCGCTGCTGGCGGCGGTCGCCGGCTTCGGCGGGGTGCCGGGGCGGATGGAGCGGGTGCTGGTGGCGGCGGCCGCGGCCGCCCAGTTGCCGGTAGCGTTGCCGGCGGTGCTGGTGGATTACGCCCACACGCCCGACGGGCTGGAGAACGCCCTGGCGGCCTGCCGGCCGTTCGCCGAGGGGCGGCTGATCTGCGTGTTCGGCTGCGGAGGCGACCGCGACCGCAGCAAGCGGCCCCAGATGGGAGCGATCGCGGCGCGGCTGGCCGATCGGGTGGTGGTGACCTCCGACAACCCCCGCACCGAAGATCCGCAGCGGATCCTTGACGATGTGGTGGCCGGCATCCCGGCGGCAACGGACCTGCAGGTGGAGGGCGATCGGGCGCTGGCGATCGCCGCCACGATCGCCGCGGCGGCGCCCGGCGATCTGGTGCTGATCGCCGGCAAGGGCCATGAGGATTACCAGATCCTCGGCACCACCAAGGTGCATTTCGACGACCGCGAGCAAGCGGAAAAGGCGTTGCGGGCCCGCCTGGGCTGAGCCCAGGCGGGCTGGCGGCTTCAGCTGAAGCGCACGCTGTTGCGGTCGTAGCGGAGCTCGCGATCGAGCACCCAGCCGCCGTTCAGCGCCTCCACCCAGTCGCCCTGGCGGCGGCCGCTGAGGGCGATGGTTTCGCCGTTGCGCAGGCGCCGCCGCACGGTGGAGCCGCCATCGGCGTGGTCGCGCACTTCAAGGGTGCCGTTCGGGGCATCGGCCACCACATTGATGGCGTCGCCGCCGTAGCTGCCGTAGCTGCCGGCGCCCACTTCCGGATCACGGCCGCGCAGGGCGCTGTAGCCCACCAGGGCGGCACCGATCGGCAGCAGCAGCCACCAGAGCCGGTTGCGGGAGATGGCCTGGAGGCCTTCAGGGGCGCCGGGCAGATTCAGTTTGCCGAAGCTGCCGATCAGCCCCTCCTTGACGCTGTAGGGGCAGGTGAGCCGGTCGTAGCCGCCGCCGTCCTTGGTGAGGTCGAGAACGACCTCCACCTTGTCGGCATCGATCACCTTCGAGGAGAGCACCTTGGAAAGTTCGGCGTTGTAGCCGGTTTCGGTGGCGCGGTTGAGGCAGGCGTCGGTGGCCGTTTTGATCATCTGTTCGGTGTTGGCGGCCTGCACGGGGGCGGCCAGGGCCACGCCGATGGCGGCACTGCTGATCAGGGCCAGACGGGTGAGAGAAGAGGGAAGCTGGAGCATGCTCAGGAACTGCGGGGATTAGGGGCTGGGCTGGGGAGAGATCAGGAGGCCGATTCAAAAGAAAACCTTTCAATCGAAAAGCTTTCAGAAGAAACACCTTCGAAATTGAGCCAATTGTTCGCCTGCTCATCCCAAAACCTTGCGGGCTTGGGCGTGATCGGCGAGCCATTCTCAGGCTAGGAAAGGTTGTTCCCATTGGTCATCGGTTGGGAGCATTTTGTGACCGCCGAGGCCTGGCTCCAGCATGCGGCCGGCCTGGTGAGTCCCAGAAGCGCAGACGGTTTAGGCGAAATGGCACTATTTAATCCAAGCCGCACTGCCGCTGTTGCGGCGGCTGTTGATCTGAAGGAATTGTGAAGGGCGGCGAGTGCTCTGCAGGTGAATGGGGCGTGATCGGGGCTGAAGGGGCGCGATCGTTGCCTAGGCGGCCCGATTGTTGGCTAAACACAACAGTTTGCTGGTTTTGCGGCCATTGGTTGTCACAATTCCGGCGTCAGGTCTCTCCTTGCCCTTCCCTGCATGTCACAGAGCGTTCCCCTCTCCAAGAAGTTTTTGGCCGAGTTGATCGGCACCTTCTGGCTTGTGCTCGGCGGTTGCGGCAGCGCCGTTCTGGCGGCCGTCTTCCCCTACGACAACCCGGCAGCTAACCCGCTCGGCCTCGGTTTCCTCGGCGTTTCGCTGGCCTTCGGCCTCACCCTGCTCACGATGGCCTACGCCATCGGCCACATCTCCGGCTGCCACATCAACCCGGCCGTGAGCTTCGGCCTCTGGGCCAGTGGCCGTTTCCCCGGTTCCCAGCTCGTGTCCTATGTGGTGGCCCAGGTGCTTGGCGCGATCATCGCCGGCGGCCTGATCTACTTCGTGGCCTCCGGCCGTGAGGGCTTTGCGCTCTCCGGCAGCAACCCGCTGGCAACCAATGGCTGGGCGGCCCATTCCCCCGGCGGCTACGGCTTCTGGGCGGCGCTGATCACCGAAGTGGTGATGACCTTCATCTTCCTGATCATCATCCTCGGCGCCACCGATCGCCTGGCCCCCGGTGGTTTCGCCGGCGTGCCGATCGGCTTGTCGCTGGCCCTGATTCACCTGATCAGCATCCCCGTGACCAACACCTCGGTGAACCCCGCCCGCAGCACCGGCGTTGCGGTGTGGGCCGGCGCTGAGGCGATGGGTCAGCTGTGGCTGTTCTGGCTGGCACCGATCGTCGGTGCCCTGCTGGCCGGTTGGGTGTACCGCAACCTGCTCGACGAGCGGGTGGCCTGAGCGCCGATCTCGTCCGGCTCAGGCGCTTGCGCTGAGCCGGTTTTCTGGCCCTGCTCCCGCAAGGGGGCAGGGCTTTTTGCTGGCTTCAGAGGGCGGCCAGGGCGGCGAGCAGCTGCTCGATCTCGGCGGCGCTGCTCACCACGTGGGTGCAGGCCCGCAGGCAGGCGGGATCATCGAGGCTGCGCAACCAGATGCGCTGGCGCCCGAGCGTTTGCACCACGGCGTTCGGTTCGTGGCTGGCGATTGTGAAGCTCACCAGCCCGGCCGGTGGCGGCACCGTGAGCAGCGTGGTGGCGCCGGCGATCGCCTGCAGGCCCTGCCAGAGGGCGGCGCTGCCGGCGCGGATCGCGGCCAGCCGCTGCTCGGCGCTGCCCTCGGCTTCCAGCAGCTCCAGGGAGCGCTGCAGCCCGGCCAGCAGCGGGATGCAGGAGGTGCCCACCTCGAAGCGCCGGGCATCGCGGTGGAACACCTGCTCGGCGCTGGCGGCGGCCCCGGCGCCAGTTTCCTGCCGCAGGCTGCGCCAGCCGATCAGGGTGGGCCGGGCCTGCTCCAGCAACCGCTCCGAGAGGGCCACCACCCCCAGCCCTTCCGGCCCGCAGCACCACTTGTGGCCCGTGCCGGCGTAGATGTCGGCGGCGGCTGCGGCCGCGGCCACCGGCAGGCTACCGAGCGATTGGGCCCCATCCACCAGCAGCCAGGGGTGGTTGGGATGGGCGGCGAGCTGGCCGGCCACAGCCGCGATCGGCATCAGCTGGCCGCTGTTCCAGAGCAGGTGCGAGAGCACCAGCAGGCGGGTGCGGGGCGTCAGCGCCCGTTCGAGCCGTTCGGCCACGGCAGCGGCGGCCTGCTCGGGGCTGCCGCGCAGGTCGGCCACCGGCAGCACCGCCAGGCTGAGGCCCTCGCGGCGGGCCAGTTCGCGGCAGGCGGCCACCACGCCCGGGTGCTCACAGTCGCTGAGCAGCAGTTCTTCGCCGGGGCGCCAGGGCAGGCCCCAGAGCGGCAGCACGCAGCCGCTGGTCACGTTCTCGGTGAAGGCCAGCCGCTGGGGCCCCACCCCGAGCCAGGCGGCCAGCTTTTGGCGCAGGGTTTCGCTGCAGCGGGCCACGTAGGGCCACACATCGCCGCTGAAGGGTCCGAGCTCCTGGATCGTGCGCCAGGACGCCACGATCGCCTCAAGGGAGGGATCCGGCAGCGGCCCCTGGCCGCCGTAGTTGAAATAGGTCTTGTTGGCCAGAGCGGGCATCAGGGCCCGCAGTAACTGGCCATGTTGGTGAGCGGCCATGGGCTCAGGCGATGCGGAAATAGCAGCCCATGGAGCCTTGCACAAGAGTGATCAGAGCAATGAATTTCCTGGTTGCCCCACATCGGAGTAACGGTAATAGGTGGGCCAGAGGTAGTTGTCGGCGTAATAATACATATCGCCAATTTTCCCCTGGTTGAATAAATCGCTCATGGCAAAGATATCATTCAGGGGAATCGGCGACTTGGTAAGGCGCCCTGATTCGGGGTTCAGCGATCTTGGATTTAGGGTAAAATCGTAGGCGTCATTAGTGGAATCTAATCTATATTTGGTGATCTTCCCTTTCTTGAGCCAGAAGGTCATCGAATTGGCTTCCGCCTGGTCGATCTCGACGCTGTTGCCTTTATTGTCGAGGCCCGTGGCCACGTACTGATCGACCAGCCATGCTTTGCCGCGGTCACCATCACCTCTGAGGTCGACCCTCACCTTGGCCTTCTTCTTTGCACTCACCTTCGTAAGTGCGTCCCTGATTTCCCCGTACACGAAGGGATGAATGTACATGAAGCCAGTGAGCAGATCCTTCCTGGTGGGATCTGTGTAGCGAGGGGCGTAGAACATGCAGGCTTGATGCTGATGCGTGAAGAGCGCCAGCGTCGCGTGCCTGGATGACCTGTCAAGCCTTGTTTAGATGAAGTTTCCCACGGCCACCGCCGCTACGGCCGAGAACAGCGTGATGCCGAGGGCGGTGAGGGGGTTCTGGCCCTGGGCCACCGCCACGGTGGTGATCACGCCGGCACCCAGGCAGGCCACGGCCAGCTGGCTGGTGAGATCCGAACGCAGGCGCGGTTCCATGGGGCTAGGACGATCTGGGCAGACCATACGGAGGGCGGCCGATGCAGGCCCGCTGGCGGGCGGTGTTCGTTACCTGGCGTTGGGCTTTGTTACCTGGCGCAACCTGTCGGGGCATGCTGGCTGCTTGAAGGGGACTGTTGGTTGATTGTGGTCCTATGACGAATGACGGTGTTTGTTGTTCTGAAATTGCCTACAACGAGCTTGTTAATTGATAGCCAGCTCCGGGTTCTATCATGGAATTCTCATCATCCTGCCGCTTGCGCTTGGTTGCTTCTCAGCCGTTTCAGGCCTCGGCAAGCCATTCCCCGGCAAGCCATTCCCCGGCGAGCAATGTGGTTTGGGTGGCGTTCGGGCTGCGCCAGCCGTGCCGGCGGCGGCTGGGCCAGGGCGCTGGCTGGTTTCCGGAACCGCCGGATGCGGCCTGAGGCCGTGCCGCTTCAGCGGCGGCTGAGTTGGAAGTGGCGGTGATTGCGCCCATCCGAAGACCATTCGTTGAGGAAGCGGATCATGCGCATGAACCGCACCCTGAAATCTTCATGGGCTGTCTGAACCTCTTCGGCGAGGTCGCCGGCGTTGCTGAGGGAGGGCGTTGAGGGCTTGAGGCTGCTGAATTCTTCGCCCAGCTCGCTGGCGAAGATCACGCGAACCTGTTTCCAGATCTCCTGGCGGTAGTGGGGGCTGCCGCGGGTGGCGGCCAGCAGCAGCTGGCCCACGGCCGGCGATTCGCCCCGGGCGGTGCGCTCAAGGATCAGGTTGCTGGCGTGGAGCAGATGGCGGGCCGTGCCGCCCGCCTTGATGAAGTAGCGGTAGCGGCGTGATTCGTGCGGATCAGGCAGCCGCCGGATCAGGCCAGCATCGATGAAGCGCAGCAGGATGCGCGAGATCTGGGCCTGGTCGAAACCGGTGGCCTCGATCAGAGCGCGGGCGGTGAGGCCGGGCTGGGCGGCGATGTTGCAGAGAATGATCAAATCGCGGTAGCCGAGCTTGCCATCGCCAAGGTGGTTCACCACCTCTTCGATGCCGTCGGCCACCAGGCCGAGAAGCTGCCAGGGTTCCCGCAGTGAGCGAACGGTCAACCTGCTGACAAAAGAGCTGTCCGCACGGTATCCGTGCTGCTGAGGCCTGTCGAGGCCAGCGCCGGCGCGCAAGGTTCAGGGCCGGGGGGCGGCGCCGGAGGCGGGGCGGGCGCGGCCGCCGCTGGCCCATTGTTTGAGGGCTTCGAGTTGTTCGCGGGCGGTGCGCGAGAGGGGCACCACCTGGCTGGCGGCCACGATCAGGTCGGCTTCGTTGAAGTCGCGCTGGTCGCTGAAGGCCAGGTGCATCGCTTCGATCACCGTTTGCTCGAGCTCGGCGCCCGAGAAGCCGGCGGTGCGATCCACCAGCACCTCCAGGGGGATGCTGTGGCGGGGGCGGCGGCGGCGCAGCTGCAGATCGAGGATGGCGCGGCGCTCCGGCTGATCGGGCAGATCGAGCAGGAAGATCTCATCGAAGCGGCCCTTGCGCATCAGCTCGGCCGGCAGCCGCTCAACGCCGTTGGCGGTGGCCACCACGAACACGGCGCTGGTTTTCTCGGCCATCCAGGTGAGCACGGTGCCGAGCACCCGCTGGCTGGTGCCGCCATCGCTGCGGGAATCACCTCCGCTTCCGAAGCCAAAGCCCTTGTCGATCTCATCGATCCAGAGCACGCAGGGGGCCATCGCTTCGGCGCGCTGGATCATGTCGCGGGTGCGGGCCTCCGACGCCCCCACCAGGCCGGCGAACAGGCGGCCCACATCGAGGCGCAGCAGCGGCATGCTCCAGCTGTGGGCGATCGCCTTGGCGGTGAGCGACTTGCCGGTGCCCTGGGGCCCCACCAGCAGCACGCCGCGGGGCAGGGGCAGGCCGTAGCGCTGGGCCTCCTCGCTGAAGGCCAGGCGCCGCTGCTCGAGCCAGTGCTTGAGCGCCTCGAGGCCGCCGATATCGGCGGGGGTGGCCTCGCTTGGGCAGTATTCGAGCAGCTCGCTGCGGGCGATTGCCTGGCGTTTCTCCTCAAGCACCTCGGCAAGGTCGGCCAGGCCGAGGCGGCCGCGCTGTGCCAGGGCGCGGGCGGCCACCTGGCGGATGCGCTGCTCGCTGAGGCCGTGGCAGGCGCCGGTGAGCGCCTCGAGCTCAGAGCTGGCCAGCGGCTCGCCGCAGGCGGCGGCGATGCTGGCCAGCAGCTGGCCGATCTCGGCCGGTTCCGGCAGCGGCAGCTCGAGCACGGTGAGGCAGTCGTCGAGTTCGCGCGGCGGCTGCCACTCCGGTGCGGTGATCACCAGGGTGTGGGGGCAGCGGCGCAGCTCCACGGCCAGGTTGCGCAGGCGGCGGCAGATGGCGCCGTCATCGGCGTAGCGGTGGAAATCCTTGAGCAGCAGGATCGCCGCCTGGTCGGCCGCCAGCGGCGTGAGCGCCTCGAGGGCGGCGAGCGGGTTGCGGGCCGCCTCCCCGAGGCGGTTGGGGGCGCCGGCCAGGCCGGCGATGAAGTCCCAGCGCAGCAGGCTGCGGCCGCCGAGGCGCTCGGCCGCCTGGGCGAGCAGGGTTTCAACGCGCTCCTCCTCCTGGCTGCGGATCCAGAGGATCGGCGTGCGGGAGCGGATCAGCAGATCGAGCTGCTCGGCCCAGGCCTGGCTCATGGCTCTGGCGGCTCGAGCAGCGAGGCCAGCGCGCTCCAGCCGGCGGCTGGCGGGTTGCTGTAGGCGGCAGGGCCGGGGCAGTTCGCTCCGCAGCGGTTCACCAGCGGCAGCTGCAGGCTGAGCTGCTCGAACAGCCAGTGCTCCGGATCGAAGCTGCCGCGCGGATCGAGGTTGTCGCAGGCGGTGCCGGGATCGAGATCAAGCACCAGCTCAGAGGCTGGGGTTTCGCCGGGGGGAGGGCCCTGGCCCAGCCAGATCAGCTCGCTGGCCTGGGCGCGCAGGGGGTGGTTGAAGTCCTGCAGGCAGCGGTCGCAGCAGAGGGTGATGATCGTGGCGGCCTCACCGGCCACCGCCAGCACGCTGCCGCGCTGCACGGCGCTGAGCTGGCCGCGCACCGGCGTGAGCGTGGCCAGCTCGGTGAGGTGCTGGTCCACCTGCCAGTGGCGGCCCTCGGGGAGGTGCTGCAGCTCCTGCAGGGGCACGGGGCGCAGCGGATCACTCATCTCAGCTCGGGCAGCAACCTATTTCTTGGTTTTGGGCTCGAAGGGCAGCCGCTCCGTGCTGCCGCCAGCGCCGCTGGCGCCCACGGCCACGGCCTGCTGGGCGATCTGCTGGTTGAGGATCGCCTGCAGGTTGTCGGGCAGGGCCTCGCGGCTGAGCAGGAACGTTTGCAGCGCCTGGAACACGTTGGCCACCACCATGTAGAGCAGCACGCCAGCCGGCAGCGGGAAGAACAGGAACATCGCCGTGATCATCACCGGCGTGATCTTGTTGGCGGTGGATTGCTGCGGGTTGGCGGGCATGCCCATCCCCGAGAGGATCTGGGAGAGGGCCAAGGAGAGGCCGAAGCCGGCCACCAGGGCTGCGATGTCCCAGTTCACGGCGCCATCGGTGTAGAAGCCCACCTGGCCGAGGGCCTTGATGAACAGGAAGCCGCTGCGGGCCGCCAGGCCGGCGATCTTGGCTTCCACCACGGCATCGCCGGGGGCCAGGGCGGTGATCGTGCCGTCATCGGCCACCGACACCACGCCCTCGCCTTTGGTGACGCTCCAGCTGGGCTTGAAGGCATCGCCGCCTTCAACACCGGCGAGCACCGAGGCGAAGCTGGCGCCCTCCTTGGTGTGCAGCTGCACGGCGGCGCTGTCGCCCACCCCCAGCTTGGTGCCGGCCTCGATGCTGGCGATCACCGGCACGTGGCTGGTGGAAGTTACGAAGATCGAGTGGCTGGGGCTGTTGAACGGCTTGCGTTCCACCGCCGCGATCTGATCGGCCGGCAGCACCTTGAGGTTCAAGGTGTAGGGCACATCGGCGAAGGGTGAGCCGCGCAGGGTGGCGAAGAGGGCGAACAGGATCGGCATCTGCACCAGCAGCGGCAGGCAGCCGGCCAGGGGGCTGCCGAACTCCTTCATCAACTTGCCCAGCTCCTCCTGCTGCTTCTGGGGGTTGCTGGCGTATTTGGTTTTGATTTCGGCCTGGCGTTTCTGCATCGCCGGCTGGGCGATGCGCATGCGGCGGGCGTTGCGGATCGAGCCGGCGCTCAGGGGGAAGAGGGCCAGCCGGATGACCACCGTGAGGGCGATGATCGCCAGGCCGTAGCTGGGCACCAATCCGTAGAAGAAATCGAGGATCGGGAGCAGCAGGTTGTCGGAGATGTAGCCGATCACGGCGGGGGTCTTCGGGGGATGGAGGAGGGTCTTGGCAGCCAGTGTGCCCGAGGGGGGCGCCCGGCTGGGGGCTGTGTCAGGAGCCGAAGCCGTTGCTGGGGGCTGCGGCGGCACCTTTTGCACTGGCGCCGCGGCGCTCTTCGATGTAGGCCTCCAGCTCGCGGAAGCGGGGAACTGAGCGCAGTTCGAGCTTGGAGCCATCGTTGAGCAGGAGCACCATGTCGCCCCAGGCGCCGAAACCGCGGGGCACCGAGCGCACTTCGCGGATCTGGCTGTACACCACCTGGGTGCGGTCGCGGCCGAGCCAGCCGCCGTTCACCTCGATGCGGCGGCTGGTGATCCTGAAGCGCAGCCAGAGGGCGCGCACGATCGCGGCCACCGCCAGGGGGATGCCCACAATGGTGATGCCGAGCAGCAGGTTGAAGAGCAGGTCGCCCCGGGCGGGCCCGCCCTCATAGAACACCGTTTCGCTCACACCTTTGGCCGCTGAGGCGGTGCTGGGGGTAGCCGTCATGGGGTGAGCCCTGCCTTGCGCATTAACTGACTGCATTCTCCCAGCAGCCTGGCGGGTTCGAGCTCGGCGCTGCCGGGCTTGAGGCTGAGCAGCAGCCAGAGCCCCCGCCGGCCCTGGGGCCACTGGCTCGGGCCGCAGCTCTCCAGCAGGTGCTGGTGCAGCAGGCGGCGGAGGCGGTTGCGGCGCACGGCGCGCTTGTGCACCTTGGCGCTCACCACCACGGCGGCGCGCCAGGGGCTGGCGGCGAAGGCCTGCAGCTCGGGTTTGAGCAGGGCCATGGGCCCCTCAACCCAGCGCAGCGAAAGCCAGGTGCCGTGCTGGCTGCGGCCCTGGCGGTAGAGATGGTCGAAGGCCTTGCGGCCCTTGAGGCGATGGACGCCCGGCAGGGCCACGGGGCTAGCGAACGGGGTTGGCGGGCTTGAAAGCGGCTGGCCTGAACAGCCAGGCCTAAACAGCCAGGCCTAAACAGCCAGGCGCGAGCGGCCGCGGCGGCGGCGGCTGCGGATCACGCGGCGGCCGGTGTGGCTGCGCATGCGCACCCGGAAGCCGGAAACGCGCTTGCGCTTGCGGCTCGTTCCTTCCAATGTGCGCTTGGTCATGGCCTCCGCGGCGCTCGGCGTTCTGTGCGATCGCCCAACTTATCAGGCGGCCCCCTGGGGCTTGGGGAGCCGAGCCCAGCTCAGTTGCTGGGCGGGTCGATCTGGATCAGCCAGCTGCCGAGGTAGCCGGCCATCGGGATGTCGCCGGGGGCCTGGGCCAGGGCATTGAACTGATACATGCCGGAGTTGAACGGGTTGAACACGTTCATGTACACGCCGATCGTGCCGGTATCGGGCACGGGGCGGTCGGGGAAGATCTCGATCGCCTTGCCGTTGGGTGAGATCTCGATCGTGGCCGGGATCGTTTTCAGGCAGCGGGTGCGCGAGAGCATGCCGCCTTCCTTCATTTCGCAGAGCTTCACGTTCTTGGCCAGGATCTGGCTGTCGAAGTGGTTCGGCACGGTGATGCTCAGCTTCAGGATCGCTGTTTTGCGGTCTTTGGGGCGCAGCAGCAGGTAATACTCCGAGCGCTTCAGCCGCGCCGTGTCGGTCATGAAGAAGTAGAGCTTGCGGTAGTCCTTGGTGTTGTCCCAGCGGAACTCCATCAGGCTGGGCGTGGCCTGGGCCCGCACGCGCTCGGGCAGCAGGGGCGTAATGGCGGCTGCCGCCAGGGCAGCGAGGCCGAGGCCGGTGGCGGCCCGCAAACGAGGGTGCATGGTGTTGCCAGAGGTGTGGGGGGCCCAGGGGCGCCAAGGGCGCCGGGCTCCGCAATTCTCCTGAGCGCAGGTGGCAGCGTCGCGGCCTGAGAGGACGGCCGCTCAGCTGGCGCGGTCGGGCCGCAGGGCGGCGGCCTCGCGCAGGTAGGGGTGATCGGGGCTGCGATCGGCCTCCATCCAGGCGTGCACGAGCACGCGGATGCAGCGGGGCAGATCGCCGGCCACGGCCATCTGCTGGCAGTCGAGCAGGGCCACCCCATCCCAGCCGGGGCGGCGGCGGGCGATGGCGGCCGGGAAGCAGGCGTCCAGATCGGCGGTCACCGAGAAGGTCACCGAGAGCAGCTGCTCGCCGGCCAGGCCGTTGCGCTGCACCAGCGCCTCGATCAGCTCGGCCACGGCCGCCTCGATGGCGGCGGCCGTATTGGTGCTGGCGGTGGTGGCGCCCCGCAGGGCCCGCAGGTGCAGGGTCATGGCCGATAGAGCCACAGGGGCTGGCCGCTCCAGGCCACCTCCAGGTTGATCAGTTGCAGCAGTTCGCGCAAGCGGGCCCGGCCGGGGATCAGGCCGGCGAAGCGCTTGGGCGCCTCGCCGAAGGGGATCGGCCGCGCTTTTTCTGGATCGAGCCCGGCCAGCTCGGCCGCCAGGCGGCGGGCGGCCTCCTCATCGCCGAGCTCATCCACCAGCCCCAGCTGCTTGGCCTGGGCGCCGCTGAACACCCGGCCATCGGCGAAGGCGCGCACGGCGGCCTCCTCCAGGCCCCGCCCGCCTGCCACGGCGGCCACGAACTGGCCGTAGCTGCTGTCGATCAGCTCCTGCAGCAGCTGGCGCTCCCCCTCGGTGAGGGCGCGATCGGGGGAGAGGATGTCTTTGTAGAGGCCGCTTTTCACGGTTTCGAACTGGATGCCGATCCGCTCCAGCAGGCGCGAGAGGTTGTTGCCGCGCAGGATCACGCCGATCGAGCCGGTGATCGTGCCGGGGTTGGCCACGATCTTCTCGGCCGCCACGCCGATGTACACGCCGCCGGAGGCGGAGATGTTGCCGAAGCTGGCCACCACATGGCAGCCCTTGGCCCGCAGGCGGCCGATGGCGGCATGGATCTCCTGGCTGTCGCCCACGGTGCCGCCGGGGCTGTCGATGCGCAGCAGCAGGGCGGGGCATTCGCGCTGCTCCACCTGGCGCAGGGCCTTGATCACGCGCTTGCGGGTGCCGCCCGCGATCGGCCCCTCGATGGCGATGCGCGCCATGCGGCGGCGGGATTTGCGGCGCCAGGGCCAGGGCATGGAGGTGGGTCGGTGCCGCCGGATCCTAAAAAGAGACACCGCCGAGCCCTGATGACCCCGCCCTTGCGCTGGCTGCTGATGCTGCTGCCCTTCGCGCTCTGGGGTACGGCGATGGCGGCGATGGCACCGCTGCTGGCCGCTGCGCCACCGCTGAGCCTGGCGGCGCTGCGGCTGCTGCCGGCCGGCGTGGCGCTGCTGCTGGCGGCGCCGCTGCTGGGGCGGCCCTGGCAGGTGGCCCGCGCCGACTGGGCCTGGCTGGCCCTGTTCACCGTGGTGGACGCCAGCCTGTTCCAGGGGCTGCTGGCGCGGGGGCTTGTGGGCACCGGCGCCGGGCTGGGCTCGGTGCTGATCGATTCGCAGCCGCTGCTGGTGGCGCTGCTGGCGCGGCTGCTGTTCGGCGAGGCGATCAACCCGGTGGGCTGGCTGGGGCTGCTGCTGGGGCTGGCCGGCATCCTCTGCCTGGGCCTGCCGGCGCCGCTGCTGCGCCACTGGCTGCTGCAGGGCCCGGAGGCGCTGGGGCCGGCCTGGGGCCCGGGCTCGCTCTGGATGCTGGCGGCGGCGGCGGCGATGGCCGTGGGCACTGTTGTCAGCCGCTATGCCACGCGCCACAGCGATCCGGTGGCGGTAACCGGCTGGCACCTGCTGCTGGGGGGGCTGCCGCTGGCGGCCGGCGCCGGCCTGGGCTGGCTGAACCCGGCGGGCCTGCCGGCCTGGCCCCACTGGAGCGGCGCCGAGTGGGGGCTGATGGCCTACGCCAGCCTGTTTGGCAGCGCTTTGGCCTACGGGCTCTTTTTCTGGTTCGCCAGCCAGGGCGATCTCACCGGCTTCACGGCGCTCACCTTTCTCACGCCGGTGTTTGCGCTCTTGGCGGGGCTGGGGCTGCTGGGTGAGCACCTGGCACCGCTGCAGTGGCTCGGGGTGGCGCTGGCGCTGGTTTCGGTGCTGCTGATCAACCGCCGCAGCCAGCTCTGGCAGCCGGCGGCGGCAGCCGCGCCATGAGGATCCTGGTGGTGAGCACGCCGGTGGGGCCGCTGGGCAGCGGCGGCGGCGGCGGCGTGGAGCTCACCCTGGCGGCGCTGGTGGCCGGCCTGCTGGGGCGCGGCCACCAGCTCACGGTGCTGGCCGGGGCGGGCAGCGTGCTGCCACCGGGCTGCGAGGCGGCGGCGCTGTGGAGCGAGCCGGGGGTGCCCCAGCCGAGCTGGCAGCACCAGGGGCGCACGGCGCCGGCGGCGATCCCGGCCGATGGCCTGCTGCCGCGGCTCTGGCACCGGGCCCTGGCGCGCCAGGGGGAGTTCGATGTGCTGCTCAACCTGGCCTACGACTGGCTGCCGCTCTGGCTCACCCCCCACACCGCCACGCACCTGTGCCATCTGGTGAGCATGGGCTCGCTGGCGGCGGTGATCGACGAGGCGATCGCGGCGGTGGCGGCGCAGACGCCGGGCCGGCTGGCTTTTCATACCGCCAGCCAGGCGGCGGATTTCGATCTGCCTGGCCCGCCGGTGCTGCTGGGCAACGGCTTTGATCTGGGCCGCTACACCTTCAACCCCGAACCCGAGCCGCTGCTGGGCTGGGCCGGGCGGATCGCACCGGAGAAGGGCCTCGAGGATGCAGCGGCCGCCGCCGCCGCACTGGGGCGGCCGCTGGCGGTGTGGGGCCAGCGCCAGGATCCCGAGTACGCAGAGCGGGTGGAGGCCTCGGTGCCGCCGGGCACGCTGCAGTGGCGCGGGTTTGTGCCAACCGAGGCGCTGCAGGCGGAGCTGGGCCGCTGCGCCGTGCTGCTGAACACCCCGAAGTGGAACGAGGCCTTCGGCAATGTGGTGGTGGAGGCCCTGGCCTGCGGCGTGCCGGTGGCCGCCTACCGCCGCGGCGGCCCCGCCGAGCTGGTGCTGGAAGGCGTGAACGGCGCCCTGGCCGATCCCGACGATGTTTCTGCGCTGGTGGCTGCCGTGCGGCGGGCCGAGGCGGTGCCGCGGGCGAGCTGCCGCGCCTGGGCCGAGGCCCACTGCTCCCAGGCGGCCTTCGCCGAGCGCGTGGAGCGTTGGCTGCTGGCGGCCCTCGATGGCTGAAGCGCTCGGTTGCCCCCGCCCAGGCCCGCGCCTGCGGCGGGCGGTGCTGCTGCTGGTGGCGGCCGCCGCGGCGCTGCTGTTTCTCTGGCAGCTGGGCGCCACCGGCCTGGTGGATGAAACGCCGCCCCTGTTCGCCGCCGCCGCCCGGGCGATGGCCACAACAGGCGACTGGCTGACGCCGCGGGTGAACGGCCTGCCCCGCTACGACAAACCGCCGCTGGTGTACTGGCTGATGGCCCTGGGCTACCTGCTGCCGGGCCAGGCCAGCTGGGATCCGCTCGGCACCTGGGCGGCGCGGCTGCCCTCGGCCCTGAGCAGCGCCGCCTTGATGCTGCTGCTGGCGCACACGCTGCTGCGCTGGCCGCAGCCGCCGGCGCGCAACGCCCGCCAGGCGGCGCTGCTGGCCTTCACGGCGCCCTTGGCCTTTGCGCTCTCGCCGCTGGTGCTGCTCTGGGGCCGGCTGGCGGTGAGCGATGCGCTGTTCACGGCGCTGGTGGCGGCCAGCCTGCTGCTGCTCTGGCGCCACGCCGCGGCTGCAGCCGCCGGCAGCGCTGGGCGGGGCTGGTGGCACGGCTGGCTGGCGCTGGGCCTGGCGGTGCTCACCAAGGGGCCGGCGGCGCTGGCGCTGGTGGGCCTGCCGCTTGTGCTCTTCGGCTGGAGCCTGGGCGGCCGGCCGGCGCTGCGGCAGCTGGCGGCGGCGCTGCGGCCGGGGCGGGGCCTGGCGCTGGCGGCGGCGCTGGCGCTGCCCTGGTATCTGGCCGAGCTGGCGGTGGAGGGCCGGCCCTACTGGGACAGCTTTTTCGGCTACCACAACCTGCAGCGCTTCACCGCGGTGGTGAACGAGCACCGCCAGCCCTGGTGGTATTTCGCCGTGGTGCTGGTGGTGGCCAGCCTGCCGGCCACGCCGCTGCTGCTGCGGGGGCTCGCCCGCGAAGCCCGTGCCCTGGCGCCGGGGCGGGCGCCGGCCTGGCCGGAGTCGCTGGGGCTGCTGGCGGCCTGCTGGCTGCTGGCGGTGCTGCTGCTGTTCACGCTTTCGGCCACCAAGCTGCCCAGCTACTGGCTGCCGGCGACGCCGGCGGCGGGGCTGCTGATCGCCGCCGGCGGGCTGGCTCCCGGCGCGGGCCGCCAGCGGGGCTGGTGCTGGGCCTGGGG
>JAWOHV010000163.1:0-2893 GCA_046484965.1 Prochlorococcaceae cyanobacterium
CGGAGCTGGAAGCTATCGAGCAGCATCTCGATTCGCTCACTGCTGCTCTGGCGCACCACCTGGGTGATGTGGGCGTAGCGGGCGGTGGTGTTGCTGTGGCTGCGGCCGAGCAGCGACTGGATCAACCGCAGGTCCATCCCCTGCTCCAGCAGGTGGGTGGCATAGGCATGGCGCAGGCTGTGGACCGTGAGTTTCTTCTGGATGCCACACTCGTTCCGTGCTGCCCTGAGGGCTGCCTGCACGCCACTGGCGTCCATCGGTGCACTGGCGATGCGCACGATGATCTGGTGACCAGCCGGCGAGGGGAACAGCAGCCGCGGGTGGCGGTGGCTGCTCCAGAAGCGGCGCATCGCCTGCAGGGTCAAGGCCGGCAGGGGGACGTAGCGATCCTTGCCGCCCTTGCCATCGCGGATGTGCACGCGCCGCTGGCTGCCATCGATGTCAGCGACCTCCAGCCCCAAACACTCGCTGATCCGCAGCCCCAGGCTGTAGACCACCAGCAGAAAGATGCGGTAGCGCAACTTGCGCACAGTGTTGATCAAGAGATGCACTTCCTCCCGTGTGGGGATATCGGGCAGCGTGCGCACGCTCGGGGGCCGGATGATCTTGATCCATTCCATCTCCCGCGCCAGCACGTAGCGGTGGAAGAACTGCAGGCTGGAGAGGTCAACTTTAATCGTGCTCCATGAGTAGCGCTCCAACATGGCAGAGAAGTACTCTTTCAACTCCTCAGGCTTGAGGTCATCCGGGCAGCGGCCAAAATGTCCAGCAACGCGATAAAGCGTGCGCCTGTAACTGTCGATCGTCTTGTCGCGCAGGCCATGTAACTTCATGGCCTGGGTCATGGCAAATAAAAGCGTGTCAAACCTGGCTTGCTCAGCAGGATCCATGGGTGATGCCTCCGGAAAGAAAGATGAAGGAACGCTGCACATCGATGGATGCGCATTCCTCAGTGTCTTTCTCTGCTGGCTCTGTGGCATTGAGGCGCAGCCAACCGCCGCACTCAGCCGCAGTCGGCTGGTCGCAATGGCGACGCAATGGAAGGCCCTGACAGGTGCTGGTCTATAATTGGCTGTTGGAATCTGCCGCGTAGCGGCTTAGTTCAACGCTAAATGGGCGGGTCCGGTATCCGCCAATCCCCGATGGAGTTTGTCGGTCTAAGCTGCGAAAGCCCACCGAGTTGTGGCGGCCAAATCAACTGAGGCGTCTCGGATTGGGCCGATTGGTTTGTGGATGTTTGGCATCTTATACGGATCTGATATTCATCTGTACACCTTGTCACAGTCTCACAGCAGGTCGGCAGGGCTGGCGACGCCGAGGTGACCTCGATTCAGTACGTGGGTGTAGATCATCGTGGTCTTCACGTCGCTATGCCCGAGTAGCTCCTGAATCGTGCGGATGTCCTTTCCGCGCTCCAGCAGGTGGGTTGCAAAAGAATGCCGAAAGGTATGGCAGGTGGCCGGTTTGCTGATCCCAGCAGCCAACACTGCCTGGCGCACCGCCTTCTGGATCAGGCTGGGATCCAGGTGGTGGCGGCCCTGTTCACCGGTGGCTGGATTGCACCAGCGGCTGTGTTGGGGGAAAACCCACTGCCAACCCCATTCCACAGGCGCATTCGGATACTTGCGGGCGAGGGCATGGGGTAGTTGCACCCGTCCCCATCCATCGGCCAGATCACGCTGGTGGATCATGCGCACCTCCGCCAGATGGCTGTGCAGCTGCTCCGCCACCAGACGTGGCAGCAGGGTGCGTCGGTCCTTGCCGCCCTTCCCGTCGTGCACTGTTAGTTCATGCTGGCTGAAGTCCAGGTCATGCACCCGCAGCCGCAACGCTTCCATCAGCCGCAGGCCGCTGCCGTAGAGCAGGCCCGCCACCAGCGCCTTGGCACCTTGCAGTCGCTGCAGCGCCGCCAGAGCCTGGTTCTGCGTGGATGGGCTCACCTGCAGATCCACTGCAAGATGGCTGAGGAATGCGTTCACCTCGGCGCTGCCCATCTCCCTCGGGTGGCGCAGCCCGTGAAAGCGCAGAAACCTCCTGAGCCACTGCTCATACGTCTTCACCGTGCGGCGGGCGTAATGCCGCACCTGCAGCTCCTCGCGGTAGCGCTGGATCAGGCCGGCCGGTCGGCTTGGGATGTTCATCGATGGGAGGCGGCACAGGTTCAGGATTCCCCGCCCCCGCTGGTGCTCCGCGACCCCAACCGGGCAGCTGCCACTCCTTAACTGGAAAGCACTCCGGCAGCTGCGGCCATGGCGTCCACCGATCCCGACCCGGCCTCTGACACGCCGCCAGCGGCGCCGGAAGACGCCGGCAGCGGTGGCGGCTGGCCCCTGATCGACGGCTGGGCCCGCGCCACCCTCTCGCCCACGGGCTTGCGCCTCTGGCAGACGCTCAACCACAAGAGCGCCTGCCTGTCGTGCGCCTGGGGCACCGGCGGCCAGAACGGTGGCTTCCGCGATGAGCTGGGCGAGCCGCTGCAGCGCTGCCTCAAGAGTGTGGAGGCGATCGGCGCCGAGCTGCAGCCGGCGGTGCCCGCTGAGGTGTTCGCCGGCCGCAGCCTGGCCGAGCTGCAGCAGCTCAGCTCCGCGGCCTGCGACCGGCTGGGGCGGCTCGATCGGCCCCTGATCCATCGCGCCGGCAGCACGCACTACGAGCCGATCAGCTGGGAGGAGGTGCACGGGCTGGTTGCCGAGGCGTTCCGCACGCCGGCGCCCGAACGGGTGGCCTCCTACAGCTCTGGCCGCTCCTCCAACGAGGCCGCCTACCTGCTCCAGCTGCTGCTGCGTGCCCTCGGCTCCAACAACCTGGCCGACTGCTCCGATCTCTGCCACGCCCCCTCCACCATCGGCCTGGGCCGGGTGTTTGGCAGCGGCACCTCGATGGTGAACCTGGA
>JAWOHV010000255.1:0-12447 GCA_046484965.1 Prochlorococcaceae cyanobacterium
AAATCCGCGAGCTCTGCGACCTGATCTGGCCCCATCTGCAGGCGTGGACTCCCCAGTTCGCCGAGTGGTACGAAAAGAGCAGGCTGCACAAGGCACGGCTGGCCCCCTGAGATCGGCCGCAACATTTTTGCGCCCGAAACCTCGCTTAGCCCTACACCTTGGCCAGCGTTACCCGCTCGGGCTGGTGCTGATATTTACCGGCCCGATCCTGGTAGGTCGTCTCGCAGGGATCCCCCTCGAAAAAGAGCAACTGGCAGATGCCCTCGTTGGCATAGATGCGGCAATCGGCGCCTGAAGAATTGCTGAACTCAAGGGTGAGATGGCCCTCCCAGCTGGCCTCAGCCGGAGTGGTGTTAACGATGATGCCAAGCCTGGCGTAGGTGCTCTTACCTAGGCAAATGACAGTGATGTTTGGCGGCACCTTCATCTTCTCGAGCGCCACCCCCAGGCCGTAGGAATGGGCCGGCAGGATGAAATAGGCGCCGTCCTCATCCTGATGCAGGGATGCCGGCTCGAGGTTGGCGGGATTGAACCGCTTCGGGTTCATCACCGTGCCGGGCACGTGCCGAAAGATCAGAAATTCCTTGGCCGAGAGCCGCAGGTCGTAGCCATAGGAGGAGCAGCCAAAGCTGAGCACCGGCGAAGCCTGGCTTTCGGGCTCCAGATGACGCACCAAGGTCGACTGAAACGGCTGCAGCATCCCGGCCGCAGCCTGCTCGTTGATCCAGCGGTCGTTCTTGAGCATCGGGGGATGCGGCTAGAGACCGCGGCGGAGCTGGGTTACCTGATCAGCCATGGCCATCAGGCTGGCCGGCATCGCCGGCCCGGTCAGAATGACATCCAGATGGGGAGCGCGGCTCTCCAGGCTGGCCGCAACCTCGGCCAGATCGAGATAGCCAAGCTCGATCGCCAGGCCCAGCTCATCGAGCACCATCAGATCAGCGCTGCCAGCCTCGATCAGACTGCAGGTGTGGTCCCAGATCTCGCGCACGGCCCGCAGCTCGAACTCGTCGCCGCTGCCCTGATCGAGGCAACGAGGCACGTCGGGGCGCAGCCACTGCAGACGGCCGCATAGACGCAGCCCCCTCTCCACCCCCTGATCAACGCCCCCCTTGAGGAACTGACAGATCACCACCTCACTGCCGAGTCCGGCGGCGCGCAGGGCCTGACTGAAGACACTGCCGAAACTGCCTCGGAAGGGGGCGGTGTGAACCTGGAGCAAACCCTCCTGCTGGGAAACCAGGCGGAGATGGCGGTTCTGGCGATGATCAAGCAGGCTGACGGCCATGGAAACCCGTTGCACGGGAAGGGGGATGGATGGAACGGGCCCTGGATTCCATCCCGGCACCACGGATCCGAATCTAGCGGCATCCGGGTCGAAATCAACCGCAGACCACCATCCCTAGCGCGAACAGATGTACCCCATCCAGCAGCGGCCAGCGCCCCGGCCGCTGCAACTGCCACTGCCACTCCCCGGGCCGTGGCAGATAGTGACAACGGCTACATGGGCGAGGTGGCACGATCCTTAGCTTCCCTGCAGCTGCCCCGCCGTGATGGTTGGTGCCACACGCGGCTTCAGCCGCTACCCCACCCCCCCGGCCGGCGGCACTCCGGCAGCTAGCGGTGGCCCTCTCCAGCCCACCCTGCTGGATGTGATGCGCGGGCTGGCCGGAAGCAGCGTGGAATCGGTGGAGCGGGGCAAAACCATCTTTTTCCCAGGCGATCCCGCCGAGAAGGTTTATCTGTTGCGTCGCGGTGCCGTGCGCCTGTCGCGGGTCTACGAATCCGGCGAGGAGATCACGGTGGCCCTGCTTCGCGAGAACAGCCTCTTCGGCGTGCTCTCCCTGCTCACGGGTCAGCGATCGGATCGCTTCTATCACGCGATTGCCTTCACCCGCGTGGAGATGATCACCGCCCCGGCCACATCGGTGCGGCGGGCGATCGAGCAGGACGCCAGCGTCGGCCTGCTGCTGCTGCAGGGTCTCTCGTCGCGCATCCTGCAGACCGAAACGATGATCGAAACGCTGACCCACCGCGACATGTCTTCGCGCCTGGTGAGCTTCCTGCTGGTGCTGTGCCGGGATTTCGGGGTGCCCGGCAATGAGGGCATCACCATCGATCTGAGGCTTTCCCACCAGGCGATTGCCGAGGCGATCGGCTCCACCCGCGTCACGATCACCCGGCTGCTGGGAGATCTGCGCAATGCAGGGCTGGTGCAGATCGACCGCAAGAAAATCACCGTCTTCGATCCGATCGCCCTGGCGAAGCGATTCAGCTAGGTGACCACGGCTACTGTCACCAGTGCCTGAGGGTGGCAGAGGGTGTTGTCGGGCTGGCTTCTGATCGTTGCGCTGCTGGCGCTGGGGGGCATCCTGGCCACCCTGGGCGATCGGCTCGGCAGCCGGGTGGGCAAGGCCCGGCTCAGCCTGTTCAACCTGCGCCCCCGCCAGACCGCTGTGCTCATAACAGTGCTCACGGGCATCTTGATCAGCGCGATCTCCCTGGGCCTGATGTTGCTGGTGAGCGAGCGGCTGCGGCGCGGCCTCTTTGAACTCGATCAGCTCGAGCAGAAGCTGGCCCTCAGCCGCAAGCAGGTGGAGGAGAAGAACGCCCAACTGGCCCTGGCGGAGCAGGCCAGGCAACAGGCCATTGCAGGCGGGCAGCAGGCCCAGCGGCAGCGCCAGCAGGCCCAGCAGCAGCGCCAACAGGCCGAGGACCGGGCCCAGCGGCTGCGTCAGGAGCTCAAGCCCCTGCAGGACCAGCGCTCCAGGCTGGAGCAGGAACGGCAGCGGCTCAGCCGCGACGTGCGCGCCCGCGACCAGGACATCCGCCGCACCGAGAGCGAGCTGGCCGGCGTTCGCAGCAAGATCAGCGCCGGTGAAGCCGAACTCAAGTCGCTGGAAACCAATCTGATCGCCCTGCGCCGTGGCGATGTGGCGATCAGCAGCGGCCAGCCGCTGGCCAGCGCCAAGGTGAGCCTGCAGCGTCCCGAGCAGGCCCGGGAGGTGATCGATGCGCTGCTGCAGCAGGCCAACCTGATGGCCTTCCAGCGCGTGCTGCCAGGCCAACCGGCGAACCGCCAGATCGTGCTGGTTTCCAAGGGGGACATCGCCAAACTGGAAACCCTGCTGGCCCGCAAGGGATCCTGGGTGGTGAGCATCCTCTCGGCGGCCAATGTGCTCAGGGGCGAGAAGCAGGTGCTGGCCTTCCCGGATCTGCGCCCCAACCGCCCCGTGCTGCGCCGCGGTGAAGTGATGGCCACCACCAGCCTCGAGGCCGACGAACGCAAGCCCGAGCAGGTGCGCAGCCGCCTCAATCTGCTGCTGGCGGCCACCTACGCCTGGGCCCAGAAGCAGGGCTCCCTGGCCGACGGGCTGCAGTTCGATGCCGCGGCCGTGAACCTCCTCAGCCGCGAGCTCAGTGACCAACCTGCTGGCCAGAGCATCCGCCTGGAGGCCGTGGCCGTACAGGCCGCCGAGACTCCCGATCCGATCATTGTGGAGCTGCGGGTCGTTGGCCCTGCCCAAAGCAAACCAACACGGCCATGAAGGTTCCAGCTGCCGCCCCTGGCAACGGTTCCAAGGCCAACGGACCGCTGCTGGGCTTCGATCCTGGCCGCAGCAAATGTGGCCTGGCCCTCACCGACTGCCAACGCCAGAGGGTGGTGGAATCGGTTGTGGTACCTGCAAGCCAGGCCCTGAACCAGGTGGAGGTGTGGCAGCGCCGCGAAGGCCTGGCGGCGATCCTGCTGGGTGATGGCACTGGCAGCAAGCAGTGGCGCCAAGCGCTGGCCCTGGTGGCGCCGCTTCAGATCGTGCCCGAAGCAGGCACCACGCTGGCCGCCCGCCAGCGCTACTGGCAGCTGGAACCGCCCCGGGGTTGGCGGCGCCTGTTGCCCAGGGGGCTGCGGCTGCCGCCGCGGGATATCGACGATGTGGTGGCCAGGCTGCTGCTGGAACGGCACCTGGGGCGGATGCTCGATTGAGGGGGCTAGAAGCGGGCCCTCACCGTGAAGGCATAGTCGCCGCCTGGTTCGAGCTGGTAATCAGCCTTGAGCAGGAAGCGCAGCAGGGCGTCTTGAATCAGGGCACGGCCCAGGGAGGGCTCCACCAGCAGCTCGCCCCGATCAAAGGCCCAGCGGAACGTCCAGTGGAAGCCCGCGGCCGACACCTCGCCCTCCAGCAGGCGGCTGCTGAAGCTCTGGCGGAGCACCCGCAGCTGGGCGGTGGTGGTGGGCAAGCGGCTCACAGCAGCGGCAGGGAGGGGGAGGGGGAGTGGGAAGGAACAGCAGCAGGTGGGGGGTGGGGGCAGCACCAGAGTCAGGCTGGGGCCTGATCGGGCCTAAAACTGTTCACGCGGTTACCGGCCCGCTCGACCCCCAGGCGCTGGACCAGGGAGATGCCAGCCAAGGCCTCATCCAGCACGGCATCAAGCAACGGCTCTTCCTCGCGGCGAAAACGGCCGAGCACATGGGAAACGGTCTGCTCGCGCCGCGCCTGGGGATCACTGGCGGGGGCACCGATGCCGATGCGCAACCGAGGGAAGGCCTCGCTGCCGAGGTGGGCGATCGTGCTGCGCAGGCCGTTGTGTCCTCCAGCGCTGCCCGAGGCACGCAGGCGCAGCCTGCCGAGCGGCAGGTCCATGTCGTCCACCAGCACCAGCATCTGTTCAGGCTGCAGGTTGAACCAGTCGAGGGCCGAGCGAATCGAGCGGCCGCTTTCATTCATGAACGTTTGGGGCATCAGCAGCCTCAGGCGCTGATCGCCCGTGCCCAGCTCGGCCAGCAGCCCAGCCAGCTTGGGCTGCTGGCGGAAGGAAACCTGATTCCGAGCCGCCAGGCGCTCAAGAACCATGAAGCCCACGTTGTGGCGTGTTCCTGCATAGCGCGAGCCGGGATTGCCCAGCCCCACCACCAAACGGAGATCGCCCTGGTGATCTGGGGCCATGGCGGCTGACTCGAGGCGCTCAGCTCGCAGGGGGAGCCGGTGTGCTTTCAGCAGAGGTGCTTGCCGTGGGGGCTAGCTGATCGGTTGGGCCGGGGGAGGAGCTAGCAGCAGGCAGAACGGCATTGGCGGAACTCAGCTCCGGAGCAACCCCCGACTGGCTGTCAGGCGATGGCCTTTCTGCAATGAGGGCCTCCTCATTGACCGTGGCAATGGCGCCGCGGAACTCCTTCTCGAACTCCTGGGAGGCCGATTGGAAACCCCGGATCGTGCGGCCGAGGGTCTTACCGAGCTCAGGAAGCCGCTTGGGCCCGAAAACCAGCAAGCCGATGGCGGCAATGACCGCCATCTCGGGCAGACCAATGCCGAAGATGTTCATGGTGAGGGGGGCAAGGCGCGGACGTCAGCCCGCACCGTTCCAGTTGACGTTGATCCCTTCAAGGATCAGCGACTTGTTGTAGAGCTGCAGAATCACCAGCAGGAAGACCAGGAACAGGGCCATGATCACGCCCATCACGGGAGTGGTGCCCCAGCCCGGCACCACCTTGCCGTACTCGGAATTCAATGGGCGCAGCAGATTCCCCAGGCGGGTGCGTTGAGCCATGGCAGCTGGGACCTCCCTAGCAAGGATTTGCTGTTGTTACTTTAGGGTCCATGGTGGCCGCACCGTTCCGGCCCGTCGAGAGTTGTGACGCACTCGCACGACGCCAAGCGGTGCCAACCGGTGCCAATTGGTCCCACCACCTGACTCCGGCCACGGCGCCGGCTCCCATGGATCCCACCTCTTCCCCCTCCCCAGCCCTCTCGGTGGCCCTGGCCATGCTGGCCGCCCTGCTGGGGCTCACCGGCTTCGGGATCTACATGGCCTTCGGCCCGCCCTCTAAGCGGCTGAGCGATCCCTTCGACGATCACGACGACTGAGCCCACGGCAACGAATCGCTCGCCGGGATCTGCCGATCCAGATGCCAGAAGGCCAGCTCCCAGGGGCGGATGGCCAGGGGGTCCTGGCCCTGCGGCTGGGCTAACGGCTGACCCAGGCCATCCACCCGGGCCAGCAGCCGCCAGCCGCCGGGAAGGGTGAGCCAGCGGCGGCAGGGAGTGAGGTTCTGCACCGCCAGAGTTGCCCCCTGGGCAGCCCCATCGCCGCGGGGCCGCAGCCCCAGCAGCTGCAGGCCCTCGGCCAGGGGTGGCCAGGCCTGCTGCAGCTCCTGCTGCGCACCCTGCTGCGGCCGGCACCAGAGGGGCTCTCGGAAGCGCAGGGCCTGCTGCGGAACCTTGGCCGGCCGCCAGCCGCCGGAACAGGGCAGCAGGGCCAGGCGCAGGCGCTGCCAGCCATTGTCGGCGCCGGGGTCGGGCCAGGTGGGAGAGCGCAACAGCGAGATCCCGAGGCGTTCGGGGCTAGCCGAAACCCCCTGGGGCCCATCGAGGAGCACCGCCAGCCCGGCCTGATCAGCCTGGAGCGCACACCAGCTGATCACAGGCACCTCCCAACGGCTGGCCTCCCGGGGGGTGCGGGCCTGGGCCGGGCGCTCCAGCACTCCACCGCTGGTGTCGGCGGCCAGGCGCTGCCCCCGCCCCGCCAGGGGCAGCTCCAGGCGCAGCAGTTCGTGGCGCTGCCGCCAGTCGAGCGAAATGATCAGCTCCAGCCAGGCCGTGCCGGCCAGCAGCCGCCCCTCAAGCCGCAGGGCGCTGCAGCCACAGAGGCCCCGCATCAGGAAGCGGGCGCATAGGGGGCCCTGCTCCAGCAGCTCGGGCGGCCCCTGCCCCTGCCACTGCAAAGGCAGCGGCTGGTCGCGGTAATCACCGGCCAGATCCCAGGCATCCCAGAACTCACCCTGATCACGCCAGCGCCGCAGTTCCAGGGGCCCCGCCAGCAGCGGCCGGCCCGTGGCATCGGCCAGCTGCTCAATGCCCTGCGGGCCCAGCTCCACACTCACCAAACCGTTGGCCAGACGCCAGCGTCCGGTTGCCGCATCGAGGCATTCCAGTAGCACCGGGGCTTCCACAAGCGGCAGGGCCCCAGCTGCGGGGCCCGCGGCGCCCGCGGCCAGCGCAGCCGGCAAGCGCCGCTCCAGAGGCAGGGCAGTGATGCCCGCCAGCGGCGGCAGCTGCAGCCAAACGCCCCCAGCCGCAGCCGGCTGCTGCGCCAGAGGAAGGCCTGCTGCCGACCAGAGGCCGGCGGGCAGGCGCACGGTGGGGCGGGCCGCCGCATGGGGCTGCAGCTGCACCACCCACCAGGGCTGCACCGTGCCGGCAGCGCAGCTCGACTGGGGCGACCTGCCAGCCAGCCAGCAGCGCAGGGCCCCATCCCGTGCCTGGGCGGCCTGGCGCCTGGCCCGGCGCCAGGCCGGCTCCGCCTGCTCGAAAACCTCGGGTATCGAGGTGCCAGGCAGGATGTCGTGGAACTGCTGAAACAGCAGCGCCGGCCAGCCCGAAGCATGCTCATCGGCCTCTGGGAGCAGGGCGGATGCCGGCAGCGGGCCGGCCAGCACCTGGGCCAGCACTTTGGCCAGCTCAGCCTCCCGCAGCAGGCGCTCGAGGCTGCGGTTGTGGCGCTTCTGATCGGGGCGGGAGGTGGCGCAACCGCGGTGCAGCTCCAGGTAGAGCTCATCTCGCCAGACCGGCAGCCCAGGGGCTTCGGGCTCCAACGCCGCCAGGTAAGCGCGCACGCTGCCATGCCGCTGCGGCGCCGCCAGCGGTTGCTCGGCCCAGAGGCGCAGCTGCTCGAGCATCTCGGCGGTGGGGCCGCCGCCATGGTCTCCCACCCCCGGCAGCCAGAGGGCCTCGCTGACACCGCTCACCCGCCGCCAGTCGAGCCGATGGCGCTCGATCGCCAATGGGTCGCCATCCGTGCCGATCGGGGCGGTGAACAGGGCCAGCAGCTCGGCGCCGCAGCGGCTGCGCCAGCGGAACAACCTGTGGGGAAAGGGATTGGTGGCATTCCAGGCCAGCTTGTGGGTGCAGAACCAACGCACGCCCGTGGCCTGGGCCACCGCCGGCAGGCCGGCCGCGAAACCGAAGCTGTCCGGCAACCAGCAGAGCCTGTGCTCCCATTCGGGGAAGCGGGAGCGGCTGTAGAGCTGGCCTTGGCGGAACTGGTGCCACAGCGAAGCGGTGCTGATCAGCACGCAGTCGCTTTCCACCCAGGGCCCGTTCAGCGGTTCCCAGCGCCCATGCTGCATGGCCCGGCGGATCCGGGCGAACAGGCTGGGGCGATTGATCTCCAGCCAGGCGTAGAGCGCCGGGGTGGAATGGCCGAAATGCAGCTCCTCGAAGCGCTCGATCAGCTCGAGGGCCGAGGCGAAGGTGCGCTCTGCCGCCTGCCAGGTGTCCGCCACCGGCCAGAGCCAGGCCAGGTCGAGATGGGCATGGCCGAGCAGATGCACCACCCCCGGCGCCGGGGCGGCGTGGCGAAGCAGCAGGCGGCGCAGCTCCCTGGGGTCGGCGGTGGACGGATTGAGCGGCGCCAGGGCCGCGGCCAGCTCCGCCGCTGCCGCCTCCGGGCTATCGGGAGCGGCCAGCCGCAGCAGGGCCAGCTCCAGTTCGGTGGCCAGCAGAATCCCGCCTGGATCGTCAGCCGGCGGCGGCTCCAGCTCAATCCGGCTCAGCATCAGGGCCCCGTCGTCGTGGAGCGGACTGCGCAGGCGCAGCTGCAGCTCCAGGCTCTGGCCCTGCCACCAGCTGGGCGGCAGGGCCCAGCGACAGGCGGTGTCAAACAGATCGCCAGAGCGCACCGGCACCCCATCAACGACCAGCTCAGCCGCATCGGCCCACCAGCGCAGCGCCAGCCGGGCGCTGGCTGCCGGGGGCGGCGAGCGCCGCCAGGCCGCCGGACAGTCGAGCCTCCAGCGCAGGTCCCACCACTGACCGCCCCTTGGCCAGATGATCAGGCCCCGGGCCGACCAATCGGGGCGATGGGCTGCCCCCCAGGGGTGTTGGAGGGCTGGGCGCAGGGAGCCATCGGGGTAGCGGCAGCGCCAAAGAGGCTGCAGATCGAGAAGCGAGCGTGACTGAAACGTTTCAATCCACCGGTGAAGCTCCTGCTGCGGGCCCTTCGACATCGTTTCTGGCCAACCAGGCCCCATAGGATGATGCGGCTGCCGCAGGGTCGACCCGGCCCAAACCGGCGCCTGTCATTCCCTGTCACCCGCCGGACAGACCATGCTCGCCCTCAAGATCTCCGTTTACTCGGTCGTTTTCTTCTTTATCGGGATCTTTGTGTTCGGCTTCCTGGCCAGCGACCCGACCCGCACCCCCAGCCGCAAGGATCTCGAAGACTGAAATAGCCGTTCACGGGACCAACCCCCAAGCACCCCCACCGCTGGAGAAGCCGGTTGCTCCAACCGGCCCGCCGAGCCCTGAGCCGGGGGAACCCCATGGCAGGATCTGGCCGATTGCGATCCACGGTGGCTCCCCTGCATCGGCCAAGGCCATGGTCCCCGGGGGCCTCCTGCCTGCTGGGACTTGGCACCTGGTTCTGGCTGCATGGGGCCCAGGCAGCGCCGCCAGCCGAGGCGTCCGCAACCGATTCGCCTGCTGAATTAACTGCTGAACCAGCTTCTGAATTAACGGCTGAACCAGCTGCCGAAACACCGCCTGCTGCAAGGTTGGAGTCTGCGGATGCCCTGCCGGAGCCTGAGGCGCCAGGCCAGATGCCGCGAGAGGTTGAGCTCCGCGCCGACCAGCAGACCTACGACAACCAGCTGAAGCGCCTGCTGGCCACCGGCAATGTCAGTGCCGTGCTGGCGGGAGGGCGGCTGCTGGCCGACCGCCTGGAATACGCCAGCGAAAGCCGCACGATCTACGCCTACGGCCGCATCCGCTTCCAGCGGGGCAGCCAGTACCTGCAGGCCAGCCGTCTGCGCTTCAGCCTGATCGAGGGCAGCGGCGAGATGGAAGACGTGTATGGGGTTCTCGATCTCGACAGCAGCCAGCAGGATCTCGACATCAACACGATGCCGCCCCCCGAGCTGCCGGAGGCGCAGCCGATGGCCTGCCCGCCGCTGCTGCCGGCCCTCCCCAACTGGCACCCCTACCCCTGGGCGATAACGGCCTGGGGCGGCCAGATGGTGGATTCCGAATTCGGCGAGACCTTCCTCTTCCAGGGCACCCCCAGACCGGAAGCGATCGGTGGCATCGGCCTGCAGCGGCGGTTGATCGACGGTGGTCCCTTCGCCCTCGAGATCGATGCCAACTTGATCGGCCACAAGGCCTGGCCCCAAGCCGGCGGAGGCTTCAACCAAAGCGATCCGGGCAGCCTCAATCCAGCCCAGAGCTTTGCGGAGCTCACCACCGGTCTTGGCCTGCGGGCCTGGCTGCAACCGTGGCTGAGTGTGGCGTTCGTGGAAGGCGTCAGCCTCAACAGCGAAGTGAGCTTCTACGAGAAAACCTTCCGCAAGAACTACAGCCAATTCCTCAACTATCTGGCCTTTGAGGTGGAGGCTCTGGTGGCTCCCCAATGGTCGCTGGTGGGCCGCATCCACCACCGCTCCGGGGCCTTTGGGGTCTACAGCGATGTGCGTGAGGGCAGCAATGGCTATCTGATGGGGATGCGTTACCGCTTCGGCAGCGACGCCCCGCCACGCCGCAAGGCGGAGCTGCCGCCGCCGATCGGTTGCAGCAACGCGCCATCCAACCCACCGGGGCCCACCCCTGTGCTGCCAGATCGCCTCAACAACGTGGCCATGGAGGCCAACAAGGACGCCCCTGGCGCCGCACCAGCAGAGCAGCCCGCAGCGACGGATGCCAGCGGCGCCAGCCAGGCCAAGGGCAAGCTCTGGCAGCGCGCCCGTAGCCAGGAACGGCAGCGGGATGCGGCCGTGGCCAGCATCAATCAGCGGGTGAGCGATGTGCAGTTTCAGCAGTCGCTCACGGCCCAACGCCGCAGGGGCGTCAGCGATTTCTCGTTCACGAGCAACGAAGCACAGTTCAGCGGTGCCGCTCCATCCCAGCTGAAGGAGTTCCGCAGCAAGGAAGGCCGCCAGCTGGTATCGGGCTCAATCAGCCGCTGGCGCTTCCAGGCGGCACGCATCGAAATCAACAACAACCAGTGGCGGGCCGACCGTGCCGGCTTCACCAACGACCCCTACACACCGGCCCAGTCGTGGTTGGACACCGAAGACGTGCTGGCCTACCAGAGCGCCAACGGCGACACAATGATCGAATCGAAGCGAAACCGCCTCTTCCTGGAAGACCGCCTGCCTATCCCGGTGAGCCGTAAACAACGCTTCCGCAAACAGGAGGAAGTGGATAACCGCTGGGTTCTCGAAAGTGACGGCGAAGACCGCGATGGCCGTTTCGTGGGATACAACCTGAACCCGATCAAAATCGGGCGCTCCGGAAGCCTGCAACTTCAGCCACAGTTCCTTTCCCAGAGAGCCATCAATGGCGTCACCGACAGCTACATACTGCCCGGCGCCGCTCCGGGCGATTCTGCCTCCACCCAACCGGCCCAAACAGGAGATCTGTTCGGCCTGGTGGCCAAGCTGAACCTGCCTGTGGCCGGCTTTGCAGCCGATGCCACCCTCGACATGTCGACCTTCAATCCCGACAACATTGCCAATGGCACCCGCAGCTGGGGCAGCCTGCGGCGCAGTCTCAAACTGCCGCTGCTCGGCAAGAGCACCCTTCGCCTGTTTGGCGCCTATCGCTATCGGATCTGGAATGGATCCCTCGGTGAACAGGATGTCTACAGCGCCTACGGCATCTCCCTGGAAGACCGGGGCAAGCTGCCAACCTGGGGCCGACTGAATAATGGCTATTACTGGCGAATCGGCGTGGGCAACTACCAGGCCAACCAGTTTCAGAGCGACAATCTGGCCGACCTCTGGCGCGGCAATCTCTATGCCGCCCTGAACAGCTCCCTGCCCCTCTGGACGGGCAAACCCCTAGCGCCTGGCCCCAACCAGGGCGAAGCCAACCAGAACACAGCGGCGCCCATCATTCCCGGCCTGAGCCTGAACAGCAATCTGAACACCAGCCTGGCCTATTACGGCGATGGCACCAACCAGAACACCCTCAGCCTTTCAGGCGGACCCACCCTGACCCTGGGCCATTTCACAAAACCCTTTCTGGACTACACCCAGCTCACGGTTACGGCAGGCGGCACCCTGCGCCAGGGCGTCAGCCCGCTGGGCTTCGACCGAGCCGTGGATCTGGGCACCCTGGGCATCGGCCTCACCCAGCAGATCGTTGGGCCGCTGGTGTTCAGTGGCGGCGTTGGATTCAACATCGACTCCAATTCCGAGTTCTACGGAGATATCACCAACTCCTACGTTGAGGTGCGCTGGCAACGACGCGCCTATGAAATCGGCGTTTTTTACAGCCCCTACGAGCAAATCGGGGGTGTGCGCGTCAAGCTCAACGATTTCAACTTCAAGGGCTCGGGCGTGCCATTTGTTCCCTATCAACCCCAGAGCGGCCGATCGACGCCGGATCGACTGTTCTGATTGGTCCCTTCTCCTGATCGGTCCCTGCTACGGGCTCGGCAGCGGCGGCAGGGGCG